>JARBTN010000009.1 GCA_029240195.1 Chlamydiales bacterium
TGTGAATTGTTTGAAAAATTTTGAACAGATTTTTCATAAGGACGTTTTAGAAAGTCAAGACGTGACGCAATTATTCAATATGGCGGCCTCCCTTTATCAGAAGAAAGAGCGTTATTTTAAAGAGCAGAGCGATCTAGAAGAAGTTGCAGCGCTCAATTTTTACTACCAGCATATCAAAAATCTCTGCTCCTTTTTGCATTTAACCAGCCGTTATTCTTTTGTGATGAATCCGTTGCAAGAAGAGGCTGCGACAATTCCATATAAACTGCTATCGATGTCAGTACAATCTTCCCAACTCTACATCCAAGAAACGAAGGAAGCGCTCTTTAATCTCAAAGAAACATTGGAATGCGAATTTGCAGCCAAGGTAAAAATATCCAGTCAATTGAGAGCTAAGGGAGAGGAGATATTGCGGCTGATTGAAAAATTTAGGCTGTTGGCAAGGCGCTACTTTGTTAATTTAAAGCAGGCGGAAAAGCAGCTTTCTTTGATGTTGGACCAGGGCCTTTCAACTTCTTTAGCCGAGCAGCTTAAGTACTTTTCCTTAATCGGTTCGATGCACGGCAACTCTTTGCCCCTTCAAGAGACTCTGCGTCAATTGGACAAGCTCTATTTTGGCATCAACCCCGCCTATGATGACTCAAAACAAAAAGAAAATAAGCGGAGTCGCTTGGTTTCGCTCGTGCCCATGATCTATAAAGATTTCTTGGAAAAGTGGCTTCGGGGCTTGATACCTCAATTGAATTTAAGCGAAAGCGAATGGGCAAAAAAAACGACGATCAAGCCCATTCGAGTCCTGCTTGCTTATGCGGCAGAGACCTTAAAAAATGAACTCCCTCGTGAAGATTTAAGAAAGAGGTCGCATTTCTTTGCCAATGAACACGGCTTGGTCTGGTTCAAAGTGGCCGTTCTTTTCATTGGCCATATGAACGGGTTAAAGAGGCATTTTTATCAAGGCAAAGATACCCAGGAACGGCAGCTTGCAGCGGAAAGGTGCGTCCAAGATTGCGCTTTCATTCTCAAAGAGGCTAGCCGGCTTTCGCCAGCTATCTTCAACCAAATGTTTGGTCCGGAGGAGGAGGTGGAATTTAGACAGATTAAGCTGCAAATCGTCAAGGGTTTTTCCAAGCTGGCCCTCTTTCAAAGCAACATCTATCAGCGTGAATTAGATGAAGTGCAGAGTATAAATGGTTTGATAGAGGCGGGGTCTTTGACCCTAAAAAAAAGCGCTTATATTTTAGAGTCGTTTTACCAATGCTACGTTCCTTTTTTTAAACGGATCCAAGAACCCCTGCAAAAGAGCCAATTAGAGATTCAGCAGCTCAAAGCAGAATACTTTTTTAAATTAGAAAATAGAGAATTAACTCAGAGCAAAAAAAAGGTTGGAAGACGGCAAATCGCTTCAAAGACGGCAGAGAAAATGGATGCTTTTAAGCCCTTTTTTAAGCCTTTGGCAGCAGATGAGCTCGAGGATCCATTGAAAAGTATGGCCCTCGCCGCCCCTAAAAAAGGAGCAAAAGGGAGAAAGGGCCTAAAGGCCATGCCGCAAGTACAATCTGAAAGGAGCTTTTCTACTCTTTTAAACTTAGGAAGCGGACATAAGATTTTAAGCGTGGACCAACAGCCTCGCATTTACCGCCAAGATGCCACCTTCCATTTTAACCATTTCCTCCGCGCCTTTGAATTGATGCAGCTTCTGCAAAAAGAGGGAGGTTTGACACAGGCCCTCTTATCATCGGTTATCTATCATCTAGGGCTTGCCAATGAACAGGCTTTGACGCCGGTCTATTTGCAAAAGTTTTCTGCAGAAGAGCTCACCCACGATCTGACTGCCATGGCTTCTTTTTGTCAAACGGCAGCTTCTCAATTAGAGCCCTTAAACCAAGCCAGCATTGCTTTTCGCTATCCCTATGAGCAAGCAAAAAGGCTTCAATGGATCGGTCAAAAAGCTCCCTTGGGCCTGCACTTGATTCTGAGCCCCCCAAAAAATATGCAAAAAATGCAGGTGCAGTCTAAAATTGATCAGATGGTTCAAGGCGGGGTCCACCATTTTACCGCCTGCTTGAATACCCCTTCTTTAAAGCCTCTAGTAGGAAAAATTGAAACCGCTTTTCAGCAACTATTTCCGTTGCCCGATTTAAAAGAGCAAGCTGCCCAAGCATTTGCAGAAAGGCAAAAAAGAGAATTAGAGGCGGCGCTTCACTTCATAGAAAGAAAGCTGACGCCGATTGAGCAGCAGCTTCATAAAATGGCAGAGCAAGCTGGGGAAATAGGGGATCTTTTTAAGACGATCAGCTATCATTTGAAAAGCTTTAGAGAGCTTTTAGCATTGGCTAGCCTCTTTCCTCATCAGCGTTTCCTCTCTTTTTTTCAAGGTGCTTTGCTTCTTAGAGGGCAATACGCTTTAGAAAATAGCGCGAGGCTGATAGCCCTTTTACAAGGGGAAGACTGGCGCTCCCACTCATTGAAAGCGTACAGCCAAGCATTTCAAATTGAAGAAGTATTAGAGCCAGAAAGCCAGCAATTATGGAAGCTGATCGATCTAAAAAAAGCGTTGGATTATCCCTTTTGGCATCTCTCTAAAATGGAAGAGGGCTCAGGTGACAAAAATCAGTTTCTCCTTTCCCTCTATCAAAACTATCAGCTTTCCTTAGCGGCATTGGATGGAGAGGGTTTCATCCCAAGTCAAGCCAAGGAAAGCGATTCAGAACAAGCTTACCCCTCATTGGCCGCTTTTAGCAAGCAGATGGCGAAGCTGATTGAGGAAGTTCTGCAGAAAAAGGTTTTTTAGCCGATGCGCTCTAACTCCTCGTCAATCGTGAAGAGGAGTTAGAGCGTCGCTGATTCATTAGCAACTGCACCGTAAACCCTCGCCATTCGTGGCTTAGGATTAAGGCGCGATTGAAGCTGCTAAACTCAAAGTTGACAGCTTCAATCTTATTCAATCGGGAGTGTTTTGCTGTGCGATATACCTTTTAAGCACTTCTAGAGAAGCTACTCCAACAGAGCCTGCAAAGTAGGATCGACTCCATAGGCAGTTTTTGAAACACAGGTCTCTGACTTCTACATATTTTTTTCTTAACACATGACTAAGTGCCCGATCACAGATGTTTTTACGTGTCAAACGAGCGTGAAAGCTCTTTAGAATCGTCGATTCTAGAGGCTTTGAAGCCGTTTAACATGCGCAACAACATCTGTGTTTCATTTGAGATACTTTCAACTAAACTCAGCTCAACGCACCGATTCGCTAAAAGTTGCATTGTCCAAAAAGCTCTTCCTTAGTCCTGCTCATAGCCGGCTGTAGCCTGAGAAGTAGGGAGCCTCCTTGTTTACGAGGAGGAGAATACCACGAGCATTTTGAGTGAAAAATGCAATTTATAGTTTAAATGGTTGTCAAAAAACACTTTATCTCTAAAAATGCCTTATTATTCTAAAGCCTAAAAATTTATCGGGCTAGCAGCTAACGAAAAACTTCGAAAATGATGGGACTCATAAAATGGTTACTACACAAGAAAAAGAATTAGCCACAAACAGTGAATTGCTAGATGACTTGATTTCGAAAGCGATTAAGAAGGTAAATGGCAAAGCAGAAAAAGACCTTTGCCATTACCTGCCCTCGGAGACAGGGGGTTATATCCATCATTTCACGTTAAAAAAAATGAAGTCTAAAGCGGCAGCTGAGCTATTAAAGATGATCAGTGAGCATATTTTGAAGGTAGAAGAGCCTCAGCCAGTTCAGCCTAAAGCAAGAGCTCCTAGAGGAACAAGAAAGAGTAGGAATAAACTAGCTTTTACAAAACAAGAGCTCGAAAGACTTCTAGAGCATGCAAAAGCTGCTGGAGATGAGGCTATCGTAAATAAATTGGCGCCCATCTCAGACTTAAAAAGCATTAAAAAAGAGCTGATCGCATCTATTCGCCATAACCAAGTCAATGAAGAGCTTTTCGAACGCTACAAGCAAGCTTTGAACGATTCGAAAGACCAGCCTGAAGATATTTGATAGAGCAGATTTATGAGCCTCCTGCATTTGGAGGCTCTGATCTTAAGACCGCTAAGCTTTTAATACATCCTTCATAGCGAGATTTCTCTTCAATAGGGCGCTTAAATAAGAACTCCTATAAGCTCCAAAGGCCTATTTCGAAACCTTTCTAATTTCTTATCCAAAACTTTTGATCGCTTGATATCTCTTTCTGCCGTCTCTTTATCCCCTAGCAGCTCGTCTTCTAGGAAAATCCATAATGATTACTTCTATTCCTGTACGCCCCTCAAGAGTCCTTTCCCCCTCTAAAAAATCGTAAAAATCCAATCAATATGCTTTTATAGAAAAGATTAGCCGAGAGGTCTATCGTGTTTTAGCTTCTTTGCAACATTTTTTTCCGCTATTTTTCTGAAAGGGGACAAAATTATGGTTCCAGCCCCATCTCACTCCTGTAATATGCTTGAAATTACATGAGACAACTTTGTATTTATTTAGCGTCTTTAAGTTATTTCCGCGGCTCAATATTAGAAAAATCTTAATTTAATATATTGCATAATTATCGTAGTTGCTTCAAAATAAAACAGTTGATTGACTTGCTTCTACAGTATAGAAGTAAGATTATAGTTAGCTTTCACACGAGGGTATAGGCCCAATCAACAGCCTTTTGATATTTAGCTTTCAGAAGATTTTCGGTCGAAGCAGTAGCTACGACCAGAAATATGCTGATAGGCTTAAAGATCTTTGTTGTGAATGGGATTTGCTTCTTACTTAAAAAGAAGATTTTTCTTAGGTAAGAGAGATTTAACCCTTAAATGCTTGCCAAAAAACTTATTATTTATCGGCAATGCGGGATTACGATTTCCTGAAATGCCTAGCTGGTAAGCTATCCCTGGCAAGCTATCCAAAGGGAAACTTTTAAAATAATAGGACCCACCAAATGGTTTCTACACAAGAAAAAGAATCAGCTGCAGATAGTGAATTGTTAGATAGCTTGATTGCGGAAGCGATCAAGAAGGTCAATGGAAAGGCGGAAAAAGATATTTGTCATTATTTGCCTTCCGATAGAGGGGGTTACATCCATCATTTTACGCTAAAAAAAATGAAGTCTAGCTCGGCAACCGAGTTATTAAATATGATTAGTGAGCATATTTTGAAAGTAGAAGAGCCTCAATTAGTTCAACCTAAAGCAAGAGCCCCTAAAGGAACAAGAAAAAGTAAGAATAAGCTAGCTTTTACAAAACAAGAGATCGAAAGACTCCTAGAACATGCAAAAGCCGCTGGAGATGAGGCTATCGTAAATAAATTAGCGCCTGTCTTAGACTTAAAAAGCATTAAAAAAGAGCTGATAGCTTCTATTCTTCATAGCCAAGTCAATGAAGAGCTTTTCGAATGCTATAGACAAGCCTTGAACGATTCAAAAAGTCAGCCCGAAGATATTTGATACGGTAGATTTGCGGGCCTCTTACGATTGGAGGCCCTGATCTGGAGAAATGGGAGAGCATACACTATCAATTTGTAGGAAAGAGGACACTCTGCTTTTGATTGATCACTAAATTATAAACGTCTTTCACCACATCCCAGCTTTTTTTGCTAAAGATTGAGAACTCAGGGTCTTTATGAGGAGAACCTAATTGGACGCTGCTATTAGCATCAAGAAAAATCCTTTATAATCAAATTCTCTGAGTCATATACACATATTTCTATGCAATAGAGCCAATCTAAAAGATTTGCTTAGTTAAGCTGAGAGCCTCTTGTCATGCGAGATAAGAGCGGCACATCATTCATCAAAGAAAAGGAGCCTCATGTTGAGAAAAGCGCTGGTATTTTTTCTGTTTTTGTTCCTGCCGCAAATTTCGGAAGGAGCGCTCCCGCCACTTTATCAGACGATAAGGGAGTATCAATCGTTGATCGACCACCCTGAGTTGATGGAAAGATTGCCCTCCGGGGAGGCAATTGTCTCTATTGAGCGCCGAGACAGCTCCTTTTTGATTTTGACTCCGCGCTATCTCCTACAAGTGGGCATTGTCTACCAGCGGCAAAAAATGCCCGGCCCAGGTCAGTTTGAACTGACCTTTCATGCGCTTAAAGAGCGCTAAACTAAAAAGTGTTTTTTTTTCTAATAGCTGCGCTTGAAATCGCGTTTTTGGCGGAAGGGGGGCGGGCTTTCAAAAGGGGGTCTATCTAAGGGGAAGTCATCGAAAGGGGAGAGTTCGACATCAGACGGTTCAAAATCCGAATCGGTCAGGTCCGATAGGTCAAACTTGGGCGACTGCAGCCTTGTCGCCTCTGAGTCTGTATCGTCAGTATCAGAGCTCTCAAGTGAAAAGCTTTGGCTTCTTTCTCCCATGGAAAAGGTGGAATTTCCGCGCATTCGGAGCGCTGAGAGGGCTCGGCTGAGCTGATCGGCATCTTGAATGTGGCCGATCGCTTCTTCGAAGAGGCCTTGATCTTCAGCGTTGATGAATTCAATATTTTTTGCCAATTCCAAGAGAAGATCGTCTTGAATTTCAGCCTCTTCTATATTCAAAACCAGCTCAAGCACATCCTTGGGGTTGGTCTCTATAAGGCCGCTGATTGCAGATTTAGCCAAGATCCCTTTCCATTCTAAATCGGTGATGAAATTCAAAGCATCTGAGAGCTCCGGGATCTGCCCCTTTTCTTTATACTCGAAAACCATTTTGCTAAAAGAATTTCTGATGCGAGCTTCCACTTGCTCTTGAGCTTTAGCTCCTTTCCCTGCGCAAGAATGGTAGAGCTCGATTTCGGCATTGAAGAGATGGGGTGTGCTGACAAAAGTTTTAAGTTTTTTGAGTTGAGCCCCATTAAAGCGCTCTTCCTGAGCATCTGCTAGCAGCTCAAGAGTCTCTACTGCTTTGGCGAGATTAAAAGCGCCGCCAAACGCTTTGACCTCTTGAAGTTTCTTCAATCCATCTAGGTCTAGAGACCTTTGGCAGAGAGCCGTTGTCTTTTCTAAAAGGGCAAGCTTCTTTTGCATGGTTGGCCAATCTAGGTCCTGCTGCAACGCAGTCTTTTCTTTCACTCGCTTGATGTGATTGAGTTTTGGCGCATCTCCAGCAAAGCTCTTCTCTAAGAAGTTGAGCTTTCGATTGAGAAGTGGGAATTGGTTGTAGGCGACTTGTTTGATATTTTCATCCCAATGATAGCTCACCGCTCTCATCTTCTCTTGCTCTTCAGGGGGCAGTTGAGAGAGGATATGTTGAAAGATTTCGGGTTGGAGATTGGCCGGATCCATAAAAATTCCTTTATAGTTTACTTGTTTACCTATTAAAAATTTTAAATTTAAATTAAATAATAATCAATAGTTTAGAACGGCAGGCAAGCAATAAACTCAATGGGGTAGCCTTGTATAAGATTGCAGTTCTATTTTTTATTAAAATGCGACATAATTAAATGCTAAGAATGATTTTCTAATTTCAAAACGCTAAAAAAGGAATTATTTATGTACCCACTGCAAACGATTTCTAGAGAGAGCTCTACCTCTAGTTTTACCAAAGGCCTTAAAACTTTCGCATCAGGAGCTTTTAAGGTTATCCGCGAACCTGGTATAATTCTCCTTGCTATAGGATTTGCAGTAGCTGCGGTTGCACTCTCGGTTATTGGTCCTCTCGGATCTTTAGGATGCCTATTTGCAGCCGCTTATCATGGCTGTTCCTTGAACTACCATTCGCGTCATTCTCGCGAAAAAGATAGCCAGGGGCATTTCATTCAAGGAACTGAGTTAAATGGAGCGACAGATGTTAAAAAAGATTATATGTGCAAAACCGCTCAATTTACTCAGCAAGACCTTCCGCGTCTAAAACACGAATTGCAAAGGCTGCGTCATCAAGATGCTATGTTCAGTTACTTGAAATGGGCGCGTGGTCTAGCTAAATGTGCCATCCCTGTTGCAGGTACAATTTGGGCAATAAAATCAGAAGTTGATGGGGCGGGCGGCTCTGCCGAAGGGTGCCGCTGCTGCCCGGATGAACTAGATCATGAATCACCGGAAGGATACTTGATTCGCTACATTAGAAATTTAGAACCATCTTTCAAGGGATAGGGAAAAAGTCAGGTGACGTTGAGAGGCGCAGGAGACAAAGGCTATAAACGGTTCTTGAGCGATAAGCCAAAAGAATGCCTTGCGCAAGACGCTGACCAGAAGATGCCGCAGAAAAAGAAAACCCCGCTTTCAAACGAGAAAGCGGGGTTTTCTTTTTGATGCCTTCTTTAAAGGGAGACAGGCTTGGCGTGCCAGATCTCGTCGGCGTATTCTTTGATGGTGCGGTCTGAGGAGAAGAAGCCCATGTTGGCCACGTTGACAATCGATTTTTTGGCCCAAAGCGTCTTATCTTGGTAGACTTGCTCCACCTGCTTTTGCTTTTCAATGTAGGATTTGAAATCGGCCAGCAGCAAGTAGCGGTCGCCGCCGTGCACGAGGCTGTCAAAGATGGGCTTGAACAGATCGGGCTGCTCGGGGCAGAAGTAGCCTGAGCCGATCATGTCGAGGACGCGGCGAATGAGGGGCTCTTGCTGGTAAATTTCGAGGGGGCGGTAATTGCTTTTCAACTTGGCCGCCTCATCCGATTTCAGGCCGAAGATGAAGATGTTGTCGGCTCCCACTTCTTGCAAGATCTCAATATTGGCGCCGTCGAGCGTGCCGATCGTCAGCGCTCCATTTAAGGCAAATTTCATGTTGCCTGTTCCGGATGCTTCGGTGCCCGCTGTGGAGATTTGCTCGGAGAGGTCGGCCGCCGGGATCACTTTTTCGGCTTGAGACACGCAGTAATTTTCTAAAAAGAGCAGGTTCAAGCGGCCGCCGACAGCAGGGTCGTTGTTGATGACCTGGGCGATCGAGTTGGCTAGCTTGATAATCAGCTTGGCCATGTAGTAGCCAGGAGCTGCCTTTCCGCCGATGAAGACCGATCTTGGAATGTGAGTTGCGTTTGGATTATTCTTAATTTCCAAGTACAAATGGATGACATGCATGATATTGAGCAGTTGCCGCTTGTATTCGTGAATCCGTTTAATTTGGCAGTCGAAGAGGGAATTGGGGTTGATGTCTGCATGCTGCGTCTTTTTGAGGTAGTGGACGAGACGCTCTTTATTTTTTTGTTTGATCTCCATCCACTCTTTTTGGAAGGAGGCGTCGTCTTGTAGCGGCAGCAGTTTAGAAAGCTGGCTTAGGTCGGTTATCCATTCGGAGCCGATGGCTCGCGTGATGAGTTCGGAGAGGCCACGGTTGGCCTTCTTGAGCCAGCGTCTAGGGGTGATGCCGTTTGTTTTGTTGATGAAGCGCTCTGGATAGAGCATATAAAAGTCGGGGAAGACGTCTTTTTTAATCAACTCGCTGTGCAGGGCCGATACGCCGTTGACTTTTTGGCTGCCGACAATGGCCAGGTAGGCCATGCGCACGCGCTTGTCATCGCTTTCTTCGATGAGGGAGATGCGGCTAAGTAAATTGGGGTCGTTAGGGAAGCGCTCGGCCACTTCTTTGAGGAAGTGATCGTTGATTTGGTAGATGATGTGCAGGTGTTTGGGAAGTAAGTTGCCAAAGATGGAAAGGGGCCATTTCTCAAGCGCTTCGGGCATGATGGTATGGTTTGTGTAGTTGCAAGTAGCGCGGGTGACAGCAAAAGCTTCATCCCAGCTGAGTTTTTCTTGATCGGTCAAAAGGCGCATCAGCTCGGGGATGACGAGGGCGGGGTGGGTGTCATTGAGCTGGATGGCGCATTGGTCGCCTAAGTTTTTGCAGGAGCCATGTTTTTTCTTGTGGCGGCGCAGAATGTCTTGCAAGGTGGAAGATACAAGGAAGTACTCTTGTTTTAGGCGTAAGATCTTCCCCTCGATTTGTTCATCGTTGGGGTAGAGCACACGTGAGATGTTTTCCGTGCGGTTTTTCTCCTCGACAGCGCGGATGTAGTCGCCATGGTTGAAGTAATTGAGCTCGAATTCGCGCGAAGATTTGGCCGCCCAAAGTCTCAGTGTGTTGACCGTATCGTTTTTGTAGCCGGGGATGGGCGTGTCATAGGCCATGGCCATCACGTCTTGAGAGTCGACCCATTCCATCTCAGTCTTGCCTTCGCTGTCGGTCTTTTGTTCTAGACGGCCGTAAAAGCGAACGGGGTAGAGGTATTCCGGGCGGGCAATTTCCCAGGGGTTGCCATAGCGCAGCCAGTTGTCGGGCACTTCTTGCTGGTAGCCGTCTTTGATTTTTTGAGCAAAGATGCCGTATTCATAGCGGATGCCATAGCCATAGCCGGGAAGTTGGAGGGTGGCTAAAGAGTCTAAGAAACAGGCGGCAAGTCGGCCGAGCCCGCCGTTGCCAAGGCCCGCATCCCATTCCATTTCGCGCACCTCTTCGATGTCGATGCCCAGCTCTTTTAAAGCTTCTTGGGCGATGGGCAGGATATCTAGGTTGATCAGGCTATTGCCCATGGTGCGGCCGATTAAGAACTCTAAGGAGAGGTAGTAGACCCGTTTGGCATCTTTTTTATAGTAGTTTTTCTGGGTTTCGATCCAGCGAGCAACGAGCAAATCCCGGATGGCGTGAGCCATGGCCAGGTAGTAGTCTCTTTTGGTTGCGGTACTCGGATCTTTTGCCAGAGTAAAAAGAAGGTGGTCCAGTACAGATTTTTTAAAAGACTCTTTACTAGGTTTTTCCATGCTCAATTGTTCCTAAGGTGAATTTGTTGCCAGTTAGGGCATCTCATCAGATGCAATCGATTTTCGGCCCGTTTGTCGTCGCTCTCGTCGTTACAAGATAAAAAGCTAGAGGTGCTTTTTCATCTCTTTTTAGCAAGGGAAGAGCGCTGGCTCGATGTGGCGCCTATGGATGAAAATAGAATGAAAGGAATTTTTTAGCAAATTGAAAAGGATATTTTGAAAGGGGCGAGGGGCGCTTTTAGCGCAGGAAGTAGTGACTTTTTTTTAGAGTGAGAAGGCGCAAGCTGTTGCCTGTCTGCGCTTAAAAAAAAATCCCCATGCCCTGAGGCTATGGGGATTTTTTGCAAAAAAAAGAGGCGCTAAAAAAAGATTAGCCAGCTATTTGGCTGAATGCGCTATGTGCACTGTTCTTAAGCTGCAAGTCTGCCTGCTGGATTTGGTTGTAGCGGCGTTTGGCCTCTTCGGCATTAGACTTAGCATCTTGCCTAGCGGATCTGATCTGCTCTCCCACTTCATTGAGGCCTTTAAGACGGGTCTCTCTCCATATTTGTGGGAAAGAGGCTCCTGTTTGGGAAGCGCTGGACATGCCTTTGCACCACTTAGAGGTCAAGGCGCTAAATTTTTGAATGTCAAACTGGTTGTCCGTCTGAAAGGCAGAGAGGTTCAAGAAACGATGGCTCTCGGCCAGGCCACCGATGGAATTGGCAGCAAACGGTGCGGTGACGCCGGCGATAGACAGGGCAATGGAGGCCCCTTTCAGCCCAGCTTCTAAGTAAGATTGCGAGCTGTTATCTAAGACTTGAGCATGATTTTTAATCCGCATGTCCTGATAGTCTCTCGCCTCTTCCCTTTGTATTTTCTGGGTGTCGGTGTCTAGGAGCATCTCAATCATGTTGAGCAGCTCGAGCAATCTCTCGATGGAGCTATGCTGGCTGACGCTCAGTTCATAGTCATTTAAAAGGGCATCTAGCCGATCCGTGGAGGAAGTGATTTTTTGCATAAAAACCTCTTGGGTGGGTTCAATCGTTTAATTAAGATATGGAGCGGTCGATCTGCCGCAGTTTAGCGGCCGCATTTTTTTTCTCCTGCTCCCGGATCATCTCATAGGAGCGAAAGAGGGCGGCAATGCCGTCTTTACAACTATCGAGGGCCTCTTGAATTTTAGGCTGCACCTCTTCTTCTCGCTTAAAGCGTAAGTTTTTGAGCATGGCCTCGATCTTCCGCGTCTTCTCTTCGCTATGCCAGGCCATCCCTTGGCTTGTCACCTGCGTAATCGATAACAGTGGGGAGATGCCATTTTGCCCTGTGATGCCAAAATAGGCGGCTGTGCTGCTGAAAAGGATGGCCGTCTGCAATGCGCTGCTGATCTGCTGCTGCTTAGCGGGGTCATCGGAGCAAAGTTTTGCGATCTGTTTCTCGAGCTGGTTGTCTAAGTAGCGATTGAGGACTAAGCCTAAGCTGACTGAAAGGGTGATGGCGCCGATGAGAGGATCTTTGGAAAAGCCCGCTGCCGATAGGCCACATGCCGTTGTCAATTCCTGGAGGATGGACCATTTTTTGGTGGACTCGTGCCCCGCCTGAATCTGGCCTTTAATGGAAAGCTGCTCTTGGTTGAGCTCTTTTAATTTTTCGCGGCGCTCGGTGAGGTGTAGCTGGTTGAGCTCGATGAGCTCCTCTTGCATGGCCAGCTTTTGGTAGAGGTAAGCGGTGAGGATTTGTTCGACGTGGATTTCATCGGAGGAGTCTTGGACTTTGTCTTTCCAGGTTCTAAAAAACTCGCGCAAGTCTTCCAAAGCGCCTTTAGCTGCTGGATTGCTAACCCCTTTGGGTTTGCTGAGGACGGGATCGAGCGAGGGCGCTTGGCTCTCTTGCACGCTTGGCGGCAGGCCAAAGGGATTGAGCCAGGACCAGAGCCAAATTTCGGCGATTTGTTCCATCAGGTCGGTGGCGCTGGCCATGGTGTCTTGGACGCCCTTGGCAGTCGGCTGGCTTTCTTTGCTCTCTTTGGCATAGGAGAGGGGGCTTTTTTCAAAAGCAAGCTCTTCTTGGCGGTAGAGAGAATTGCGTCTTAAGAGGTCAATGTCGCCCATGGTCATTCCTTTTGTATCGGTCTTTCGTTGTGGCATGTCTGCATGAAGAGCTCGATGCGCATTTGCAGGGCTTCATTGCCGTGAGAGAGTCCCTTAGCCTGTTCTAGCCCTTGCAGAGCCTCTTCTAAATTGCTCTGTTTGAAATAGCACTCAGCTGCGTGCAAGTGGGGCCATGCGTTTTCAGGATCAAGCAGAGCGCACATGGCATATGCTGGCAGCGCCTCGTCGACCAGGCCTTGAGCTTGCAGCGCTGCTGCAAGTCCAAACCAATGCTTGCCCTCCCTTTCTCGGAAGAGGGTGAGCAAGCGAAAGAGAGCGGTGGCCTGTTTGTGGCGCCGGCCTTGATAGAGCTCGTAGGCCGATTGATAGAGAAAGTCGATGGTGCTCTCTTTCAAATCGGCAGGCAGGGGGAGAGGCTCCTCTTCAGCGCTTTTCTTTGCCGGCGCATCGCTTGCTCGAATTTGGGCAATTAGGCGCGCTGCCAGTTCTAAAGGGCTTTCGGCCCCTTCTTCTAACTTTGAAGCTTTAGCGTCCACCGATTGCTCGGGCTTTATTGAGCTTATCTTCATGCAGCGGGCGCAGCACGCTTCTAGCTAGCTGAAACGACTCATAGCGCTCATTGGTGAGGCGCGTGACGGTCTGCAGCTGCATGTCGTTTTGCGTATTCAAATCTTCGACGGTCATTTGGAAATTTTCAAGCAGGCGCTCTCTTTCGTGGACGGTGAACTTGACCTTGCCTTCGTCAATCGGTACGCCCATCTGGCGTGCCTCTTGAAAGTATTGCTTGAGCTCATCGTTGCCTGAGATATCAAGTGTGCCATCTTCTTTGCTGAGGGCGTTGATGGCTTTTTGCACCTTATGCAAGAAGCGTACCTGTTCTTGCCCCTCTTTTAAAGCGGCAAATTCCTTTTGAATTCTGGCCTCGATATCGCGCACTCTCTCTGTATTGACAAAGAGCAGCAGCGTTTCTAAGCTCATATTGCTCGGCTCAGATTCTCCCTCTCGAATCTGTTCAAGGGAGTCGAGCGGATCTACAGGGGTATCGTTGATGAGTGATTCAGTCATCGCTTAGCAGCTCCTTGCCATCTGTCTGATTTTTTTATCTTCAGTTTGGCACATCCCTTCAATAAAAAGAAATTAAGATTTGATTAAAGAGCCCCTTTAAGTCATTCAAGGCAAACTATCAATCTTTTTTTTATTAGAGGCGACGGGGAAGGAAGTGGGTCAGCATCGAGGCTAAGAGGGTGAAGACGAAAAACGCATAGAGGGCATCGCATAGGGGCATGATCAAGAGGTCGGCTAAGAAGAAATCAAAAGAGAGGTTGAGCGGTTTAGAAAGGAGGTAGGAGAATGAGACCGTCAAGAGCGTTGAGAGGACGCTAAAGGAAAAAGTCATGATGGGCAGCGTGGAGAAGCTATCTTCAAAAAAGGTCTGCTTTTGCCCATAGAGCATCCAAGATGACAATGTATAGGAAAGGGCAAAAAAACCAAAGGGCATCTCACTGCTGTAGAGGTCGATGGAGAGGCCGATGAGGAGAGAGATCCAAAGAGAGGTGGAAAATTCCTTTTGGTAATAGGCAATGATGATCAGGGGAGTGAAGTAAGAGAGGCGCAAGTTGAGCAGATGGCAAAACCCTTGGCTGAGGAGCGCCAGGGCAAAAGAGAGGGGAAGCGAGGGGAGCTTTGGCATCTTAAGATAGGTCGGAGGAGAGGAGTTTGCTGGCCAGTTGATAAAGTAAGGAGTGCTTTCCAAACGGTTCTAGGAGCTGAAGGGCTCTTTGACTCCTCTCTTGGAAGAGGGCGAGGGCTCCTTCTAGGCCGAAGAGGGTGACATAGGTCTTCTTGCCGCGGCTCTCATCCACACTTTTCTGTTTGCCGTGCTTACTCATGCTTTGGGTCACATCTAAGATGTCATCGGCAATTTGAAAGGCCAGGCCGAATTCTTGAGCAAAGGCGCTGAGCTGTTTTTCTTGCGCCTTTGAAGCGTTGGCGGCGATGGCTCCGGCTAGGAGGGCGGCCTCGATTAGGGCTGCGGTCTTTTTTAGGTGGATCTCTTGCAAAATCTCCGACGAGATTTCCCCCTTTTCCCCTTGGATATCGAGCACTTGTCCGCCGATCATGCCGTTTGATCCGCAGCGATTGGCGATGAGGGAGATAAGGTCCACTTTTTGTTCGGGCTCGAGCAGAGGCGCTTTGGCCAAAACTTCAAAAGCATAGGTGAGGAGAAAGTCGCCGGCAAGGGTGGCGATCCCCTCTGAATAGACGCGGTGCAGCGTCAGCTTTCCTCTACGGTAGTCGTCATCGTCCATGCAGGGGAGGTCGTCGTGGATGAGCGAATAGGTGTGCAAGAGCTCGATGGAGAGAGCCGGCAGCATGGCTTTTTCTCTCAAGCCCTGGCATGCATCGCTGGCAAACAACGTGAAGAGGGGGCGCAGCCTTTTGCCTCCGCTAAATAAAGAATAGCGCGCGGCCTCTTCGATGAGGGTGGGCTTTGAAGCAAAGAGCCCTTCTAGCGCCGATTCGATGCTGCCTTTTGCCTCCTGGAGCGCTAAGTCTAAAGAGAGCATTTGAAGGGCTCCTGAAAAGATTCTCTGATCGGGTCTTTATGTAGCTCTTTGCTTGCTCCTGGAGACCCTTCGGCAAAGGCCTCGAGAAAGTCTTGAGCCTCTTCAATCAGCTCTTGCAGGTTTTGCCCTTCTTGTTGGTAGAGGGGCTTGCGGCCGATGCTGATGTAATTAAACCCTTTTTGAGCCATCTCTAGCGGGGTGTATTGATTGCGCCCATCGAAAAAGGTGTTTCCTTTCATCACTTGCAAAAGCGCTTCGAAGTTGAGAAAGCGAAACTGCTTCCATTCGGTGACCAGGGCGATGGCGTTCGCGCCATGTGCCGCTTCCATCTCATCTTGGCACCAGGTGATTCGGCTGTCAGAGAGGAGTTTTTTGGCGTTGGGCATGGCAATGGGGTCATAGAGGCGCAAAGAGGCCCCTGATTTGAGAAGGGACTCGATCAGCACTAAAGAGGGAGCTTGCCGCATGTCGTCAGTGTCTGGTTTAAAGGCCAGCCCTAAAAGGGCAATGGTCTTGCCGACTAATCCCCCTTCTGCAGCAAAGTGGGCATGGATCTTTTCCCCAAGCAGCCTCTTTTGCCGCTCGTTGACGCTCAATGCTGCATCGATAAGCTCGCTTTGACAGTGAAGCGCTTTGGCTTGCTCCTTTAAAGAGCTCAAATCTTTAGGAAAGCAAGAGCCGCCAAAGCCCATGCCTGCGTAGAGAAATTGGTAGCCAATGCGCTTGTCAGAGCCGATAGCTTGCCGGATATGGGTGATGTCAGCGCCGCTTTTTTCGGCAAGGGTCGACAGCCAGTTCATGAACGAGATGCGCAGGGCCAGCATGGCATTGGCGGCGTATTTGGAAAGCTCTGCTGAGGCGATATCCATGACGATCAGTCGCTCATGGCTGAGCATGAAAGGGGAGTAGAGCTGCTTCATCAAATCGGCATCCCTTTTCGAGTTGGCGCCAATGATGACGCGGTCAGGCTTCATGAAGTCATTGATGGCCGCCCCTTCCTTTAAAAATTCGGGATTGGAGACGATGCCAAAAGAGAGGGGAAGGGAGCGCCTTTGCAGCACCTCTTCGATAGTCTGGCGCACGATTTGCGAAGTGCCGACTGGAACTGTCGATTTGATGACGATGGTCTTGGGCTCAGCCATCTCCAGGGCTAAGTCTTGAGCAGCCTTTAAAAGGGATTGCAAGTTGGCAGAACCATCTTCTCGCTCTGGCGTGTCGACAGCTAAAAAGACCAAAGACGCTTGCTTGACAGCTTCACGGTAGGATGTGGTGAAAGATAGGCGATGGGCTTTGAGATTGCGCTTAATCATCTCTTCAAGGCCCGGCTCGTAAATGGGCGTCTCCCCTCTTTGCAAGCGGGCGATTTTATCCTGATCAATATCGAGGCAGGTGACTGTATGGCCCATCTCGGCAAAGCAAGTTCCTGTGACGAGTCCGACGTAGCCAACTCCGATGATGAGCAATTCCATGGGCAGTCCTTAAAAGAGTGGAAAAAGAGGGTGATTATCACAAAAGGGGCTTTAAGGAGTCAACTTCTTCTTGAATGAGCGGGTAAGGCCCTCAGGCCAGCTGACCAATTGCTAGCTCATTTTGAATAGGAGTCCCTTCTTGTTTTTTTTCGCTTTCGTAGCCCTACGTCCAATGCCCAAAAGAATACCTCTCTTGGGCAACTCCGTCAATGTTGAGCTTTCGCATCGGTTTTACAGCTCTGCATTAAATGAATGGGGCACTAGACTCCTCAGCTCCGAATCTATATTGAAAATGGCCTTAGAAACTAGCAATTTCAGTAGAAAATCTTTGGAAAAACTTTAGAAGCTATAAATTGGTTTAAAAATTGATCAATGGAGTTAAATTGTAGACCGAATCGAAAGCCAAAAAAATGCAAAGGGCTGCTTAAAATCGATATGTTGAGGGAGCGCTGATTCACAGCATTTGACACCATTTCTTGGCCTTGCTGGAGGCCTCGTAAGGCCAGGAGTCATCTGCTTTTTTTGTTCATGCATTTGGATTTGAGAGGTTTAAATCTTAAAATTTCATCTGGGAAAGTAATTTTTTTTGCTGGAATAGCAAAAAAAAAAAATTAAAGTGTTAAATTGGCTAAAGTCCGATTTAATATTTTGTACCTTATATCACTGCCATGCATGGCAAGGGTTTACGGCGCATTTGCTAGAAAGTCGTGAGTCTCTCTTATAGGCGTTGTTGAGCGAATCTATTAAGTTGCTGATTGACAACCACTTATAAAACCAGCTTCTTTTTCGCAACTCGCTAAAATTCAATGAATTGACTAGACTTATGCAACAAAGCCTCTCTTATACGCCCCTAACTTATTATAATTAATTTATGGCAACAACATATGTGGTCGGGCACTAGGGTGTCTCGTTACAAATCGTCTTTCACCTAAGTAGATATAGTTTCATCTGAAAATTTTTCGTTAATTTTTTTTAAAAAAAGGCAGATTAAATGGACAATCAGATAAATGACTCATGTTCTTCAACCTACACAGAATGGGAAAGCCTGCAACGAGGTTTATCTCTTAATGCGACAGCTCGCCATTCAGATGCAGATAAAAAAATAGATAGCTCGACAACAAATATACTAAAGCGAGGCCTGGAACAACCTCAGCAGAGACAACTCTCTAACATGCAAGAATTAGGAATTATCGAAAAAGGAAGTTTTGAAAATAAAGAGATTACAGAAAATTTTAAAAAAAATTTAAATATTACGCCTGAGCAGCTGAATAAAACCCGCGAAAAATCGAATGAGCTTAAATCTAGAATTAAAGGTGAATCTGAACAATTGAACAAGCTCGATGAAAAAACATCGGAAATTGATTTCAGAATTGAATGCCAATCTAAACAATTGGTTGAATTAGGTGAACAATTGAATGAATGGAATGAAAAAACAACCAAGTGTAATTTTAAATTTGAATCTGAAAATAATAAACTTAAATTGGAATTAGAGCAGTTAATAAGCGACCAAGAAGATTTCATGAGAGAGTTAACAGAATTTCGAATCAAAGTAGCGAATATCAAAACAGAAATAAAATAAATGTTTGTTGCCTTTAGTTTTTTTGAATACAGGTTTGCAATAAATTAGAGATTGCAAACCTGTAGGAAATTTTGGTCGGACAACACGAAGGAGTTTCTCTCTGTCGCCTCCCCCTGCCTTTTAAACCTCAGCTTTCAAAGCAGCGGCGCTAATAGCTGCTGTAGAAGATAGCGCTTTTTAAGCAGGCTCTCTTTCTTTTTCTAATGCCTCTCCTAAAGTCCTCATCGTGGTTTCCACCCCTCTCAAAGCTTGGGAGGTACCTGACAACCCCTCGGCTACGGGATTTACAGCCTCCTCCGCCTTCCCAAGATTGTAAAACTGCGTAGCATCTTCGGCAAGGCTATAATCGAAATAAAGGATTGGAAGCGCTAAAGCGCTTACCGCCAAGGTTCCAACGGCCAAGGGGAAAAAGATAGGAGATGCTACTGCAAGAGCGACACATGTTGCTAAGCAGCTAGCAAACACCACCGAAGCTACAGCACAGATTCTTTTCGAGAGTAAGACACTGTCCACTTCATAATAACCATTGGGTGTCTCTTCTATAGCAAACGTTGCCAAGGGAACTAATTTGAAAGCGCTTTGAAAGGCATTGCACATTGCATTCATAAAACTACCATCGCATAAATTAAAAAAATATAAAGTTTAGTGAATTAAAAAATAAAAAACAAGAAGGTTTAAATGTAAGCGCAAAAAAAATACTTAATCTGCAGTTGTTACAAGCCAAAAATATCTCGTTATAAAAAGGTGATAGCGAAAGAACAAGGCGCTGCCTTTCCCCTTAAACCCTCAAATGCTCTTCAAATTGGTCTGGACTTTGACCCTCCAGTTTTGAATGAAGATATTCCCTATTGTAAAAAGAAAAGCAGTCATTCAAGGCTTGCTGGTGTTGCTCTAAGCAAGCCCACTCCCTTAAGCCTTAAAATATTTTTTTAAGAGCTTACATCATCTGTTCAGTATCAGCATCCCCTGTCAGATTAGAGCCCTTTGTGTAAATCGGCTCAACATCCAGCAGCTTACAAGCCTTTTGAAGGCTCTTGAGGTGGGTCGGCAGCTGTTATCAGATATCAGCTTTAGCCCTTTTCCTCTACTTCTGACAGGCAGTTTTAACCCAATGCCTTCTTCTAATCAAGCTGGTGGCAGCGGCTGTTTACTAGTGTTTACTAACTAAAAGCTTTCTTTAAAGGCTAGCCGTTGCCTGATTGGTGCTCTCAACTCTCGCTTAAGGTTGGCGAGAGTTGAGAGCGCATATGTTAGACCGGACTAACGTCAAAAGTAAAATTCTGAGCTTCTTTTAAAAGGCTCTCTTTCCAAGCCTGGTAATCTTCACTATTATTTTCGCTAAATGCCTGGCTTTCGTTATTTTCTTCCAAAGAGTCGATAAAAACGCGAATAAGACGACTTGGAAGTTCTCTGGCCTCAGCAGTCTCTGGCTCTAGCTGTTCTCTTGTGGGCTCTATTTTAACAGAGGAGCTGATGAAGTTGAGTAGGTCAGGCAAGAAAAGGTATTTTCTAAACGTTTTCTTATCGGTTCTAAAGGAGATTAGGGACAAGAAAATACCTCTTTCAAACTTTTTCAAGATGCACTGCAAAATATGCTTTTCACCAACCCAAAGCGTGCGATTGAGGCCAAAGTCAATCCAAAACCGTTTCCAAAGAGCTATTTCGGCGTCTTTTTCTGCACTATTTTGGCTAGAAATGTTCTTAAATTCCCTGGCTAAGGATTCTACCACTGCTTCTAGCTGGTTGTACGGGTTGTCTTTGATATCATTGTAAGAGATCTCTAGTTGGAACATCATTTGAGCTTTGACAGCAAAGGGCAGTGTAGGCTGCACCATTTGCCAGACGAATTTCTTCAACCACTCCGGATCTTCTTTTAAGGATAAAAGTTCGTCTTCTGACAATAAGTTTAGAAGCTGCTGAAGAGATGATTCCTGCCCTCGATTTTCAGTGGTCTTAAGCAGAATCTGACGTTTAATGGGCAACGCCGCCTGCTCAAATAAGACATCTACCGTGCCGGTCAGCCTATCGCTATCATCGCTAGCTTTGCAGAGAGCTTTCTCTAGCTTAACTTTAAAGGGATTAGCTTCCTTGAGGCTTGCGGAATTAGGGGCCCTTCTTTTCACCAACCTGGTAGAAGGCAGTCCTTCGAAAATGAATTCCTGTACATTCCTTATAGCTGCGGTTTCTTTTGCTTTCCGATGATCGAGCCAAGAGATTGCAAAGGCGGTGATCAATGGCATGCTGAGCACCCCAACATATGCAAAGGAAATAGCAGCGCTTACAGCCGCAATGAAGGTCGCAACTGTTGCTAAGCAGGCTACAGCAATAAGATAGACTCTTCTGATTAGCAGCGACGAATTTTTTTGCCAGGCGCCTTTTTCTTTTTCCACTGCCGGGGTAAGAAGCGGAATAGAATCAATAATAAACTGGGTGGAGTTTTTAAATCGAAACATGTGAGACAGCCTGTTGCAATTATTTATTTTAAAATAGCATTACATATTTATAAAAAGTATTGGTTTGTTTAAAAATTATCGATCACAGAGGGCTATTTGTCAATTAAATCAATTTGCAAAAGATTTTTCAGGGTTTGAGAGGTTTGCAAGAAAAGGAAGGGCGAGGGTTTGAACGCTTGAGATGCTTAAAAGAGCTGTTTCTCCCTTCGCTAGAGGCGCATTAAAGTGTTTATTTATCGGTATCGCTGCTAGACTGCTTGCAAAATTTATAAATTTGATTAAAAAATAAATGAGGAAGGTAAAAGATGACACTACTTTGCTATGCAAGCTTTATTGCATGCGATCCTAATGGTCAAGTTCATTATCAGAAAAGGGAGTGCTCGCAAGCTTTGCGTGTCCTGCAAGGGCTAAATCGCAACCCTCCAGAGGAATATTTAAAAGAAGTCGAGGTGCAACTTGGGCAAAGAACTTTCCGCCTTACCGGATACCTCACTGACTGCCAACCCAAATGCATTTTAGAAGATTCCACGCAGTTGATCGTGGATGGGGCGAGGAGTTGTTGCTTTTCTAAACCTGAAGTCGCCAATTTAAACCCATACGATTCAAGAAATCGTGGATCGATGGATGATATTTTAAGGCGCCTTCGCCGCCAGCATGATGAAAGCAATTGAGCATACAAGGTTTGGCTCTCACTTTAAAAAGAGCATCGCCAACCAAGGGTCATAGGATGCATTCTCCCTATATAGGGATGTCTCGAGCCTCTTTCTATCGTGAGTTTTACACCCCCGCCATATGCGGGGGCTGTCTCTTGTCAGTTGGTGGAGAAGTTTTTTTCTTTTTATCGATCGCTATGAGACGTCTTTGTGGATAGCCCTAAGTTATGGAGAAAAGAGAGCATCGTTTTCTTTTGCCCTTCTTCATAAGATTGCATTTCTTGAAAGCTGCTAAATATCTTAGGGTAGAGCGCTTCAACGGCTTGTGCATCCATCTCAGGGTGGACGTTGGAGAGCACCATTCTAGCGGAACCAGCTTTGCAAGCAATCGCTGCCGCTTCTTGCTTTTGGGAAGAGATTTTAAGCAGAACCTCCCCATTTTCTCCGTTAAAGGCAAAGTGATCTTTTGCTAGCAAAAAGAGCGGGTACGAATTTTGTAAGTGCATGTTATAGGATGCAGGGGCTGTGACCTGCACTAGAGGACAAAATTGCGCGGCGTCAATTTTACAGCAATCCCAAGGGAATAGCCCGATCCCCTGTTTAAGGGGCGGCTGGCAGTTTATGTAGTGAATCTTATCGCAAACGGCTAGAGCGCCGGCGCCGATGCCGAGATAGGAGACTCCTTTATTGACCACCAGCGAATAAATTTTATAAGCCAGGCTTTTGATGCTCGGTTCCATCTGTTGGTAGTTGCCGCCGGGCATCACAATCAACTTAATGGAGTTGGCGTGGGGGATATCCTTTTTATCGGAGCAATAGCGAATTTTATAGCTTTTATCTAATAACTGCTCTAGCTGTCTTTTAGTGCTTTTTAAAGAAGAGGGGTCTGTTCCTGGGAATCTGCCGATTAAGACGTCCATTTATGTTTTCCTTATCTATAAATTATGAATAACTGTGGATAAACATTTTTGCCGAATTTTGACGGGCGAAATATTTATCTCTAAATACCTTATAGACTTATAGCTTATGCTGCAAGGGGTAGGCTCTTTTTTTTCCTAAAGATAGGGGGGATAGCACAGGTTGAAAAGCCGAGGGGCTCTTTTGAGCGCGGGCTCAGCCTGCGATAAGGATAAGAGAAGTTTTTAGAGGGTTTTATTTACGGTTACTGGTAGTTTTCTGCGCCGTAGGTGATGGGCGCTGTCTCAGAAGGGGGTTTTTTTTCTTTTAAAGAGCAGCTGATGAGATAGCGAAAACCAGTCTCCACCCTTCTTTGCACCGTGAATTTGCAGAGCACAGACCCCTTGAATTCGGTGGTCAGAGCGACTTGGATTTCGTTGTAGGGCAAGTTTTGCTCGATCAAAGAAGCCTTGCGCCCCCATCCCGAGCGGCTTTCGATGTCGAGCGACCACCAGGGAGAAAAACGCCAGAATAGATGTGACAAAAAGGTAGAGCGCTTGTCGCTCAAGGAGTCTTCAAAATGCCCTTGGTTGCGCAAGAAGGCATCGAGGTAGAAGTTATCCTTATGGACCTTGCGCAAGGTGAAGGCGTCGCGGTAGCGGTATTCCAGAGCAAAAGCCAGGTTTTGACTGAGCGACACTTCAGAGCGGATGTTGCTGTAGCCGACGTGCTTCTTTTCTGTATCCCAAGCTAACTGCAACGATTGGCTAAAGTTGGTCCACGGCTTGAAGAGGAGGTGGGCGTAGACTCGCGGCACGGGCCGCATGTCGGCAGAGCGTTTCGGGGAGAGAAAAACCGGGGCGAAGAGATCGAGCGAAAGAAGCGTCTTTTGGGCAAATAGCCAGCTGTTTTTGACGCCGAGCGTCAGGGTTTGCAGGCGGCAGAGGCCGTCGTTTAAGTCGAAGATGTAGTGGTCAGTTGTGGCGAGAGTGGGAGAGGGGGTAAAGGAGTAGCAAACCCTGGGCTCGACGATGTGGGTTCCCTGGGCAAATTGCCTTCTCAGGCGGGTGGTGGCATTGAGCTGAAAGGTGGCGGCCAGTTGAGGGCGTTTTTTCAGCGCGGCGCTCGGCAAATTGGTGTAGTAGACGAGTTGGCCATCTAATTTGGGAGCAATTTTAAACACTCCGGCGTTGAAGGAAGAATAGAGGGAGGGATTGATAGAGAGGCGTCCAGAGTGGTAGGAGGCAGGGTGGAGAGGGCCAGTTCCTAATATAGCGTATTTATAATCGAGCATCTCTAGCCGGCAGCGGTTTTCCATGGTGATACCACTTGCGGCCAATCTCACGGGAAAGGTATTGAATAGGAGGGAGGGGAGCTCTTCTTTCACCGTTTGAAAGGAGTTGAGGCGCACCTTGGCTTTGAGTGCGGCAACTCCGCCGGGCACGGACTTTTGCAGCATAGCTGCTGTCTGCTGAGGTTTGTTGAGCGCCCAGCTTTCTGAAAAGAAGTCGGCCGGCATGCCAGAATCGCTCAACCGGTCGTAGCTAAAAGTGATCTTGAAATCGTCTCTCTTTTCCAGGTAATTCCCTTGCAAGCGGTAGCGCCTGTTTTTGCTGGGGTCGAGGATGGAGGTGTCGCTGGCCATGTAGCTTAAAGAGGAAAAAGATCGCCCAGCCTGATCGCAATATTTGACGTCGAATCCGCCGCCAAAGCCCCGTTTGAAGCTATAATCGGCAAGGAGGGTTGCCGACCAATTTTTCCAGCTTAAAAAGCGGCAAGAGACGCCTGCTTTGACGCCTCCGAGCCCGCCGCTTTGAAAATGGTATTGCAGAGGGATTTCGCTAAAGTGGTTGAGATCAGCGCGGATGCTGGGCATCCAGAAAATAGGCACTTTGACAAAGCGAAATTCCAGGCCTGACGCCTTGAAGAGCTTGTTTTTCAGCAGGTGGAGGGAGCGGAAATGGACGTGCCATTCTGATTCGGTATTATCAGTCGTTGTCAAAAAGCCGTTGGTGACCACCGCGCTCCGATCTGCTTTTAGCTCGATGGTATCGCCGCCGATGAACCAATTTTCAAAAGAGAGCTTGCCGTTTTCAATGACCCCTTCTTCGGTGTTAAAGTCGTAGTGGAGGGAGTCGCCGATGAAGTAGTAAGAGCCCATTTGCACCATCAGAGCGCCTTTGGCATCGGCGCAAAAAAAAGGCTGCCCATCGACCACATGGCGCTGGTAGGCGATCGTTTTGGCTTGAATGTAGATCTTTTCGTTGCGGATGACGCCGCCTTGATCGGTGGAGAGGATGCCGTTTTTATAGGTGGGCTCTTTGAGGTCGATGGAGGTCTCTGCATCAAATAAGCCGGCGACTTCGTTACCCGCGAGCGCGCTGGAATAGAGGATAAGCAGGCTCAAAAAAATTTTTTTAAGGGGGAGGCTGGGCCTTTGAAGGAGGGAGAGAGTCCAGATGCTTTTAAAAATCATGAAGTTGTAACTTTTTCTGCTTGAAAAGAATTTGCCGGTAGCCGCTAAAATGGTAGTGTCAATCATAGAAGAAGCAACGCCTGTTAGTTTTCTGGTCGTCACTAAAAATAGACAAAAAGTGTCTCAAAGTGTCTTTAGACCCTTCCAAGGCTCTTCTTCCATTGCCTGTCTATTTTAGCTGCTATTTTAGCGATCCGCTATTTTTTCCCTAAGAGAAATAGCGCTTTTTATTGTAAGGAGGCTAAACATTTACTTTTTCTATCTATTGGATATGCAATAGGACTATCAGATGAGCTTTTCAGAAAACCAGGTTTGCTGTTTGCGCAATTACCTTTATTCACCTGAAGAGGACGCTCGCCAATTTGAGGAGCCTTCCTCCTGGCGGGCCAAGTCGCCTGTCGCCTTTATTAAAAGAGCGCTCTCTTATCTAAATCGGTGTCGGGAGAAGATCCCTTTTTCCTCTTGGAAGAAAGAGCAGTTAGCTTTAGCTGATGGCCGGACGCTGCGAGCGCTCGGCGATCAGATTTTAATCTTGCGCCCCGAACTGCTGCTCTCCCTTTCTGGCAAGCAGTGGCAAGCTTTGAGCGACCATCAGCGCTCCCTGGTCACCTTGCGCCGCTTTGCCTGGCTAGGCTCTTTAATGCAGCGCTTATCGCTTGAAGACTTGATGGCTCAGCTGGCCCTTTGGAGCGCGGCCGATGTCGCACACCTTTGCCATGAGAATTTTGCCCTCTATCAGCTGGCTTTAAATAAAATAGCTGACTATCTGCAATACAAGCAAAGGCTTGCTTTAGATAGCCGCCTCATCGATGAGGTAGCGGCCGTTTGCTTTGGCGGCAGCTGGTATGCGCTTGGCGTCTATCAGCTGAAAAAGAGCAAACAAAAACAAGCTTTAAGGCACCTTTTGTTCATCGAAAGGCAGCTCTATTTTCTTTTAGAAAGGGGGGAAGAGGGCCCTTTCGAGCGGCTTTTAAAGACCCTGCCTCAAGAAGAGATCGTTGAGTTCTTGCTGCACATCCCTTTTCGCCAAGTTCAGTTGTTAGAGTCAAACTGCCCAGCTCTATTTACCCTCTGCCAAGAGCTGCTGCTTCAAGAGGGCTCTTTGCCCGTCCATTGGAAACAATCCCTTTTTAAATGCTCTTTACAATCTCTAGTGTGAAATTTTTATTGGCAGGCTCGGAGCAAAAGTCCGGCTAGGGCGCTGCGATTTTCTGGATTGCCCGAATGGATCACCTCTAATAAGAGCTCGATTGCTTGATCATCTTTTTGGGCAACCAGCGCTTGCAGCATTTCAAAGAGCAGTCTCGATGTCTCTTGAGGGCTCAGTTCGGCCCGCACAGGCTGGTAGATGAATCCTCTTGAAAGTTCGGGCCTCAGCTCAATCAGCGGGCAATGCTTGTGGCGTCGAATCCATTCCAGCAGTTGCTCTCTAAAAGGGCCTTTTTCTTGCATTCTGTATAAGCTGAGGTTGCACCAGGCGCGGATGAGAGGCGATGCCGGCTGGTTTTGGTGCGCCTTTAAAAAAACGACCGCCTCTTCAGAGTTTAAGTTTTCCAGCAGCTGAACGGCCAGAGGGGTCAGCTCCACTTGCGGCTGTTGAAAGAGCGTTTCAATGAGGGCAAAGAAGGCTTTTCTGGGCAGATTTTCTAAGCTCTTTTGTAAAAGGTGCTCTTTTAAGCGCAGCGACGCCTCTCGAAGCAGCTCGATCTCCCGCTCTTTGACGCCGGCTAAGGAGATAGCCTCCCAATAGTGGAGCGTATGTCCCAAAGAGAACATGGGCTGATAGGTGATGCCGTGCTCTTCGCCGGCAAAGATGGCCTGCAAAAAAGGAACGCTTGTCTCATCCCCTTGCTCGACGAGGGCAATGAGGGCGTTGAGGCGCTCTGCGGCAATGGGGCTTTTTAAATAGGGCTCTAAGCTCTTAGCGCTTCCTTCTAAGTTGGCTAGCAAATCAAAGATGAAAGGGGACCTTTCTTGAAGCAAATGCTGGCGGTAGGCAGAAGGGGTTAGCTGGCCGATTTGATAGAGCGCCCTTAAGGCGCTCAAACGCACGGTCAAATGCCCCGATTTGCTAAGCGCTTGTAGAATCTCTTTGGCAGAGTTGTCTTGAAGACTGCCCAGCTGCCTTGCCGCAGCCTCTTGTTCTAAGGGGGAGGAGTGGGAGGCAATCTTTTGAATCTGCGGCGTGAACTGATCCAGTTGATTTTTTCCCGTCTCTAAAAGTGCTGAGAGGCGCGTCTCCAAAGAGGGGTCTTCGAGCAGCTTCTCTAAGAGTTTTAAGCTGCGATCGCTCCCCTCTAAGCTGAGCAAGGGGGGCAGCAAGGGTTTGAGCTCGGGGGGCGCTTTGGCCACCAGCGCCTCAATTTTTAAAGAGGCGTCGCGGCTTTGCTTTTCAGCTAAGAGAAATGCCGACTCTAAGCGGATGGCAAAATAGGGGCTGCTTAAGCCAATATGGATGATCTCATCGGCTTCATCATCCGATAGCGACGGAGACAGCTTTAAGGCAAGCACTTGCAATTGCGGGTCTTCTGTGGCAAATGCAGCGCGAAAAACTTGCAGCGCATCGGATTGACCAGAGAGCGCGGCTCCATAGAGGCTCAACACAGCTTTTTTCATCTGCCTTTCCCGCACGCCCGCAGTTAGCAGGCGTTTGGCCAGTTGTCGTAGCACAGTCTCAGAGCTATTCTTAGAAATGGTTGAAAGCGCTTTATCAATTTTTCCCGCAGACAGCAGGTAAGTTGACTGGCGGTCGAGCGCTTGTTGGTCCATTTCCTCAAGGCGAGCTTGCGGTTGAGCGGGAGCATTTGGCAAGCTCGGCTCAGCAAAAGTCAACTCTGGAAAGGGAGCGTGCGCAGTTGAACAGCTCCATGTCCATAAAGCGATGAAGATCAGCTTTTTCTTCATAGCGCCTGATTTGCTCCCATGTGGGGGAGCTCTTGCCAAAGGTCAAAGCCGGTTTTTTTCATTAGATCGAGCAGAGTGTTGAGCGGCAAACCGAGCACATTGAAGTAGCACCCTTCGATTTTCTGCACGACGAGGGCGCCGAGACCCTGAATTTGATAGCCGCCGGCTTTATCATAGGGGTTGATGACCTGGTGATAGCTCTCGATTTGATTTTCATCGAGCTTGGAAAATAAAATCTTTGTCTCGCAGCAATCGGAGAAGGTCCTGTCTTCATAGCTGACAGTGACAGCGCTAAAGACAGAGTGCCAGCGGCCAGACAAATCTCTGAGGTGCTGCTTGGCCTCTTCCGAGTCTTTGGGTTTATGATAGAGGAACCCTTCTCGGTAAACAATGGTGTCGGCTGTAATTAACAAAGAGTCTTCTGTCGGGAATGAAGGGGCTTTTTTCAAGGCATCTGCTTTTCCTTGGGCTATTTTCAAGGCGTAAGAGACCGGGTCTCCTTCGAATTCGACGTCCCTCTCATCAAAGGAGGAGGTCATTTGAATGCAGGGTAGGTGTAGCATCTGAAGTATGTTTAAGCGGCGTGGGGACTGGGATCCTAAGACAATTTGCATGGGAGGTCAAACCAAAGAAGAGGGATTCGTATAGTTATTTATTTAATAAGCGGTAAGCCTAATTATAGCCTGATTATAGCTGGATTGAAAAAAAATCGGCACGCTTATTTTGAAAGGGTGCTCTCTATTTTTTGAAATGGTATTTTATTGCCTTTTTCTGATAGAGTGGTTTTTCACTACTTTTACTGCATGAGAGGCTATGGCGCGACCGAAGAAAATTAAAGACGGCATCCGTTTATCTGTTGTCATCCCTGAAAAACAGGCCAACTGGCTGAAGAAGATGGCCATCCACATGAGCGCGCAGCAAGGGCGGCAGATCACGGTCTCAGAGGCCATTCGCCTGGCCATCGAGCAGTGCTATCCGCTCGTCGAAAAGCAGCTAGAGCTCTTTTAATGCAAAATGCGCCTCAGGGACAAGTTGACCAGCAGGCCGAGAAAATCAAAGCTCTGGCTTTTTCTTGGCCTGCCAGCCCAAAAAAAATGCTCTTCATCGGGCTCCTGGGCCGTAAAAGAGGGCCCAGGTTCTTATCCCTATCCTTTTAGCGCCAAAGCACAATTGAGGCGTAAAGCCGCTCTCGATTTTTGGCGCTGGCAAAACTTTCGCATCTGCTTTTTAAAGCCCGGCTTTCAAATGCACCTGAGCCCGCCGCCACCTCCTTTGCCGGAGGAGGTCGAGCTGGCCGTCGATGCTCTTTGGCTTGAGGAGAGCGCTCTTAAGAATCGCTTCGATGGCGATCTCTTCTTTGTCAAGCCAGCCTTTTCCCCTCAGTCTTTAGAGTGCTTCCTTTCTAAATACCGCTATGCGCTTCCGTTGGCTAGGAAAATGCCTCTAGCTCATGCCTTGTCGCGCCTGATGGTCGGAGTCAGCGGAGTTGTCACCGCTGGCAGTCGCGTGCTTGTCTCGCAGCGCTCCTGGCAAGTGACCCAGTATCCTGGCTGCTTTGAGCTTTCTCCCTCAGGAGGGGTAGATGGCAGCGCAGTTCAAGGCGCCTCTATCGATTATCAGATGATGTGCCAAAGAGAACTTGCCGAAGAAACACACATCCCCAGCCATCTGATCAAGAGCATCGCTCCAGCTCTGCTCGTGCAAGAGCTGTTTGTGCTCGACGTCTGCCTAAAAATAGAGCTCTTAGAAGAGGCGCCCTTGCAGCCGGAAGAGAGCGAGGTGCTCAATCTCTTTTGGCTCGAGTTAGACCAAGCCTGCCTCTTATTCAAAGAAAAGGTGAGAGAGCAAAGCGCTGTGCCAACTTCTGCTACTCTGTTAGCTTGCCTTTATCCTAACTTGTTTTGGCGCTGGCGCCGCATCAGCTAAAAGCTTTTCTCTTTGAGCTAAATGAGCTCGGTTGCGTAAACTAAAGCGCTCTTATAGATGAAGGACTCATATGTCGCCCTCTTTCCCCATGCTCTTTTTCCTTTTCTTGCTCTCATGCCAATGTGCCGCAGCAAACCCCATCACCTTAGAGGAAGCCGAGCTGCACTTGCTGCAAAATAACCGGCAGCTGGCCATCTTGAAAAAAGAGATGCAAAAGCAGGCTTTGGTCTGTAAATCCTCGCTCTCCTCCGCTTTTCCCAAGATCTCCTTAGAATTTGGAATGAGCAATCAGCGTCAGGAGTCCAAGCTCACATTGCGCGATGAGATCTTTTCTTGGGGAAATATCCTCACCAACCGCATCGACCAAATCGACCTCGATCTGCTAAAGATCAACTACTATCTTGAGGCAAATTCCCTGCTCTACACCTTGCGGAGCCAATACTATAAGATATTGCTCTTTCAAGAGCGCATCCAGTCCGAAAAAGAGAGCGTCCAGCTCTTTCGAGAAGCTCTCGAGCTAGAGCGCAAAAAATGCGCCCTTGGAGAATCGACAGAGCTTAACTTAAAGCAGGGGAAAGTCGCGCTCAATGCGGCCCTCTCCCTCTATTTTCAAGCCGAGCGCGACCTGAAATTAGCGAAAGCGGCTTTGGGCGAGATGCTCGGCTTAGAAGCTGCATGCTCAAGCACCCTCTCTTTGGCAGAGACAGAAATCCCCGCCTTAAAGATCCCTCAGCTGGCCGATAAATTTGGCAAGCTATCTAAGGAGACGCCCCTTTCACTCTTTTCAGCGGAGTCGGAAGAGGCTCTCTCCCTATTTGAAAAGGAAGAGCTTTCCTTTTGGGAAGGAATGGCCCTCGCCCGCCATCCAGCCATTCAAGAAAATGAGCTGCGCGTGCGCCGCTCTTTAGAAGGGGTGAAAAAAGCCAAAAGCCGCTATGCGCCCACCGTCAGCGCCTACTCCAACTACAACCTAAAAAATGGCCGCTCTGAGACCGGATTATCTTTAAGCCTCCCGCTTATCGACAGCTTTTCCAGCCACCACAAGATCGGCCAGGCCAAAGAGACCCTTGCCGCAGAGCGCCTGTCTCTAGAGAGAAAAACAAACCACATCAAAATGGAAGTGCGCAACCGCCTTTTCGAAATTGAAGAAGCACTCTTAGCGTTTATGACATCGCGCTCCAGCATCTCGTATGCCGAAAAAGCCCTAAAAATTGCCCGTGAGCGGCGCGATATCGGCACCATCACCGCTCTAGAATATCGCGATGCCGCTTGGCAGCTGACAGTGGCCCGCCAGGCTATGACTAAAAACGCGTTGGATCTGCTGCTCGCTTACTATGGTCTGCGTCGCGATGCCGCCCTCGACTTAGGTTCTCTGCACGCATTGGAGGGGTTATGAAACAGACTCAACTCGGCGCCTTTCAAGACGCCATCGGCAAGTCTTTGCTGGATTGCTACCTCATCCTCTCTAAAAAAGAGTTTGAACGCCACGCCGCCTTGAAAGCAATCTTGGAAAAGATGAAAGGGGATTCCCTAATCAAAAAAAAGGTTCTCGAACACCCCTTCACTCAAATCATCGAAGAGCTCAACTCAGCGAGCTTATTTGCTGGCAAGAGAGCGCTCGTCTTAGAAGGCGTAGAAAAGCTCGCCAAAAAGGACGAGGAGTTTTTAGAGCGCTACCTCTCCACACCCCCTTTTTTGATGCGCCTCATCTTGGTGGGTAGCTCTTTGCCACCTAAGAGCGCGCTTTACAAAAAAGTGGAGCAAGTCGGGGTTGTGCTCGATGTAGAGCCAGAAAAGCCTTGGGAAAAACAGAAGAATATGACCAAATGGCTCATCGAACAGGCTGCCCTTCATCAAAAGCGCCTCCTTCCCGATGCTGCAGATTTTCTCTTTCAGCTATTTAGCCTGGAACACTATTACCTCGATCAGGAACTGGCCAAAATCGTCTCTTTTGTCGGCGATCGAGCAGAGATCACCAAAAGAGACATCGAGCAAATCGTCACACCCTATAAAGAACAAAGCGTATTTGCCCTGGTCGACGCCATCTTTAAAATGGACAGCCGCTCAGCGCTCCTCACGCTGCACACCCTTGTCTCTCAAGAGATGCCCTATCTTGTCATACTGCGCCAGCTGCGCAATCAGTATCAGACAGGTCTAATCCTCCTAGAAATGTTGGCTCGCGGCGCGCGCGACGCCATCTCCAAGCGCTTTCCGCAATACTCAGCTAATTGGGTGGATAAGCAGAGCGCTACCTTGCAAAGATATGGCTATTCCCGCCTCCGACAAGGCCTCTTGCTCATCGATCAGGCAGAGCTCCTCTTCAAAGGATCCACTCCTCACCCCCAGCTGCTCATTGAACGCCTCATCGAACAGCTCTCCTAGAAACAGTAAAAACAAAAAAAGACAATAAGACGAAGATAATAAGATGAAAAGATCAAAGGGGCGTGGCTCATCCTATTACAAGGCTATGAAAGTAAGTATTTACTTCTAATTTAAAGACGGATAATATGGAATCCAATTATTTATTTTTATTATTAAACCCTTCAAAAAAATAGGGCAATGATGTTTGTTGCTGCGGATTACTGTAAAGATTTAGCTAACAATTTTTTTATAAGCGAAGATTTAGCTATCAATTTTTTTACAAGCGCTAAAATAAAAGAAGAAGAAAAAAAGGCTTCCTGCTTGCAACCAAAAGCGAGCTTGATCAGTCGTATTGGGCAAACTGCTTTGAAATGCTTACAAGTTGCGGCGTATACCTTATCCGCAATGGCTTTTGGAATCTTATTTTTGCCGTTTGCAGTCTTAGGGGCCATGGCAGAATGCACAATCTGCGTCATTGAAAATGTGCGAGGCACAGACCAATCGAATAACAGCACGTTGAAAATAGCGCTCAATATTTTGACAGCTCCGGCAGCCATTCCTGCTATGGGATTAGTAGGTGGAGTAGCCATCGTGGCCAAGATAATTCATGATACTTTTTTAGCCGCCCTCTAGGCTGACCAAAATTTTATAGCGCAAAGAGCGAAGCTAGCGATGGCTAGCTTCGCTCTTTGCCTTTATATCTTAAGCCATGAACCTATCCGTAAATTGGTTTTTCTAGCCAAATAAATATAATTGCGAGCTGAAGGAGCCCTCTCCAATATTTTGAACATCGCTCCCATCGGATATTGAGACGTCTAAATTTTCTTTGCACCCAAGAGAAACAGCTTTCTACTTTCCAGCGTTCTTTTGAAGGAGAAACTTTGGGCCCTGGACACCTCCGATAATTTTTCCATTTTCGACGAGGAATAACAGGCTTTAGTCCCTTTTTACGAATAAATGCTCTTAAGGCTCGAGTCGGATCCTTTATCAGTGGAGTTGCCCCTATAAAACCGGACCACTAGCAAGCTACTTGTTTGTTTATATATTCCCTTGGCGATAACATTTTTAACGCCTTATGGGGAGCATTACAGTTATCACCTCAGTTGAAAGACGTCGTCGCTGGAGCGCTGATGAAAAACGTTCAATTGTTTGTGAAACCTATGAGCCGGACAAGAATGTTTCACAAGTAGCCCGAAAGTATGGTATATTTCCAAGTCAACTTTTTCAGTGGAGGCGGTTGATGGAAGAAGGGGCATTAAGAGGAGTTGGCAGTGCCTTTGAGCCAAGTAAAGGAACTTGGAAAACGGGTAAAAGAATTTGAAAGGGTTCTTGGCAAAAAGACTCTCGAGAATGACATGTATGGGATGCTAGAATAGCAGACAGATCTGAGGGAACAGGTTGCCCTATTTGTTACGAGATGCGGCGGACAAAACCTAAGAGTTAGGGCTAATCGTTCCTCAATCTCTTCAATGGCCAAAAACTCCTAAGTGCAAGCAAGGACAAGACATGAAAGAACACTCCAAAGACTTTGGTATTTTACCGTCAGCCGAATACAAAAAATTTCTTGGCGAGGTCAAGGAAAGGGTTCGGTCAGCGCAATTAAAAGCTGCTGTTACTGTTAACAAGGAGCTCATTAAGCTTTATTGGGAGATTGGTAACGCTGTCCGTCAGAAGCAAGGTAAGGAGGGCTGGGGAGCTAAGACCATAGATAAGCTAGCTCATGATTTGAAATCTGCCTTCTCAGACATGAAGGGGTTTTCCAAAACAAACCTTAAGTACATGGTTCAATTTGCCAATGAATATCCAGACTTCCAAATTAGCCAACAGCTTGTTGGCCAAATTCCTTAGGGACACAATATTGTTCTCTTGCAAAAGCTTAAGTTTACAGAAGATCGAATCTGGTACACGCAAAAAATAATCGAAAACGGTTGGAGCAGGAATGTTCTAGTTCAATGGATCGACAGTAAACTGCATGAAAGGCAAGGAAAAGCCATTAATAACTTCAAGGCATCTCTACCACCAGCCCAATCTGATTTAGCGACTCAAACGTTAAAAGACCCCTATTGCTTCGACTTCCTGGTTTTAAAGGAGACCTTCAACGAAAAAGAGTTAGAAGACGGATTGCTCAATCATATTCAAAAGTTCCTGCTCGAGTTAGGTGCAGGCTTCGCTTTCGTGGGCAGGCAATATCACCTAGAAGTTGGAGACCAAGACTTCTACCTGGACTTGCTATTCTATCACCTGAAGTTGCGCTGCTTCGTAGTAATTGAGCTAAAAGCAGGAGATTTTAAACCTGAATACGCTGGAAAGATGAACTTCTATCTCACAGCCGTGGATGAGAACTTAAAACATCCTGATGATAAGCTATCTATAGGACTTTTGCTTTGCAAAAACAAAAATAAGGTAGTAGCTGAATACGCATTGAGGGATATCAATAAACCGCTAGGAATCGCTCAATATGAAACAACTCTGATAGAATCACTTCCTGATGATTTCAAGGGGTCACTACCTACGATCGAGGAGCTTGAAAAAGAACTGGAGTAGATTAAGGCTTCTGTAATGCTCCCCATAAGGCATTGAAAATGTTATCGCCAAGGGAATATATAAACAAACAAGTAGCTTGCTAGTGGTCCGGTTTTATAGGGGCAACTCCAATCTCTTTACGCTCATCAAAAACAGACCAAGAGGGTGCTGGTTATGATAAGGCGATTCCTTACGGGAGCAATCCTATTACATGCCCTGTCCGGGCACTTAAAGACTGGATTAAAGTCGCGAATATTAGCTCAGGACCTGTCTTCAGACCTATTAATAGGCAACAGCATATAAGCGATAATCGTTTAACATGTAAAGCCGATTCTCTTATTATCAAGGAGAATTTACATCTAGAAGGAAGAGAAGCTAGCTTCTTAGGGCATAGCTTAAGAGCTGACTTTGTAACGAGTGCGGCTCAAAAAAAGGTTTCAGAGCATCTTAATTATGAAACAAACAGGGCACAAATGAGTGATACGCTTAAGAAATATATACGAATCGGAACCCAGTTTGAGGATAATACCGCGGCTTTGGTTAGCCCGTAAAAATATTTCTTAATCTTTTTCCCTCTCTTGCTTCTCAAATCCATAGAGGTTAAGGAACTATTTTTTATGAAATTTGAAATTTTACTAGGGTATATATAAAATATTCTTATCTCACCAGAGATTTACCATGGACTTATCTAAGCTTGATCTGGTGTATCTTTCCATAACTTTTTATCCATCTCCATCTAAATAGCCTGTAGCTATTTTGGATGGAGGATTTTGCAAAAACAGGTTGAATCAAGAATTCCTTTTATCCCCCCCTGCTTCTCCTATCCCATTTTCAGGGCACTAATGCAACAAGGCTAAAACGATTAGCTTTCAGGAGTTCGGTTAAAAATAGCGGTTAAAATTTCTTTAGGGGTTTTAACTTGTTTAGCTGTCAAGTGTTGGTATGGAGAAAAATGATCCCAAGCAGGGT
>JARBTN010000010.1 GCA_029240195.1 Chlamydiales bacterium
TTCGACTTTGGGTTACCTTTCTCCAGAGGCTTATGAGGCTCATCACAAGGAACAGCAAATTTTGTGTTCTTGATGTCTACAAAAAGGTTGCAAGATCAAAAGAGCTAAAGCTTTAGCCCTTAAAAGTTGGATAAATAGAATTGATTGAAGGAAAAATTGGATAAATGGCTTGGATCTGGAGCAATACCTCTATCAAAATATCCCCCTATCGCAGGCAATTGGAATTATAGTTGAAGAGGCGACGCTACAAAAAGTGATTTTAAAGGCGCCCCTTGCACCTAACATCAATCATAAAAAGACGGCATTTGGTGGCAGCTTGCATGCTGTAGCGACGCTTGCTTGTTGGAGTTTAATCTTTATCAACTTGCAAGCAACTCCCTTTGCTTCTATGGAAATTGTCATTACAGCCAGTGAAATTCAGTACCTAATGCCCGTTGCCGCTGACTTTTTTATCGAGTGCTCCTTCCCTGATGAGGCGCGTTGGAATGCATGTGAATTACCACCACTAAATTAAAATTCTAGTGGCGGCTTCCTGCTTCATCCCATTAAACTCAGATGTTGCCATCCCCGTCAGAGCATGATCCCCAGGCTTGAATTCGGCCCATTCCGTGCCTATTTGTTCTAATGCAAATTTCTTTAGATTGATAGCAGCATTCATGTCCCGATCCATAGCAGAGCCACAGCAGCTGCAATCATAAATGCGCATGCTTAGCTTCAGGTCTGATTTGTAGTGAGTACAATTGCTACATATTTTGGAACTTGGGTAGAATCGATCTACCTCTAATACCTGTTTACCAGCCCATTCAGCTTTGTATTTTAGGCAATTGATAAACGCATTCCATCCACAATCTGCTATCTCTCTAGATAAACTTCTATTTTTGACTAAACCTTTAACATTCAAGCTCTCAACTGCAAAAAGTGCATCTTGGCTTTTGTATACAAGTTTTGCCGATACTTGATGTGCCTGGTTTTTCCTTTGATCCGTGACTTTTTCATGGATTTTGGCTAGTCGCTTGCGTGCTTTAGCATAATTAGCCGATCTTTTTATCTTTTTTGAAAGTTTTCTTTGGCAGCTTTTAAGCTTTTTTAGCTGCTTCTTATGATATCTCGAATTTTGAATCTTTTCGCCCGTATTTAGTGTGGCAAAGGATGCAATCCCTAAATCAATACCCAGTGTTGTATGAGGTGTGGGCATAACCTGAGGTGCTTTTACTTCATCTTTTTCAACTAAAAGGCTAATGTAATATTTGCCTGTAGCAGATTTAGTTACTGTACAGGTTTTAATTTTACCTGAAAACGGTCGATGAAGGTTGATTTTGACATTTTTGATTTTAGGCAGATGTAAGAGCTTGTTCTCAATATCAACAGATACATGTTGAGGGCATTGATAGCTTTGCCTACCGGAATACTTCTTCTTGAAATTAGGAAAAGCGGCACGTTTTGCAAAAAAATTGCTAAAAGCGGAATCTAGATGAGCTAGGGAAGCTAAGAGTGATTGACTATTAACCTCTGTTAACCATGCTTTCTCTTCTGTTTTCTTTAGTGCTACAAGTTCATCTTGTAAAGATCTTTTAGAAAGGTTTTTCTTGGTTTCTTCAAAATGCTTCTTCTTCAAGTCCAGGCCCCAGTTATATACCCATCTAGAAGCTCCGAAATGCTGACTAAAAAGCTTAGCCTGCTCTTTGGATGGATAGATTCGATACTGATACGCCTTAAGGGCTTTTTGAAGCATCTCTTGCACCATAATTACACTGATAATATTATTTTGATTTTGAAGTTGGATGTCAATATGAAAATAGCTAAAACAAGAAATAATTTTTGTAGTCATCGCATTTTCATTTATCAATTGCAATTCTATAGAGAAGGGAACTAGTGATCGCTATCCATCTCCACCTAAATAGCCTGCGGCTATTCTAGATGGAGAATTCCACGAAAAGAAGTTAAAAGTGCTTTAACAAAGAAAGGAAAAGGGCGCGTGCATTTAGAGGCAATGATTAGGCAACTAGATCTGCAATCGGATAAATGGGCTGTTAACTATCACGGGACTTTTGTGGCCATGCAGGCAAAGCGATAGCTTGAGGGCTCCCCTTATTAATTTATATACCTCGCTGTTGTGGATCTAAAAAGGAGATTGGCTAGCTTTGATCCAAATGAGCTATCCAATGGGGAGATTCTAGCCAAAAGAAACCTCCTCCCCCTGGATGATTGAGTGAGAACTATCTGAAGATCGGCAAGCCATGCTCGCTGTGCCAAATTCATGAAAGGGCATAGAAATAAGCAGCATTTCGCCGCTTGTTTAAACGATAAACTAAACGCTAGGTTATTAGCTGTCAACCCCTTCTAGCTCTTCGGCGAGCGCTTCCCAATCAATGAATAGGGCTTGAATTTGGCTTTGAAGCTCTTTTTCTTGCTGAAAGAGCGCTTGTTGCTCGGCTAAAGTGCAGTCAGTATAAAAGGAGGGGCTTTCCAGCTGCTTTAAAAGGTCGGTTAGAGAAGCTTCCTTTTGGCTGATCTTTTGCTCTAAAGTGTCGAGCTGCCGCTTGAGGTAGGTCTTTTGGTTGCGCTCTTTTTTGCGCTCTTTAAAATTGACTGGGTCTTTCTTTTCTTTGGGCGCCTCCCCTTCCCGTTCCATCCAGATTTTTTCTAGCAGGGCAAAGTTGCCTTTGAAATCGACGATGTTCGAAGAGGTGACCTCTAAAAAGCGCGTGGCCGTCTGGCTTAAAAAGTGGCTGCTGTGGCTGACTAAAATCACCGTTCCGGCGTAATTTTGTATGGCTATGATCAAAGCGTCGATGGCTTCGATATCTAAGTGGTTGGTCGGCTCATCGAGCAGCAAGACATTGGGCTTAAAGAGCATCATCTTGGCTAGCATCAGCCGCGCTTTTTCGCCGCCGCTTAAAAGGTTGACCCGTTTTTTTTGCTCCTCTTTATGAAAGAGCACTTGGCCGAGCGCTTGCCGCACTTGTTGTTCGGGACTGGTGGGGCTATTGGCTGAGAGCCAGTCGAAAGCTGTCTCCCCTCCAGCAAACTCTTCATCGAGGTTTTGGGCCACATAGCCAACTTTGGTCTGATAGCCCCAAGCGATCTTTCCCTCCCCCTGAAGATTGCCATAGATGAGAGAGAGCAGTGTTGATTTGCCAGCTCCGTTGGGGCCGATGATGGCCAGCTTATCTTGCCGCTCCACTTGAAAAGAGACATCTCTTAAGATCGACTTTTCCCCATAGCTAAAGCTCAAGTGCTCCACGGTGAGGGCGACGGCGCCTGAGGGGCGCTCAATGGGGAATGAGAGATGAGGCGTTTGCCGAGTCGACTCGCCCATCTCATTGGCTTCAAGCTCCCCTTGCATCTTATCGATCATCTTCTGCCGCCCTTGTGCTTGGCTAGCCTTGGAGGCCTTGGCGCCAAAGCGGTCGACAAACGACTGCATGTGGGAGATTTTCTTTTCCTGGTTAGCCAAGAGAGCCATCTTTTCGGCCAGCATCTTTTTCTTGGCCTCTTCAAAGGCATCATAGTTGCCGGGGTACCAAGTCATCGTCTGATAATCCACCTCGAGAATGTGGGTGACGACGCGATTTAAGAAGCCGCGGTCGTGAGAGGCGATGACTAAGATGCCGTCAAAAGAGGCTAGGTAGCGCTCAAGCCAGCGGATGGATGGCAAGTCTAGGTGGTTGGTGGGCTCATCGAGCAGCAACAGGCCCGGTTTTCCAAAGATGAGTTGAGCCAGCAAGACGCGCATGCGCCAGCCGCCAGAGAGCTCGCTCATCTTCTTTTGCAGAGCATCTTTGGCAAAGCCTAGGCCCACTAGTAGGCTTGCGGCCACACTCTCGGCTTGATAACCTTGGTAGAGGGAGATTTTCTCTTCGACCGCTTCCCACTTGGCGGGGTCGGATTCCATCTGCTCTAAGTAACGCTCTTTTTCTTTTAAGGCCTGGTAAAGGGGCATCTGCCCCATCAAGGTGACTTCGATGAGGGAGAGCCCATCGTAGGCGAAATGGTCTTGCTGCAGGTGGCCAATCTTTAAATCTTTGGGGTGGTCGAGCGATCCTTGTTGCGGCTCGATTTGCTTGCTGATGATCTTTAAAAAGGTCGATTTTCCGCAGCCATTGGCGCCGACTAGCCCCACCCTTTGCTTGGAGGAAAAGTGCAGCGACACATCTTTAAAGAGAATGTCCTCGCCAAAGCTCATCGTCAACTGATTACAAGAAAACATATTTTATTTCCTGCCCCTTACTTCTTGAATTTTTTTAGAAAATTTTTCTTTGGCTTCTTTGGAGACGCCCCCCAAATGGCTACAGACAACCTGCCCTTTTCGGTCGAGGAGGATGATAAGCGGCAGCTTTAAGTCGCGCACTTGAAAGGTGTCGATCACCTTCTCGCTTGTCTCCTCGGGCACAAATACCTTGCTATGCTCCCTTTGAGGAAGGCGCCTGCGCATCATCTCAAGCAAGATGGGCTTTGTGGCTTTGGCCCAAAACGTATTGGAAAAAAGCGGCACTTGATAGTAGCAAAACCCTTGAGGCACCTTCAGATCTAGCCTTAGGGTCTTAGCCCAATCGACAACGTGCGGGCGGCTCTCTTTGGAAAAGGCGATGATCAATAAAGTGGGGTGCTGACAGTCAGGAAGGGCCTTGGCCTCTCCGGCCAGAGTCGCGCCCTTCAGAGGGGGAAAGGATTCCCCTTCTGCCCAGCCCAAGAAGGGAAAGGAGAAGCAAAAGCAAAAGCAAAGGGGCGCGCATAGCAAGCATTGTTTCTTTAGCACCATCAACCTATTCAGATGAAGGCGGGGACTCGGAAGCCTTCTGCTTTGAAAGAAAATGTGCCCATCAGGGGTCGAACCTGAAACCTTCAGCTCCGGAGGCTGACGCTCTATCCAATTGAGCTATGGGCACGAGAGGGATAAGAAAGGGTGCAGCATACCCCATTTTCCTTTACTTGCCCAGGGAAATTTTAACGCCATCCCTGACAAAAAGAGCCGAGCCTTCTCCCTCCAAAAGCTACCAGTAGAGCATTCCCTGTTCGACGAGCAGCTCGGCGTTTAAGAGAGCAGCGCCGGCGGCGCCTCGCATGAGGTTATTGGAGAGAAGGCGGAATTTGAAGTCAAAAGTCGAGCAAGGGCGCAAGCCTCCGACAGCGACAGCCATGCCCCGGTCTAGGTGGCGGTGAAATTTGGGCTGGGGTTGGTCGACTCCGGAGCAGTAGACTAGGGGCGCCGGTGGAGAGCTTGGCAGATGGCGGCTCTTCGAGAAGAAGGGGTACTCCTGCCAGGCTTCGATCACCTCTTCGGCAGAAGGCTTTGCCCTCAGCTTGACAGAGACAGAAGCAAAGTGCCCCTCCGTCACGGCGACGCGGTGGCAGCTGGCGCTGATGGGCAAAGATAAGTCTTCAAACTGCCCCGCATTGAGATGGCCGAGAATTTTCTTCGGCTCCCACTCCACCTTTTCCTCTTCGCCGGCAATGTAGGGAATGATGTTATCCAAGATATCCAAGCTCGGCACGCCCGGGTAGCCAGCTCCCGAGACCGATTGAAAGGTGGTGAGGTGGCAGGCCTCGAGGCCAAAATGGCTGAGCAGGGGCTTTAAAGCAATGACGAGCCCAGCGACGACGCAGTTGGGGTTGGTGATGATGGGCAGCACTTTTTTCTCTTGGAAAAGGCGCAGGTGATCGCCATTGACCTCAGGCACGATGAGAGGCACTTCGGGGTGGGGCCGGTAGTGGCTGGCATTGGAGATGACCCAATTGCCCGCTTTGGCAAAGAGCGCTTCGATGGGGCCGGCAGAGCTAGAGTCGAGAGCTGAGAAGACCAAAGAGCCCTCGCCCAATGGGGCTGCTGGCTCAATCTCCTGCTGCAGGAGGCGGTCGGGCAATCCTTCATAAGACCTAAGACAAGAGCGATAGGGCTTGCCAGCCGATTGAGAAGAGGCCATCAGCTTTTCGATCTTGAACCAAGGGTGGCGGGCGAGCAGCTGGACGAGCTTTTGCCCCACCAGCCCCGTAGCCCCCAAAATGGAGACGGGGATTCTATCGCGCAAGAAGAGTTGGTTGTCTTGACGGCTGGCGATGAGATTTAGTGTGTTTTGCATGACTGATCCTCTAAAAGGTTCTCGATAAACTCTAGAGCCAGCCTGACGCCGAAGCCGGTCGCCCCTTTTCCATAGTAGCGCTTTTTCCCCTCTAGAAAAGCTGTGCCAGCGATATCGATGTGGGCCCAGGGCAGATCTTTGACAAACTGCTCTAGAAACAAGGCGGCCTTAATCGCGCCTCCTTTACGTCCTCCGGTACTTTTGATGTCGGCCGTCTCCGAGCGCATCTCTTTGACATACTCTTGGCAAAGGGGCAGGCGCCATACCCTTTCGTAGGTGGACTCCCCAGCTCGAATGAGAGCATTGGCGAGAGTATCGTCATTGCAAAAGAGGCCGGCGATTTCATCCCCGAGAGCCACTTGGCAAGCGCCGGTCAAGGTGGCAAAGTCGATGAGGCGCGTGGGAGATAACTTATCTTGGATGTAGCTGATAGCATCAGCTAAAATGAGCCGCCCTTCGGCATCGGTATTGCCAATCTCGACGCTGATCTTGCCGCGCCCGACATAAGTATCGCCAGGCTTATAACTTTTAGCGTCAATGCTGTTTTCCACAGCCGCCACGACAACCGATACATTGACCTTGAGCTTTAAAGCAGAGACCACTTGAATGAGGGAGAGGGCTGCCGCAGCTCCGGCCATATCGCAGCGCATGGTGTCCATGGAGTCGCCGGGCTTTAAATTGAGGCCGCCGCTGTCGAAAGTGACCCCTTTGCCCAAGAATACGGTGCGCTCATCTCCCCCGCCCTGGTAATTCAAGACAATTAAAAAGGGCTCTTTATCTGAGCCGCGGGCGACAGCGAGCATCAGCCCCATCTCTTCCTCTTCAAGCTCTTTTTGCCCTAAGAGAGTGAGAGAGATGTCAGGGGAGCTGTCGGCAATTTTCAGGGCCACATCGGCCAAATATCTGGGGGTGACTAGGTCTGCACTGTGATTGGTCAGATCGCGTGCTTGGTTGACGGCATCTTGTAGCAGGTGCGCCTTTGCAAACAGGTTGGGGTAAGATTTCCCTTGAAACAGCACTTGCTCGAGACAAGCTTTGGCATCTTCTTTTTTGAGCGGATGAAAGGAATAGCCGCCGAGCCACATCCCCTCGAGGATTGAGAAAAAGGCGCGCTCTTGATTGAGCTTTGAACCCACAGAAAGGGCCGTTTCCAGCGCCACTTCCAGCTCTTTGATATGGTGCTTTTGGCACCATTTGACGCAGGCGGCAAAGCTTTGTCGGTAATTTTCCAGCGACTCGAGCTTTCGCTCGCCTAGCCCCAAGAGAGCGATGCGGGAAAAATTGGGATGATCGATGTAGTGAACGAGCAGATCGCCCACTTGCCCTTTAAAATCTTCTAAAGCCGCATTTGGCAAGGCCACACTTAAATTCTGCAACGCGGCTGTCTCTTCGCCTTGAAATACTGGCAAAGCCAAAAGCTCGACTCCCCTGTTTTGGTGCAGCGCCGGCTGCCTCTGCTCGCTGATGACAAATTTCATTGTGAGACCCTTTTGTTTGAAATCTTTAAAAGACAAGCAAAGACATGTTTGCCGAGTGCTGTAAATCAAAAGCTTTAGCCGCCCCTTCCTCATCGGCTTAAAATTTCAATCGCGAGGAAGTGGGCTATTTAACAGAGATCAGAAAGGGATCTCATCTTCTTCGACATGCGACTTAGATTGGTAGCCTGAGCTGGGAGCCGGGCTCGAACCATAGCTGGCAGCGGACGGATAAGTGGTCGCGCCTTGTCCTGCAGATTGCCCTCCCTCTGGACGATCTGATTTGCCAAATGGGCTGAAGCGGATCATTTCGGCTGTGACTTCTAAAGAGATCTGAGGATGACCTTCTTTGTCATTGTAAATTTCTGGCTTGTTCATATCGCCGACGACAATCACTGCGCTTCCCTTTTTTAGATACGTCATCATGCGGTCGAAGCGGTCGCCCCAAATCGTCACTCTCCACCATACAGTCTCGTCCTTGCCGCCTTTGCGCACGTTTGTCGCCACGCGGAATGTGGTCACTTTTTGGCCATTGGGGGTAAAACGGGATTCTGGGTCGGAGCCGAGATGTCCTGCAATTTCGATAATAATCATCTGTGATCCTTCTATCCTTGATAGCGTTTTAAGGGAACTTTTCTCTAAAAATAAAAGAGGGCTTTCTGCTGATTTTTTTTAGCCCCTAGCATACTAAAGACTCAAAATTTAATCTTCTAAAAAATTGCAAAGGATTTTTCCCGAAACCTCCAGCTGCAAATCATAAAAGAGACTACTGCAAATAAATTATTTAATAGACAAAACAAAATTTAAATCATCTTTATAATAAATTAATTTTTGAATTTAATCCGCTTTCAAATATAATTTAAATCATAGGACAAAGTAGGCGGGTTACCCCCCTTTTTTAATCTATTTCCTTTCATCGGGAGCAAAACAGGGATAGGCGCATTATTTACTTTTAAAGTAGAGCAGCTGCGTGCTATAGTAAAAAAAAGAATTCATAAAGCATCAGACCATGGTAGGTGCTTTTCCAAGAACCGTTAGGAGGAGTCGTATGTCGTTTGAAAATGCAAAGGAAAACTTAAAAGAATTTGAAAAAGAGCTGGGTCTGGAAGGGCTGGAATTTGATGAGAATAACACGTGCATTTTGGGCATTGACGAAGAATTTTCGATGCACTTGACCTATGAGCCAAACTCCGATCGCCTCTATCTCTACTCTCCCCTATTAGACGGGCTGCCAAGAGATGATAAGACAAAGATGCGCCTCTATGAAAAGTTGCTCGAAGGCGCCATGCTCGGCGGCCAGATGGCTGGCGGCGGCGTCGGTGTCGCTGTCAAAGAAGAGCTGATCTTAGTCCATTGCATGATCGACATGTCTCACGCTGTCTCTTCAGCGCTGCGCGCATTTGCCCCCCTCTATGTAGAGATGGTTGAGAAATGGCGCAAAACATGCCAGGAAATTGTCGATGGCCGCGATACAGATGAGAGCAAAGAAGCGCCTCCATCCTCATTCAAACCCGATCCAAGACATGGCATGGGCATTAAAATTTAATGCTCCTCCTCATAGACAAAATTCTTTGCTGCTCGCCTTAAAAAGGGCAGCTGCTGGCGCTAAGAGAGCATACTAGCGCCAGCCTCGTTAAGCAAATGCGCCCTTATCTCTTCTTTACATCATCTATAAAAAGCCTTCCTCCATTTTCTTCTTTTAAAATATCCGTCGACCCATTATGCATAAAAATGCAACACGGCCGATCCCCTGCGGCCCACACTGCCTGAATTTGACCTTTTCGGAGAAAGTGTATGTCCGCCCCCTCGCAAGAGCTACTTCTTGTCAAAAGTTACCTTAAGGCACGCGACCATATCGCGTCTGCTCCCGTCTATCAAGACCCCCAGCAGCAGCATAAGGCAAGCGCTCTGCCCCGAGCCGCAGAAACCAAGCCAGAGCCTGCCTCCCATCAGCCGGCGACACCAATACCCTTTAGCTCGGCTAATCTGGAATATAAATCTTCACTGCACCATCTACAATGGCATATTTCTTGGCATCAAGCCCGCATCGGCTACTTAAAAGAGATCGAATCTACCCTCTCTTTGATGATCCACCTTGCGCATCAAGCTTCGGTTGGAGCCGCTGAAGAAGAGGCAATGCTAGTTACAGCCTATGAGCATTGCAAAGAGTCGCTCTCGCTCCTAATCGACGGCATGAGTGGCAGCGAACAGCCTAAAGCAACCTTTCAAGGCATACCGCTCTTTCTTGGCTATCCTGTCAGCAGCCGCCTGGAGATTGCCAATGTCAGCAAAGAGCCACTCGATAGCCAGCTCTTCACGGGCTATGGGCTCACTGGATTTCCAAGCTGCCCCCTCACAAGGCCTGGCGAGGCGGCCTACCCTTCCATATCTGGAACGGCCTACAGCTTAAGTGCCAACTCTGCCCTTTTAGATGAGTCAGCAGCGCCCATCGACGGCATCTATCAAGGCATGCGCTTGCAGATTTTACTCGATCGGCCTTTAGAAGTGGAAATCGAGACCTACCATGGAGCATGCCGCACAGCGCTATTTTCCCCCTCCTTAGAAAGAGCGCTCCCCCCTAGCTGGACCTATCGCATCACAAGCCCGCATGCCGTCACAACCCTCTTGCAGCGAGACCGTTTAAAAAGCGTCGAGCCGGCGCCTATCTGGCACATTCCATTTGGCCAGAAAATCCAAACGGAAGCAGAGTCCATGCTTGCCGCATTAAAAAGCGCTAAAGGGCATATTGAAGCGCTCAAAGAGCAAGAAGAGCACCTGTTGATGCAAATCAAACAGCTGGCCCCCCACTGCTCAGGGCAAGAATCGATCAACCCCCATTTCGAACAGTCAATCCAAGCCCTGAGCAAAGTGAGCACAGGCGCCCAAAAGCTGATCGAGCTGTTAAATAGCGCCAAAAAACTGCCTGACCATGCGACCCCTTGCGGCCCTCATGAAATGAAATGGTAAAATCTTTAAAGGCCCCTTGCGATGCGCAATAAAATTTACTTTTCCCTGTTATTATTAGCCCCCCTCTCCTTAACAGCCGCCGACACTTTGCCGTCAAGGTCTATTGAGACGCTGTTAGAAAAAATCTACGAGACGCAAAAGCAGCTCTCCAAAGATATCTTTGAGCTCAAAAGGCAGCTTAGCCCAAGTGAGCTACAAAAGCTGGCGCCAAAGCCGCCAGAAAACGGCAGTGAAGAGTGCGAAGCGCTCTATAAAGAAGGGGCTAGCGCCTTTGAAGCCCAAGAATACAGCAAAGCCAAAGAAGCGTTTCAGCGCCTCTTTGAACGAGCTCCAAGCAACGCAGCCGCCAACTTCAACTTAGCGCTCACCTACTATCAGATGGATAACGACCCCCTTGCGCGCCGCATGTTCCAAGCATCGCTCGAGCTCAATAAGGACTTGCCTGAAAGCGGCGCCATCAAAAAATTTCTAAACATGGAAAGCAAGGAAAAAGAAAAAAAGAGCGAGAAAGAGAGCGCTTTAAATAATACTTTAACGAATCTGACCAAGGAAATCTCCAGCCGCATCAAAAGCCCATCGCTTTCCTTGCCAGAGAGAATGAAAGAGAGCACAAAATTGCTCTTAGAGATGCAAGCGCAGATTAAAGATGCCGATCTCTATAAAGAGCACTTTCCCTTCTTATTAGATAAATTGATCGATCTCCAGCTCTACGCCAAAGCCAACCAAGCCTGCCAAGATTACGAGTCCGCCCTCAAAGGAGAGCTGCTCTATGACACCTATTACACCAAAAAATTGCTCATCGAAGAAAAGGAAAAAGAGCTCTCCCTCTTCTTAAAGCAGTGCACTCCAACCAATCATCCCGAAGCTAAAAAGCTAAAGAAAGACCTGCACGAGCTAAACGTCTTTGCCAGCCAACTTCACGACTTTGTCAAGACAAGCGACCCTCAAGACCCAGATCTGGCCAAGATCTGCGAACGGCTCAAAGAATACCGCTGGGGAGGCAAAGCCGGGCGCCAGGTAATCTTGGCTAGTCGCTATCAAGAGATCGTCTACAGCTCCCTCTCCGGCACCCTTCCTCTCGATCGCTACCAAGATGTCAAAGGGGAGAAGTTCTTTCAAAAGATCCTCCTACTTGCCGACCACCTTTCCTTAAAAGAAAACGGCATCTATGACATCACTTTGACCATCGGCCATAAGATGGTGCCCTACCACATCCTCTTCACCTATATCCCAAAGCTTGAGCTATTTATCCTAGTCAAACTCCCCGCCGCAACAACCTCAACCGAAACTAGATGACTCTCTTCGGGAGGGGCGCTGCCCACTCCCGAACCCACCTCACCCAAGGGAAGCGCCCTTTGGGATCTTTGATCTTTAAAGGCTCTCAAGGTCATTTCCATGCTCGTAAGGGCATGGAAATGGCCTCGAGCTACCAAGGTCGATTTCTTTGGCCAAGGGTGGAGTGGGCCGGGGGTGGCAGCTCTTTTCCCATCAAGTTTGCTGACAAAAGGCGCGCGACTTCAAAGGAGGCAGACCTCTTTACTTTGCAAGAGGCGATCCTTGACGGTGCAATAGATGCGGGCAAATAAGAGGCGGTCGACCTTTAATTTGCCTAACGACGGATTGATGCGCACGTGAGAGTATTCAAAGAGACGCCCCAACCGATCGCGCACCGGAAAGAAAACGGTCTGCTTGGAGAGGGCACATTGATTTTGCGATAAAGCGGCATCTTGCATGAGAGCAAGCGGAATACGAGATGGAGCGCATGGGATCAAGCGCTGGCAAGGAAGCGCTTGGTGGAGCGCCTTTATAGCCTCGGTGCAAGCCATCTGTTTTAAGGAGATATCGGCACCCAAGAAGACTAGGCGGGTCATGGCAGCTATTTGAATGAAAAAAGCCAACGCGCCCCTGAGGCAACAAGAGGCGCTTTCAAAAAAGTAGCTTTCTTGCAGATTCAGGCTCTCTTCAAGATACTTAAAAAGTTCAGCCAGTGCATAAAAGCTGGTCGGCATAGCAAGGGCTGCCAGCAGGGCCTGATTGCGCATATGCGCCCACTCTTGAGCAAACCGCTTTTTATGGTACGCGCTCAACCTTAGGCGATGGCGCGCATAAAACTGCGCATAGACCGCCTCCGGCTCTAGATGAGGCTGCCAAATGAGGCTTTGCGGATCATCGATCAGCTCCTGCCACCTTCTTGAAACAAGGCGGACTGAAGAGAGCGCGGCCAGATCGCCATAGCTGAAGATCTGACTTAAGAGCTCATTGGGCAGGGAATCGATGGGGCTCATACATTCTTAGCTTGCAAGACAAGAGCGCTATGGGCTTCGACAAAACACCCCGATAGATGGCTGACCACCTTTTGCTTCAAGTCTGTCTGTTTACGGCCTTGAGCTGTGTTAAAAGAGAGCAGCCACATCATCCCTTTGACGCGAGGCGGCGGCAAGGTGATGTAGACCCCCTTTCTCGAGGCATTGAAGAAGGTGTAGATATCCTCCCCTTTTTCATCTTTTAACAAAAAGGCGCAAAATTGCGCATTGGGGCCCCAGTTGGGCTGAAAGGGAGCGACCCCGTGCCAATCGATATCGTCGCTGGTCAAAAAGGTCTCGCGGCGAAAGACTTTATTTTTTAGGCGAAAGTGGATCAGCGAGGAGGTGAATTCCAATAATTCCTCTTCAACAGGCGAGTGGCGCCATGAAAGCCAGCTAAGGTCATTATCTTGGCACCAGGTGTTATTATTTCCTTGCTGAGAGTGACCAAATTCGTCCCCCATAGATAGCATCGGAATGCCCTGCGAGAGAAAGAGAGAGAGGAGAAAGTTCTTCATCTGGCGCACCCGCACCGCTTCGACCAGCGGGTCTGGGCTTGGCCCTTCTACGCCGTAGTTGAAGCTGTTGTTGTTGTTCGACCCGTCTCGGTTATCTTCCCCATTTTCCAAGTTATGCTTTTGGTTATAGCTCACCAGATCGCGCAAAGTGAATCCATCATGGCAAGTGATGTAGTTTAGGCTGAGCACCGGCGAGCGCCCGAAAAAAAAGTCCTCCGACCCCGACAGGCGAGTGGCAAAAGAGCCGGCCTGCCCCCAAAAGCCATGGATAAACTGGCGGACGGCATCGCGGTAGCGGTCATTCCACTCCGACCAGCGGAGAGACCCGCGACTGAAAGAGCCCAGCTCATAAAGCCCTCCCGCATCCCAAGGCTCGCCAAACAGCTTGGTCTCATGGAGGAGGGGGTCCTCTGAGATATCGGCCAGCAGGTGGGGGTTGGCCATGACTTCGGAATCTTGACCTCGGTTGAGCAGCGATGCCAAATCAAAGCGAAATCCATCCACTTGGAATTCCTCGACCCAATAGCGCAAGCTATCTAATATCATCTGCTTGGTGACAGGGTGATTGGCATTCAGCGAGTTGCCGCAGCCGCTGAAATTCATGTCATAGCCATCTTTGCTTTTCAGGTAATAGCTGGCAGGGGCCAGCAATTTGTAAGAAAAAAGAGGGCCTTGTTCATTGCCTTCTGCGGTATGGTTGTAGACGACATCGAGGATCACTTCAATCCCCGCGCGATGCAGCTCGCGCACCATCATCTTAAATTCGTCGCTCGCTGCGTAAGGAGACGTTCCGCTTGAGTAGCGGTTCATGGGAGCGAAAAAGCTGACTGGCGAATAGCCCCAGTAATTATAGAGAGGATCCCCCTTCACTGGATTGACTTTGTCATATTCAGTTTCGAAGAACTCGAAGACAGGCAGCAGCTCCACAGCATTGATGCCAAGCTTCTTGAGGTAGGGGATCTTTTCGATCACCCCCAAAAACTGGCCAGCCGATTGCACAGCAGCGCTTTTGTCGTGCGTGAAGCCGCGCACATGCATCTCATAGATGACCAAGTCTTTTCTAGAATGCTTAGGGGCAAGCACACCTTGCCAATCAAAGGGTTTTTCGGGGAGATAGAGGCTGAGCGGCTCTTTCAGCCACTTCACTTCGCGAGAGATTAAAGAGAGGACTCCCCAGTCGGCTGGAGTCTGCAGCGCTTTGGCATAAGGGTCGAGGGCAATCGCATCTTCAATGGGCCCTCTTTTGACGCGAAATCCGTAGCGCACGATTTGATCGGGCACTTCCAAGAGCACATGCCAGACATTGCCTGTGCGGTTTTGCGAGTCCAAAAGTTCGATTTCTTGCCGCTTCCCCCCCTCCAAGTAAAAGACCAAGGACACCTTTTCAGGCGCATCGATCACGACAGCAAAGTTAATTCCAGCAGGTGTCTGAGAGGCTCCGAGGGGAAAAGCTTTTCCCTGAGAATAGATAATACTTTTAGAGTCAGTGGGTTTCAGCATCGATATGGCTCAATTGAAATAAAAGCAATTTAATAGATTTTCTTTATTCTATCTACAAGGAAAACCTAAAAAAGACTACTTTTTTTTGCGCTTTTCCAGCTCAATTTAGTTTTGAGTGAGGAACGAGCCGCTCGCTGATGGCCTTGAGACACCCGCTGGATCGAGATTCGATAGTTGGGATCAAAGCGCTCTTTACTTGCCGCGCCCTCCTCCTGCTGAGGCCTTGGATAGAGGGAAAGCATCTTTAGCACCGTTTTTCTTAAGCCCTCTGAGCAGAGGATGAGGCCATAGCCCGGATCGAATAGGTAGGGAGGGCTGCCTTGAATGAGCGCTATCTGGTGAAAGCCAGAGCCCGTTGCAAAGTCGAGCAAATAGGAACCGGGGGGCAAGGTTTCGATGCTCTGCAGCTGCTCTTTTGAAGATTCACAAAAGGCATATGGGGGAAGATGGCGATAGATATCTCGATCGACCTTTGCATGCATCTTGAGGGGCATCAACCCCTTCTCTTTAGAGCCAGAAGTTTTTGCGATGAGCTGGCTTTTGAAAGAGATGTTGACTGCCTGACTCGAGGCCATCATAAAGGCTTTTTTAAATTCAGGATGGCTGACGCGGTGATAGACCCGGCTGTTTTTATCGACATCTAAACGGGCATTGCAAAATTCTCTGATGGCATTTACCAACTCTTTTCCGCCGGCGCTTAAGGGAAGAGGCGCCATCTTGCTGGCGATTTTGCGGGGCTGAAAAGGCTTGATTTGACCGAGAACGCCAAAAATTAGCCGCACCTCCGCCGCTGTCAATCCATTTAGCTGATCGGCGCCGACCCTTTGTTGCAAGTTGAGCAAGAGCGGCATTAGCCCCTCAAAGACCGCAGAAAAAAAGAGCGGATCAGGCATGGCCTCAGGAGACCGGTTATAGATGGCTTGCAGCGCCGCCGCATCGGCACTCACTCCCCGCTCATATTGTGCGGCCGCCTGCTCAATTTCAAGAGAAGAGAGGGGTCCGCCTGCCGATCTTTGATGGCAAAGCCTTAAAAACTCGACAGAGGCGCCAAAACAGACGCCGTCTGTGATCATCCCTTCAAAGGCAACCTCCTCAGCCCCTTTTTGCGTAAAGAGGGCGCGCGCCCTCTCGACATCCGCCCCCTCTTCGGCGACTTCCACCTTGGCGATGTTGCGACAAGTGACAATGAGATCGTCTTTGAGCACAAAACGCCCCCAAGCGTGATGGACCTTGGCCTCCAGATGGCCAATTTTAAATCCCTGCATCTTGGAAAAGCGATGGATTTTTTCGCTGCCAGTCACTTTAGCTAGGAGGTAGGAGGCGTCTTCTAAAAGGCAGCGCCAAAAAATTTCTAAGAAGCGCGGATAATTCTTGATGTCGAGCAACAGTGAGCGCTCTAGGCGGAACGAGCTGAAGCTCGGCGTTTTATCTGGGGCAGCAGAATTAATTCTTGTCAAAGACATCTAGAAAAGACCTGGAAATGTTAATTTATTAATTAATTTTATTTTAATGAAATTAATTAATAAATTAAACAACATTTCACTTTATAATAAATTAGGGAGCAATCACCCCTGAACATCCAAGGGTATTTTACCCTCTATGCAGAGAGAGGATTTTCTGCTATCATCGGCAAAAAAGAAGGATTCTAGAAGATGGATGACCCCTTAAAGCAAACCGAGTTAGAACATTGGCAAGTCTACATCATCTTGACCGAGACCGGAAAGCTCTATACAGGGATCACCAAAGACTTAAACAGGCGCTTTGACGAGCATTTAGCTCATAAAGGAAGGGGCGCTCGCTTTTTTTCTTTCTCTCGCCCCCAAAAAATCCTCTTTAGCGAGTCGCATCCAAACAGATCTGAAGCCTCCAAGCGAGAAGCCTTCATCAAAAGTTTGAGCCGTAGCCAGAAATTAACCCTCATCGCCGAACAACCTAAAGCCCCATGAACTTAATCTCCCTCCCCTCCGATGACCTCGATTTACTGGCCGAATGCCGCGTGGATACCTTTCGATCCGGTGGCAGCGGCGGCCAACATGTCAATGTCACCGATAGCGCTGTGCGCCTGACCCACCTGCCGACAGGACTTGTCGTCTCCAGTCAAAGCGAGCGGAGCCAGCACCTCAACAAGCGCGAGTGCCTGCTCAAGCTGCGCGCCCTTGCTGAGAAGCTCAACTACCGCAAGCCATATCGCAAGCCCACTCGCCAATCCCGCTCTGTCAAAGAAAAGAATAAAGAAAAAAAGAAAAAAGACAGCCGCATCAAGCAGCTTCGAGTGCGCCCTTCTATAGACTGAAGATCACTCTATAGAAGTCATCATCGATAGGGCGTAAGCACCTTCCCTCTGCAAGTCTATGTCGCCGATATTGTGTCCAAATAACACCAGATAGGTGCTCGAAAAAATCGCTCTCAGGCGCGCCAAGTTCCAGGTCGACTCGTCAATCTCTCCATAGGCCTCTCTAAATTGAAAGTGCGCTCTCTTGGGCAATACGCTATGGGCAACTGCCAAGTCGATGGCCGGATCGCCAATATGGGTGTCGCCCCAGTCGATCACGCCACATAGCGCTTTTTGCGCATCTAAGAGCAGATGGCGCACATAGAGATCGCCGTGGACGAGGCTTTGAGCTTGAGGAGGGCGAAAGTTTTGAGAGCTTGCAATGACCCGCTCCAACCCTTTTGGGTTGAAGGGCAAGCGCAGATCAAAAAGTTCTTGAAAGAGCCCTGCAATTTTGAGCGTCAGCTCCTTGCCATTGATGCGATCGAGATTCTCTTCTGTCTTAGGGTCGCACCCGGCAAATAATTTCAAGGGCAGCGCATGCAGCGCCTTTAAAAAGAGAGCCAAAGGCTTGGCCAGCAAAACCCTTTCATCTTCTAAAAGGGCTATTGAGCAGGCCGTCGCGCCCTTTAGCTTCTGATAGCCGATAAATGGCCAAGGAAATAGGGAGGAGGGAGCTCCCATCCATTTAGGAATAGGGATAGGCAAAGGCAAATGGGCGGCAATCTTTGGTAGAAAGGTCGCTTCCGCCTCTAAGAGAGGGAGCGAAATGGCCCTCCTGGGAAAACGAAAGATCTTTTCTTCATCGACGATGAAGGCGGTGTTATCCCAGCCCGCCCCTAAAAAGCGCATGCTCTGAGCGTGAATGCTTGGAAATTGCGCGCGAATGAGAGCAAGCGCCATCTCTTGATCCACTGTCTTTTCAGCTTGCCAAGGTGTTGCCATTTGAAATCTCCGCAAAATTAAGTGGATAGAGTACTAGTGCCCGACCACAGATGTTGTTGCGCATGTTAAACGACGTCAAAGCCTCTAGAATCGATCGATTCTAAAGAGCTTTCACGCTCGTTTGACACGTAAAAACATCTGTGGTCGGGCACTAGCTCTTTTCCTTTCTTCCAATGGTAAAGATAGAATATCCTAATCCTTTTTAGGAGGCACGAGAAATGAGCATTGATTCCTTTTTCAAAAAAGTCACCCGTCCTTTTCGCCATTGGCTCTTATTGCACCTCGCAATCACCTGTCTTTGGTCGATCAATCTATCTTTTAAGCCTTATTTGCTTAAAAAAATGCTCGATCAAATGAGCCGATCTTCCGATCTCTCTCTTCTAGCTGTCCCTGCTGCCATGTACATCCTGCAAGCGATTGTCATGTCTGCCGCTTTCCTCCTTTTAAATTGGCTTTCTTTAAAGTTTGTGCCTGCCATCAAGCGCCACTGCTCTTTATACCTCATGGAGCACACCATCAATCACAGCCATGAGTTTTATCTCGACCAACTGGCCGGCTCTTTGGCGAGCAAAGTCAAAGACATTGTAGCAGCAGTCCCCAATATGCTGGCGCTTGTGATCGATGGATTCATCGGCAGCGCTCTAGCTCTATGTATTGCCATCATCACTTTGGCGACTGTCGATTTTAAAATAGCCCTCTTCATGATGGGATGGGCAATCGCCTATACCTGGCTAGCCTACCGCACCAGCTTAAAAGGGATCGAGCTCAACCGACAAGTTGCCAAAGCCAGATCTCATATCATGGGGGGCATCGTTGACACATTCACCAATATCTTCAACGTGCGCCTCTTCACGGGCAAAGAGCAAGAAATCCATTCTTTGAGTGCCCTTCTCGATGCGGGCGTCTTGGCGGAGCAAAAGCGCTGGCGCTTTGTGATCCAAAGAAATGGCCTTCAAGACCTATTGTTTATCCTCTACCAAGCTGGCTGCATCTTATCTTTGGCCGTTGGGTTTTCTCAAGGGGTGATCGACGCCGGCGACCTCGCCCTGGTGCTCACTTTAAACATCTCCCTCATCGACATGCTGCGCAACCTCTCTCGCGAATTTGTCACTTTTACAGAGCTTGTGGGCACGCTGAGCCAAGGGCTCCATGTATTGATGGGCCCCCATCAGATCGAAAGCCCCGATACCCCGCTTCAAGTGAGAGAGGGCAATATCGAGGTCAAAGAGATCTCTTTTGGCTATGGGGCAAGCGTCCCCCTCTTTGAAAATCTTTCCTTTCAAATTAAAGGAGGGCAAAAAGTGGGCATCGTCGGCCTATCGGGCAGCGGAAAGAGCACTCTTGTCAATCTCATCTTGCGCCTCTTTGAGCTGCAATCGGGGCAGATCCTCATCGACCGGCAAAACATTCGAGCCGTCTCGCTAGACACATTGAGACAATCGATTGTCTTCATTCCCCAAGACCCCATTCTATTTCACCGATCTTTGATGGAAAATATCCGCTACGCGCGGCCCTCTGCCACAGATCAGGAGGTGCAGGGCGCCGCAAAAAAGGCGCACATTGATGCCTTCATCGAAGGTTTGCCGCAAAAGTACGAGACCCTAGTCGGCGACCGGGGCATCAAGCTCTCTGGCGGACAGAGGCAGCGCATTGCCCTTGCGCGCGCCTTTTTAAAAAACGCCCCCATTCTCATTTTGGATGAGGCGACAAGTCAGCTAGATTCCATCACCGAACAGCAAATTCAAGAAAGCCTTTGGGACTTAATGCATGGCAAGACGACGCTCATCATCGCCCATCGCTTATCGACACTATTGAAGATGGACCGCATCTTCGTCTTCCATGAGGGAAAAATCGTTCAAGAGGGCTCTCACGACACATTATCTCAGGAAAGAGGGCTTTACCGCAAGCTCTGGGAAAACCAAAGCGGCGGCTTTATCGGCAATTAACAAAAGGTTTTTCCATTTGCCATGGAAAACAGAGCTTCATATGCCCTCTTTGTACCAAAACATTGCCCCCCGCTGCCAATTCCGGTTGTAGTTAGGCGCTGACTTTGCTAAAATCTCTTCTTTTGCCAGGCGGTGGAGCTCGAGCAACACTTTGGCTTTGATACGGCCATCTCCAGCAAGGAGTTTGCTCCTCATCTCATCTGCATAAGCGTCTTTTCCCGCCATTAACGCCAGGTCGTTTTTCATCTGCTGCAACTGGCAGAGGGTTTTGCTGTTTTTCTTTAAGCTGATGAGAAGAGGGATCTCTACAGCGACGCCGATGCCTAAGAGAGCAAGGCCTATCCCAATAATTGTCAGGCCGCTGACTAGGGAGATAGGTGGGAAGAAAAAAGTGAATACCATCAGGGAAATGCCGCCAGCTACCCAAAAGAGGCCGCCCAAGAGGAGAGGAGATCTTTCGAAAATTTTCATCTTGAGCTTTCTGCCAGTTCTTGTTGCTTGCTCAATATCTAGATCAAGCCTATTGCCAATCAACTGTAGCTCTTCTTTAGTGAAGGTGATCACTTGTGCTGAAATCAATTACCTGAAGACTCTATTTTAAAGAAGAAGCGAGCTTGGCAAAGCCCCTAAATTTATGGATGAGGAGGCTCAAAGAGCGAAGAAAAGAGAGGGAAAAGAGAAACTTTTAAATCCCGTTTGAGACAAAAAAAAGGCCTCACCAAAATGATGAGGCCTTGAGACACTTAAGAGAACAGCGACGCCGAACAACGGCGAAAATTACACTCTCTTATTTTTCTTTTCAGGCAAGTGGTCTAAGCTAGCGATGCGACTTTCTGGAAAGAAGGCTGAAATGATCTTCGGTGCGTCAGCCCCTTTTTTCGCCATGGAGCAGGCCCTTGGAATTGACAGCCCGGCTTTTGGGTCTTCGCCCCAAGAGACAGGAAATGGCTTGATGGCATGCATGCCGCGGCCGAAAGAAGACATGACAAAATAGCGCGTGTCGTGGACCGCTCTTTCAATTCCATTGCGAAAATCAGTCACGCCATAGCCGAAGTAGCCCACTTCCTTGGCGTCGACATGCCAGTAGCGATTCTTAGCCGAGAGCGCTCGGTAACAGGCGTCTGTGCGCGCGGTGATGGCCAATGCCGCTAGCACCTCTTCTGGCAGAGGCTGGCTGATAGAAGCGCTCAGCAAAGAGAGGATGTAATCTTCGACCAGCACTTCGTTGACGATGCTGATGGTGCCGGCAATATTGTAGAGGTAGATTTTTCCTCGGTATTCAATCCCATTGACAACTGTCGTGGTCGTCTCTAGATCGGGCACGAGGCAGATTTGGTAGACGCCAGGAAAGAGCTCTCCCCAGCGGATGCCGCTATCTAAGGGATGGACCTGACTGCTTTTGGGAGCAAAGCCGGTGGCCAACTTGGCCCTTTGATAGGGGTCGTAGACGTTGTATTTGCCCTTCACCTCGACCGAAGCGTCTGATAAATCTGAGGCGATGAGCACGCGGATGGCAGGCGCCTCCACCCTCTTCTCCAACCCTAGAGCTTCTTTTGCCTTCTGAATGAAGCTTGCTTGCAGTGGCGCCGCCATGAAAAGAGCTGCCAGACAAAGCGACGTGATTCTAAGAATCATGGTTTTTCCCCTTCTTTAAATCTCTTAGGTCTTAAATGTTCACAATTGGAACGATATAAATCAAATAAAAAGCAACCCTTTCAATTCTGCCATTCAACCGAGGAGATGGGTCAGATTCAAATGGCGGTAAGCTAGCTCTGTCGCCTCTCGGCCGCGCGATGTCCTTTTAATGAACCCCTCCATCAAGAGGTAGGGCTCATAGACCTCTTCGATGGTGCTCCCCTCCTCGCCAACGCTAGCGGCAATAGTGCCGATGCCGACCGGGCCGCCGCCATGCTGCTCGATGATGACCGCTAAAATTTTCTTGTCCATTTCATCGAGACCCCGCTCATCGATAGCCAGCATATGGAGAGCCTGCCGGACTTTCGCTAGGGAGCTTTTTTGAATGTGCTGATGCATCTCTAAATAGTCGCGCACCCAGCGCAGCAAGTTGTTGGCAATGCGCGGCGTTCCCCGGCAGCGATGCGCCACTTCAAATAAGCTCTCTTGATCGAGCTCTAAGTTCATGATATGCGCTGAGCGGGTCAAGATTTTGGCGATCAGCTCCGGAGTGTAGTAGTCTAAGCGCAGGTGCGCTTGAAAGCGCGAGCGCAGCGGCGCAGAAATCATCCCGCTGCGAGTCGTCGCCCCGATCAAGGTGAATTGATTGAGCTTAGTCTGCACACTTCGAGAAAAGGGGCCCTTGTCGATCACCAAGTCGAGCACAAAATCTTCAATGGCCGGATAGAGGTACTCCTCGACATTTTTGTTCAAGCGGTGGATCTCATCGATAAAGAGCACATCCCCCTCTTGCAAATTGGTCAAGATGCCTGCCAAATCGCCTGGGATTTCGATCACTGGGCCAGAGGCGACGACTAAATTGCCCCCCATGGCTCTAGCGATGATGTGGGCTAAGGTGGTCTTGCCAAGGCCCGGCGGCCCAAAAAAGAGGCAATGGCCCAAGGGCTCTTTTCTCTTCTTGGCGGCCCCAATCAGGACGGCCAGGCGGTCGCGAATGGCATCTTGGCCGACAAATTCGTCCAGCTGCTTAGGCCTTAGAGGCACTTCAAAAGAGACATCTTCTTTTTTAAAGGAAGACTCGATAAATTGCTCGCTCATTTTTGGCAAACCCCTGCTCTTAGATTGCTCCAATGGCTTGGAAAAAGACTAAGGTGATTAAAAAAGGCGTGCTATATTTTAAGCAAAACATAAAGCACGGACGCAGCCACTTTCTTTTTTGAGCCGTCTCTTCGGAGGAGAAGAGAGCGCTCCAAAGGCGCTCAGGGTTCCCTTTCCAGCCCACCAAAAGGACGGCCAAAAGCCCTCCCATGGGAATTAAAATGTCGGATGAAAGCTTGCTGATGGCATCTAAAAAAGTCAAGCCCTGCCATGTCCAACCGGCCAGCAAGCTTGAAGATAAGGCGCTTGGCACTCCTAACGAGAAGCTGGCCAGGCAGACTAAAGTGGTGCTCTTTCTTCTCGACCACTTCTTTTCATCGACCAGATAAGCAATGGAGGGCTCTAAGGCTGAGATTTGCGACGTTAATGCGGCAATGGAGACCAAGGAGAAAAAAGCCAGCGATAAGATATATCCGGAAGGCATTTGGCTGAAGACAAGGGGCAAGTTGAGGAAGATCAGCTCATAGCCGCTATCTAGCTCGCCGCCGACGCTGAATACGATGGTGAAGATAGCAACAGCCGATAAGATAGAGATCAGCGTATCGACCAGGGCCACTTGCAAGCTGCTGGCCCAAACGCCTTGCCGCGGGCCCAGATAGCTGCCGTAGGTGACCATGGTCCCTTGGCCGATGCTTAATGTGAAAAAAGACTGGCCGAGTGCCACTAAAGCGGCTGTGGGTGTCAGCGCCTGCCAATCGGGCCTAAATAGGAAAGCGAGCGCCTCATGCGAGCGATCGAGGGAGAGCCCTTTGACCACCAGTCCAATTAAGATGACAAAGAGCAGCGGCATCATCCAGCGCGTGCTCCGCTCGATGCCGGAGCGCACCCCTAAAATTAAAATGAGGGCGCTCAAAGACATGAACAGGGCATGATAGGAAAGGCCCCAGTAGGGGTTGGCTGTGAGCAACTGAAAATGGCTCTTCACCTCTAAAGGAGAGGAAAAGGAGGTCACCCGGCCCAATAGCGATTCAACTAAAAAGCCCACAATCCAGGCGGCAATGGCGCTATAAAAGGAGCTGACGAAAAAACCGGTCAAGATGGTCATCTTGCCCAAGCGGCCAAAGCTGTTCGTCCCACCGACCTCTTGAAAGGCCTTAGCAGGTCCGCCATGGGACATTTTACCGAGCGCCAGTTCTGCCAAGAAGGCGGGAACGCCAATTAAGAGAAGGAAGATGATATATAAGGCGATGAAGGCGGCTCCGCCGGAGCTGCCCACTAAATAGGGGAAACGCCAGATATTTGCCAAGCCGACAGCCGATCCCGCAGCAGCCAGCACGAAGCCAATTTTAGAAGTCCAACTCTCTCTTTGCACAGGGGCACCTAACTTTTTTAATTCATCAAGAGTGGAAAAGTATATCCAAAATCAGCCTTTCTGGCGATATAAAAGGGCCTTAAAAAGCAATCCCCTTTTTTAAGCCCTGAAAGCGGGCGCCCCTTTTAAAATTTTATTTTATTCCCCCTTTAAACTATCCTACCCAAAAGCGCTTGCCTAAAAAAAAGTAAAAATAAGGCGCTCAAAGCCGCACATGCGATCCAACTGACACAGACTTCACCGAAAAAGAAGGAGTTTCTTATGCGCACAGCCCAATCCATTGAGCTCAATAAACTGACCGATTGCTACGTAGAATGGTTGAAAGGAGAAGAAAAAGAAAAGGCCGTCGACTGCAAAATTAAAGGGGTCGCTCTGCAAGTCATCTTTAAAAGAGGGTATCGCATCTACCCCTTGAAAGACGCCCCAAGAGGGTCCTTTCGCCCCCACTCGATCAATTTTATCGGCACAGATCTCAAAATTCACCTGTTGGCGCAAGGGTTTTCCATGCCAAAAGATGGCGCCGAGAGCGAGATTCAGCCCCTCAATGAAAAGCTTGGCAGAAGCGGCGTGCAGGTGCGCGTATTCAAAGATGTCGAAGCCTACCAGCAAGCAGCTCAAGCCCAGGAAGAAGAAGACAGCGAAATTCTCAAGCCCGACTGGACCTCCATCGATCTTCTGATCAATGCCGCGGAAGCGGTCTATGAATTCACTCAAAAGATCCTTCCGCCGCATTTCAAGTGAGGCTGAAAACGAACGGCAGCCCACTTTTTCTCCTGGAGCTAAAAAATGTAGCTCCAGATTGCAGTTCCCTCTTCTTTATTTTGTCAATTAAGGACAGAAAGGGTTTTGAATTTAAAGAGAGATCTTCTTATAATTTCCCCTTTCAATCTTTAAAGCGAACCTTTTTATGTCTCAAAAAGAAGGCCCTCAGCCGGTTAAAAAATTTTTTAAGAAAAAGCCCAAAAGTCATCCGCCAAAAGACTCTCAGCCTAAAGAGCATACGCCAAAAGACACCTCTTGGCAAAAGTCGAGCGCTTGGTACGATCAGATCGTCGGGGAAAAAGGGCACTACTACCATCAACATGTCATCTTGCCCAAGATCCTTCCCCTCTTTAAAAACCCAAGCGAAGACAGCCTGCTCGATTTAGCTTGTGGCCAGGGCATTTTAGGGCGGCAGCTGCCCAATACCCCCTACCAGGGCGTCGACCTCTCTTCAGCGTTGATCCAAAAAGCCAAGCAATACGATCAGAGCCCGGGGCATCGCTATCAAGTGGGCGACATCTCTAAGCCGCTGAAAATTGACGCCACCTTTAGCCACGCCTCGATCATCTTGGCCATTCAAAATATCCGCGAACCGCTCAAGGCCTTTCAGCAGGCAGCGAAGCATTTAAAGCCGGGCGGCAAACTGATGCTCGTACTCAATCACCCCTGCTTTAGGATCCCTCGGCAGTCGAGCTGGGAAGTGGATTTGCCCAACCAAATTCAATACCGGCGCATCAACCGCTACCACTCCTCGATGGAGATCCCCATCCAAACCCACCCAGGGCAAAAAGAGCAGTCGGAAAACACCCTCTCCTTCCACCACCCGCTCTCTGAATACTTCCGCTGGCTCAAAGAGGCCGGCTTTGTGGTGGAGCTGCTCGACGAGTGGTACTCTGATAAGGAGTCGGAGGGAGGGCGCGCACGCATGGAAAATGCCAGCCGCTTTGAGATCCCCCTCTTCCTGTTCTTGCTGGCAGCCAAAAAAGAACTGTAAGAAACGCTCAAGAAGAAACGCTCAAGAAGAAACGCTCAAGCGCCCAATCAAGGCAGCGATAGCCGGCATGCCGGATGCCACTTGCCAGTCGCCGTTGATCTTTTGCTGCACATAGAGCGTCGCCTCTTGCCCGATCGGCTTGAGATGGGAGTGAACGGGCAACAGCGCATCGATTGAGGGATCTGTAGCCCGGCGCCAAATGAGGCTCTTGAAGGGGAGGAAACTTTGTCCAATCAAACGGGCGACCTCCTCTCTTTGATCCTCCTCTGCCAGAGCGACGACTAGCAAAGGGCCTTCTTGGCAGTAGCGCTCTAAGCTATAGCATAAGTAGCCATAGCCTACGGGGTGCTTTAGAAGATAGGGATGCGCCCCTTTAAAGATATCCTTGGCCTGCTTTAAAAAGCGCTCCTCTAAAGTCATGCGGTAGAGGCGCAGCAAATTTTCGGCATGCACCGAGTTTCCGGAGGGCTCTGCCCCATCAGAAAAATGGCATTTGCGGCCAAAGAAGGGATGAAGCCTTTCTTTAGTCTGATAAAAAGCACCTCCCACCTTCTTGAAGCCCCGCTCCACCTGCTCATTGAGCGTGAGAGCCAGCTTCAAGTGCTTGGCATCCCCGCCCACTTCAAAGAGCGTCAACCAGGCGCGAATGGCAAAGGCATACTCCTCTAGGTTGGCCTCATGGCGCACTTCAAAGAGGCGCCAGCGCCGGTAGAGAGCGCCGTCAACGATTAAAAAGTGTTCGATGAACTCAGCCGCCTTCAAAGCTGCCTGCCAATAGTCACCGCGGCCAGAGGCCGCACTTGCTAGGGCCAGGGAGTGGATCATCAAGCTATTGGCCGAGGTCAAGATCAAATCGTCGCGCAAAGGGCGCTCTCTTTTTTGCCGCTCTTGAAAGAGCGCTTGGCGCCCAGCTTTTAGTGAATCGGCCAAAGGCTGAAGGGCGCTATTTTTCTTTCGGGCAAACTCTTCCAATGGAATTGCCACCTGCAAGATATTTTTGCCCTGAAAGCTGCCGCGCGGGCGCACACCGTAGAACTCAGCCAACAAAGAGCCCTGCTTCTCCCCTAAAAGAGAGATCACCTCTTCATAGTCCCAGGTGTAAAAAGCCCCCTCTTTGCCCTCGCTATCGGCATCTTCGGCGGCGCAAAAAGCGCCCAAGAGATGAGTCATATCGCGCAGGATATACTCTGACACCTCCTCCATGATCTGGCGATAGAGTGGCTTTTTCGTCGCCAATAAAAGCGTTTGAGCGCTCTCTAAAAAAAGGGCATTGTCTAGCAGCATCTTTTCAAAGCTTGGCACCGACCATTTCTCATCCACACTATAGCGAGAGATGCCGCCGCCAATTTGGTCGTAGATGCCGCCGCGGAAGACCATGGCCAGATTCTTCTCCGCTAAGAAAAGGGCGCGGCTATCGGCGGCGCGGTAGGAATGGGCCAGCAAAAACAGGGCGTGGTAGCTTTGAGGGAACTTGGGCGCGCCACTAAACCCGCCAAATTGCGCATCGGCGCGGCGATAGAAAAGAGCTGCCGCCTCTTTTAAAAGGTCCTTGCTCGGCAAAGTTTCCCCTGAAAGCGACACATGCTTTTGAAAAAGCTGCACTCTCTTTTCAGCTTCTCCAATGAGGCGATCTCTCACCTCGCAGTCATCCCACATCGCTTTAACTCGTTCGATGACAGCAATGAACCCGCTCGTCTCATTGATGGAATAGGGAGGGATGTAGGTGAAGGCTAGAAAGGGATGAAGCGTTGGAGTCAAAAAAAGGTTGAGGGGCCATCCCGGACCTTGCTCGAGCATCAACTGAGAGATCTCCATATAAAAGAGATCGATTTCAGGTAATTCTTGGCGATCGACTTTGATGTTGATGAAGTTTTCATTTAAATGGGAGGCGATCAACGCGTCGCTAAAACTCTCCCGCTCCATCACATGGCAATAGTGGCAAGAGGCATAGCCAATAGAAAGAAAGATCGGGCGATCGAGCTGCTTGGCCAATAAAAAAGCGGCCTCTCCCCAAGGGCGCCAAGCAATTGGACTTGCCGCATGTCGCTCTAAATGAGGGGACTTTTCTTGTGTCAATTGATTCATATTTCTCCTTATAGACCTCTTCACTAAACACAGCAAAAACTGAAAGTTCTAGTGCCCGACCACATTTGTTTTTACGTGTCAAACGAGCGTGAAAGCTCTTTAGAATCGATCGATTACCTGTCCCTCCATATTAAGTCAATATGAGGGGACAGGTAGTCGTCGATTCTAGAGGCTTTGACGCCGTTTAACATGCGCAACAACATCTGTGGTCGGGCACTAGCTCTAAAAATAAATAGCGGTCAGACTTTCAAGAGCCCGGCCCCAAATCAATCCGCCCTCTCTTCACCTAGCTGAGGGCTAGGGCCTATGCTCCCTAAGCGATGCGAGAGTTGGCATGCAATTTCTCGCAAGGAGAGCGTCCCCCCTTCCAACTGCCTTTCAAAATCCAGGCGGCACGAGAGCTGATCGAGCCTGGCAAAAACAGCGGCGCACATGTTCCGCACTGCTAGCCGGCTGATGCAAAAGCGCTCATAGTCGATGGCTTGCACAAGAATAGACAGCACCATCGCCTCCCAAGGCTGCCGCAGCCGAGCGGCCTGCACTCTCAAGGCCTGCAAAAGAGCCCTCCCCTCCTTTGGCTTTCTTAAAAGGCAACAGGATATGAAACTTAGGGCATGTAATAGGCTGTAGTTGGCTATATCTGGAATAGAAAATATTCCCGGTTCTGAAATGGGCTCAAGCTTTTGCTCTCTGGGCAAGAAATTGAGGCGGGCAATCATTTGGCATACGAGATGGAAGGCATTGAATTGAGCTTTCCACGCCTGCAAAAAATCAGCCGAGAGAAGGCGGGTCATCGGATATTTTGCTTGCCTGATCCCCCCTTCCCAAAAAAAACTCACCTGACTAGAGCCCCAATCAGGCTGAAGCCGCTTCAATCTTTTGATGAAGGGGTCGATATCCCTCTCATTGAGGGAGGCTCTCATTTTTAAAAGGCGCAGCAAATGCTCGATGAAAAGGAAGCTTAAAGAGACCGCTCCCTTGGGAGCTTTCAGAAGCCCTCTTTGGCCGGCCATCTTCCTTTGTCCCTCTTCAAAGGCGGATAAGAGGGAGGGCAAAGAATCGGCAGCCAAAAACAGCTCCTGAAACGGACCGATAGAGCCGGCGGCAGGGCAGTCCTTCTCGACTGGGCGGGAAAGGCTCTTTTGAAAGCATCTTTGCTGGCTCTCTTGGCGCTCTGAGATGTGAGGTTCATAGGAAACCCGGTAGTTCCTACAGGGGAGAAGCATTTCTCCAGTAAAAAAGGGAAGCGCACCTGGCAAAAGCGGCTCCTTGGGCAAAGCTTCGCGGCTAGCCTCAACCGGCCGCAATTTTTCCTCTCCCATGCCCAAGTTTGGCACATGGCAATCGATAAACATACCTGCCCTCCTTGCAATAGCAAGAAAAAGCCAAGCAAGTTCTAGGCCAAGACCTTATAAAGGTCCTATACAAGATCTTAAATGATGAGGCCTCATCTGCCGGCAAAGTCTGCCATGGCTCAAATTGACGCTCTTAGCTGCCCCCTTGTATTTTAAATAAGCTCGATTTACTATCATCTATTACCTCAACTGATAACTTGGAGACTCAAGCTGTGACTTTTCAAAAACACCTCGACCGCTACGCGCATCTTTTAGTGTCCTATGCTCTGAATATTCAGCCGGGGCAGATCTTGACCATCGTCACCTCCCCATTGCAGACAGAGCTTGCCCGATTAATTACTCGCCATGCTTATGCCAAACAAGCCAAGCACGTCGAAGTGATCTTTAAAGACCCCCACCTAGAAAAAGCCCGCATCGACAGCGGGCAGGACCTCTCCTACGTCTCTCCCGTCATGCCAGCCCTCACCGAAGAGATCTTGAAGCAAAAAGGGGCCTACATCCGCATTATTTCCAATGAAGCGCCCGACCTGTTTAAAGAGAGCGATCCCAAAAAAGTGAATGAAATGCGCCTTGCCGAAAGAGCTGCCCTGAAACGTTTTTTCGAAGAAGGCGTCAGCAAAGCCGGCATCCAGTGGAATGTGGCCGCCGCAGCATCTCCTGGTTGGGGCAAGCGCCTCTTTCCGGAGCTATCGGGAGAAGAAGCCCAAAAGAGACTGTGGGAAGAGATTTTCCGCATCTGCCGCGTCGACCATGACAACTACTTAGACCTTTGGCATGAGCATGGCCTTAAACTTAACCGGCGCTGCGACAAGCTAAACGCACTCAAAATCAAGACTTTGCACTTCAAAGGAGCGGGAACCGACCTCAAGGTGGGATTGTCGCCCAAAGCAATCTTCAAAGGGGGCACCGACAAGACATCGAGCGGCATTGCCTTCGAGCCCAACATCCCCACTGAAGAGTGCTTCACAACGCCCGATTACCGGCAAACCGAAGGTAGGGCGCGGGTGACCCGACCTGTCTTAGTCAACGGCGTGCTGGTCAAAGGGCTGGAGCTGGAGTTTCAACAGGGCCAGATCACTGCCTTGAAGGCGAGCGAGGGAAAAAGCGCCTTTCTCGAATATATGAAGAGCGATGCCAAAAGCGGCTACCTCGGAGAAGTGGCTCTGGTCGGCGTCGACTCCCCCATCTTCCAAAGCGGGCTGATCTTTGAGGAGATCCTCTACGACGAAAATGCCGCCTGCCATATTGCCATCGGCATGGCCTATAAGTTTTGCTTAGAAGGCAGCCAGAATTTAACGGAAGAACAATTAGAAAGCCTCGGCTGCAATGACAGCCAAGTGCACCTCGATATGATGATTTCCGATGAGTCGACCGACGTTACGGCCGAGTTAAGCGACGGAACCTCAATCCTCCTCATTCAAAAAGGGGCATGGGTCAATTTATGAGTCTAAATTTATAAACCCGCCCTACTCTAGGCATGAGGCTTGAAGCCTCATGCCTTTAAAGTTTTGCACTTTCTAATGGCGTTTGTAAAATAGATTGTGTAGTAATCCTATAGGACGTTTCTGCTATCAAGTTCGATATCCAATCAAATGCTCATTGAGAGCTATATCAAGTAGGCGCGCTGAAAGCCCCTAAATTTATTTATGGGGAGGCTCAGTTCCCTGCAGCAAATCCCTTTTCTACAATCAAAGCCGTTTCTCTTCTAGAAAGAGCCTCTATACGGGGGGCGCGCCAAGCACGCCTCCTCAGTCAAAAGTTTTAACACGTGACAAATGAGGCCAAAGCCTTTCTTTTAGCCGATTGACGCATGAAAGTTTTTATTGATCATAGATTATTTTTAACGAAGAGCTAGAATGGAATAGCAATTGATTACACATCCTAAATAATGATATACAAAAAAATAAACTTTAATTAAAGTATAATTTAATATTAAGCTTATTTGTGATTTAAAACGGAAAAAGGAGCCTCTTTAGTGTTTTATCATATCCCCCCTATTCGCAATGACTCGTTCATTGTGGAGCAAAAAAATGATAAACCACAGCGTTTTAAAAGCGCTGAAGTTTCTTTAGAGGCCATTGATAGAGCGCTCCAAAAAGGCTTGCTCTCTCAAGAGAATGCTTTTAAAATGGCTTTAGTCATTAAAAAGGGCTTTGATGCCAGAGAAAAGCTAGGTGGAATCAAGAGATGGGTCTTGAAGCTCCTTCACCTCACCTCTTCCAAACAAAGAGTAAACACCTTATATCAAAAGATTTATGCAGCAGGAACACCCTCAAACAGCCTATTTCTTTACCTACCAGAAGAGATTCAGCTAGCTATTTTCGAAGAAATTCCTTTAAAAGACTTAAGTCAACTTCGGCTGACAAACAAAGAAGGCAAAAGACTTGCCGAAATTTCTTTTCAAGATCGCTTTTCTAAGCTTACCGGTCCAAACGCCGCCACTTTTCATCGAGCACCTACTTGCCCCACTTTCGAAGAACTCGAACAGCGAAAGCAAAAAAAAATCCAAGCTCTCTCTGAAATGGTATTCACTCTAAAAGAAAAACTCCCTTCCAGATGTCTTGTTTTCGAGGAGCAAAATCTCAACTGGGAAAAGACGCTTTATCAACTCAAGACGTTGACCAATCAAGAGCTTTTAGAGCTTTGGCAAAAGCGCCCAGATCCAACAACACGGCGTGTCTCAATGGATGAGAAATGGAAATGGTCAACCTTAATTTCCTTTTTGATCGATTTCTCAGCGGAAGCTGAAGAAGAAGATCCGCTCCTAAAACCTCTTGTCACGCCCGCATCTTTAAAAAAATGCACAAAGGAAGAGGCAAAACTTCTTTTTAAACGGGGAGCTCCTAAACAAGACCTGCAAAATTACCTTGCACCTTTTTTTGCCGAAGCTCGCGCAATTCGCTCTTCTAGAGACGTAGAGATTCTCCATCTCGGCCTAGATCTTTTGCCCGATTGGGAAATAACCGTTTCACAATGGCAGGTCCTCTTTAAAAATCTCCGTTCGCCGCAGGGAAACCATCTCTACTCATTTATAACATCCCGCTTTGAAAAGGAGGCTTGCCCTCACTTAGCAACGCTCATGCGAGCCGCTTTCTTGACAAAGCAATCGCATTTTATCGATCCGATTTTAAGCTGCCTTAATGACAGTCCCTCTTTAATCGAGACCTATCGAGACATTTTAGACCAGTTTGGCCGTGATTTAGTCTTGCTGGCCGGCGGCAGCCGGAATAATAATAACCTGCGCTCTATTCAAAAGCTTGGCTTGGATTACAATGCCATTTTGAAGGAAGAACTTTTAAGATATAAAAACAGCTGGGGTCAGGAACATCCTTTGCCAGCCCCTCTAAGTCTATTCCTTATCTCAAACCTTGTAGAACTTGGGATCGACCCTTATCAGGAGATACGTGGCATGACCATGTGGGAAATTATCCAATCAGGCCCTCACGCTTCTCATATCCACCACCACCTCATCCTAGACCATTGCACAAGAGTCTTTAGCCAGCGCCATGAACAGAGTCTTTAGTTACGTCGACTTTGAAAGAAAGCGGTTGGCCTTTCGTTTGTTTTGGGGCTAGGGATAGTTAATCGAAGGCGCGCTGTTGCCAGGACAACCCCAGTTTAGCAGCTATTTCCAGCAAGTTCTGCCGGCAGGGCAATCTTAGCGATGGCTTGCACCCAGGCCGGATGGCTGTTGAGGCTGGGTATAAAGACCAGCTCCTTGCCGCCAAGGGTTAAAAACTCCTCCTTGTATTCCATGCCAATCTCATAGATGGTCTCTAAGCAGTCGGCGACAAAGGCCGCCGGAATGACTGTGACCTTCTCTCCCTTTTTGGCCAAGCTTTGAAGCACGTCGCTAGTGTAAGGCTCGAGCCAGGGGTCGCGACCAAGCCGGGACTGGAATGAAATTTGGGTGCGCTCGAGAGGGATGTTGAGGCGCGAGCGGATGGCCTCCGCCGTCGCCAAGCATTGAGCGCGGTAGCAATAGCGCCTGGTCTCACAAGATTTCGAGCAGCACCCCTCCTGTCCACAGGCGGCATAAGCCTTAGTCAACTGCCGCTTGGGCAAACCATGGAAGCTAAAGAGAACCGTGCCTTCTGACAAGTCAAAAGAGGAGATCACCTCTAGCCAAGCCGAGATGAAGGCCTCATGGTCGGCATAAGAGGAGATGAAAGAGAGCTCCGGAATCACCTGCCAGCTTCCCATGACCTCCATCACCTTTTGGTGGATGGAGCCAGTCGTGGCCGAGGCATACTGAGGGAAGAGAGGAAAGATGATGATCTTGCGGCAATCTTTTAAAGAGCTTAGCCCCTCTTCAATAGAAGGGAATTGGTAGCGCATGGCCAAAGAGACTTTAAAACTGCCGGGGCGCTTGGCGTCGAGATCTTTCTGCAAGAGGGCAGCTACATCTTTGGAGTGCTTGAGAAGGGGCGATCCCTCCTCCCCCCAGATGAGGCGATAGGTTTTAGCAGAGCTTCGGTAGCGGAAAGGAACGATGATGCCCCGCACGAGCAAATTCCGTTTTAAATAAGAATAGTCGATCACCCGCTCATCGAGGAGAAACTCCATCAAGTAGCGATAGACAGCGCTATTTTCCGAAGAAGCGGGGGTGCCCAAATTGACCAAAAGGATGCCGCAGTCTGCCATAATACCTCATAAATTGAGCCTAAGCCACATGAAAAGCTTAAAACCCTTCGTTTTCTTGACTGCTTAAGCTTTCTATCACAAAAAACCCTTTTCGCGCAAAGAGAACCCCCTTTTAAGGGCTCTTGTTTCATCAGAGGCCTCCACAAATTGAGTGATTGCGCACTATTGCGCTTTTAAATATGATGTTTTTATTTTTACGGAAGTGACATCATGCCCGAGTTAAAAAAACTCCAAACACTGGCCATTCTCCCCGCTCGCTTTAATAGCACCCGATTTCCCGGCAAGCCTTTGGTCGATATCCTCGGCAAATCGCTCATTCAAAGAACGTACGACCAAGTGCGCGCCTGCCAAAACGTGGATCATTTGATCGTCGCCACCGATGACAGGCGCATTGCAGAGCATGTCAAAGCCTTTGGCGGCGATGTCGCGCTCACCTCCCCCGACTGCCCGACCGGCACCGACCGCTTAGTGGACGCCCTATCTAAAAGACACGACTTAAACGACTACTCCATCATTGTCAATGTCCAAGGAGATGAGCCGCTCATCGAGCCTAGCACTATCGACGCCGTGATCTCCCTCCTCGAGCAAGACCCTGCCCTCCCGTCGGCCTCTGCCGCAGCCCTCATCGACGACATCAAAGACATCCACGACCCCTCCATTGTCAAATGCGTCTTTGGCTTGAACGGCGATGCACTCTACTTTAGCCGCAGCCCCATCCCTTACGCATCTAAAGAGGCCACGTTCTATCGCCATGTCGGCATCTACGGCTTTCAGCGTGACTTTCTCTTAAAATATGCCCAGCTCCCCCTCTCTCCCTTGCAGCTGCAAGAGGATCTAGAGCAGTTGAAAATTTTAGAATATGGCTACCGCCTCCGCTTAAAGATCGTCATCGATTCCGGCATCGGCGTCAACACTCCTCAAGATTTAATGAAGGTCAAAGATTGGCTATGCAGACAAAATACATCTTCTTCACAGGAGGCGTAACCTCCTCTCTTGGCAAAGGACTCGCCGCCGCATCGATCGGCATGCTGCTCGAAAAAAAAGGGTTTAAAATTGCCCTGCTCAAGCTCGACCCCTACCTCAATGTCGATCCCGGGACGATGAGCCCATTTCAGCACGGCGAAGTTTATGTCACCGACGACGGAGCGGAGACCGACCTCGACCTTGGCCACTACTACCGCTTCACCGAGTCCCCTTTGTCTCGGCACTCCAATGCCACTTCAGGGCAAATCTACCACCAGGTCATTCAAAAAGAGCGGCGCGGCGATTACCTAGGCAAGACCGTCCAAGTCATCCCCCACATCACCGATGAAATCAAAGGGCGCATTTTGAGCGCAGCCGACCAAGAGCCCAAGCCGCAAATTGTGCTAGTGGAAATTGGCGGAACGGCTGGAGACATCGAATCGCTCCCCTTTTTAGAGGCCATCCGACAATTCCGCTCAGAGCGCCCGAGAGATTGCCTCAACATCCACCTCACCTATGTCCCCTATCTCAAGGCAGCCGGAGAACTCAAGACAAAACCCACACAGC
>JARBTN010000088.1 GCA_029240195.1 Chlamydiales bacterium
TCTCTGCTTCTTTTGGTGTCTCGGCCTCTCCTTCAAGAAAAGAGGGCCCTCCAAAGAATTTGATTGAGCTGATTGAACTGGTCGATAAAGCTTTATACCGCGCCAAATCTCAAGGGGGAAACTGCGTTTCCTTATAAAAAAAGCTGAAAAAAGGACATTGCCTTTCATGCAAAAAAAAACCATGAGCGCTTTAGTTTGTGTTTCGACGGCACTAATTGCAGCTTTTATTGCCTTCAATCTCGTTCCGGCTGAAGGTGAGACGCAAGATTACGAAAGCCAGCCAATCTCGCAGCTCGTCGATGCAAAGAGTGTGCAATACATGGGCTCGGCTAAAATTGAGATCCATACCGACTCCTCTCAGGCCATGAAGAGCAATTCAGAGGCGCGCGCTAAAGACTATGAGAAAGCTTATCAACGGCTCAAAGAAAAGGCCGATGGAGAGGTGTATTTAGTGGTGCGGGGCGGTTTTCGCATTGAAGATGTCACAGGGATTGAAGCGCTGCCCAACGAGACTTTGATCATCGTCTATTATGGCATTGGCCAGCAAAGCCAAAGCCGGGTTTTAAAAGTCGAAGATATCGATGCCTTTGGCCAGCAGCCTGCCCGAAGCCGCACTGTGCGCATCATCGGCCGCTAAGGCTTTGATTTTACCTTAAAAAGGCTTTAGGCACCTCTTAACAAAACACGGGTCAACTGCCTAAAGCCCCATCCAGCCATTTTTAATCTTCGCTGGTGAACTCTGCTTCATCAAAAGCTTCTTCTTCCTCTTCCTCAGCCTGCTCGCTTCCGACTTTCTCAGAGCTATGTTTATTCAGCTCTTGCTGCTCTTTCTTGGGCTTGCTTTTTAAGAAAAAGAGCAGGGGAGTGCCTGAAAAGTCAAAGTGCAGTCTGAACTGGTTTTGCAGATACTTTTTATAAGTATCGCTCATGTATTCCGCGCGGTTGACAAAGAAGACGAAGCGGGGAGGGAGCACGCCGACTTGCGTGGTGTAGTAAATGCGCAGCCTCTTGCCGAGCAGCATCGGAGGATGGTTTTTCTGCATCGCCTTTTCGACCGCTTTATTCAGCTGGTGAGTGGTGATGCGGCAAGTGGCCTTTTCATAAACTAAGCTGACGAGGGGGAAGATCTTTTCCAAGTTGCGGCCAAACTTTGCAGAGATGCATAATTTGGGGCAATGCTTGAGGAAGGAGACCTCTTCATCGATTGTCTTTAGGCAATGTTCCATGCGGAAGCCTTTCACCAGATCCCATTTGTTGAGCAAGACAATGCACCCTTTTCCCATCTGTTCAATATGGTGGGCAATTTTCAATTCTTGGGTGGTCAGCCCCTGTCTGGCATCGACGACGAGCAGGCAAATGTCGGCATTTTCAATGGCTTTGAAAGTGCGGATTGAGGCAAATTTGTCGACCACTTGCTTTTCGGCGTGCTTGCGACGAATCCCTGCGGTGTCGATTAAGGTGAAAGGGGTGCCTTCAAAATCGATTTGCGCGTTGATGCTGTCGCGGGTAGTGCCTTCGATTGGGCTGACGATGCTGCGCTCTTCGTTCAGTAGGTGGTTGAGCAGGGAGGATTTGCCCACATTGGCCCGTCCGACAATGGCCACTTTAATTGGCTCTTTTTCTTCTGCAGCCCCTTTTTCCGTGGGGATCACCTCGGAGAGCGCCTTTTCTAAAAGCTCGGCAATTTGGTAGTCTTGGATGGCAGAGATGCCGACCATGTCTTTGATGCCGAGTCTTGTGAAGTCATAGATGCGGGAGTGCTGGCTTGGATCGTCAATTTTATTGATGGCCAAGGTCAGCTTTTTGTGCTCTTTGAGCAAAATTTTGGCCAGCTGTTCGTCGACTTGGGTGATGCCTGTCTGGCTATCGACCACTAAGACGATGCTATCCGCTTCTTCGATGGCTTGCTTGGTCGATTGCAAAATTTCCGCGTAGAAGGCCGTATTCCTCAGCGACTCATCAAGTCCGCCGGTGTCGATAATTTCAAAGGGGCAGCCGAAGAGTTCTGATTTGGCGTAGAGGCGATCGCGTGTCACGCCTGGCATCTCATCGATGATGGCAATCCTCCTTTTGGCAATCCGGTTGAAGAGGGCGGATTTGCCCACGTTTGGCCGGCCGACTAAGGCGATTTTCGGTAGTGTGCTCATAAACCTCCCTAATGCGGTAAAGCCTCTTCTCGTCTGATGGCACCATTTTTCCTAAAACGTTATCGCATAGAGGAAAAGATTCTCGATTTGGAGCGAAGAAGGGGGCTTGGGATGCCTTTTATTCGATGAAGAAGCGAAAAATAAGATTGATTAAACATTCTTAGGCGATTATAATACAAAGAGATAAAAAATATGTCAATAAGCACCCATTGAAAAAGAGTGCAAACCATTTTTTATCCCTCATCATTCACTTATACGTTCTTCCAGATCATGTCCCAGTCCCTGTCAAATGACGAGATCTCCTTTTCTGCCTTGAGGCAAAGAGGAGCCTGCATCACCCTCTCTTCTCTTAAAAATGATATCAGCGCTGCCCTTGCGATTGCTCTCATGACGCTGCCGCAATCGCTTGGTTGCGCTCTTGTCGCCAAAGTGCCTCTCTCGGCCGGACTCTTTGCCTCCATCTTCGGCACCTTGATAGCTAGCTTATTCGGCCGCTGCCACTATCTCATCGCAGGCCCCAGCAATGCCGTAGCTCTCCTTTTGAGCTCCGCTGTGGCTGAGCTGACCGTGGGCCCAAGCCAAAGCCTCTCTCCTCAAGGAAAGGAGCTATTCACCCTGCTTTTAATGGCTCAGATCACCTTCTTGGCGGGCGTTTTGCAAGTGTTGGCCGCCTTTTTCAAGCTGGGGAAAATCGCCCATTTTATCAGCTACCCTGTAGTCAATGGCTACTTGCTTGGCGTGGCCCTCAATGTCATCATCAGCCAGCTGTTTCCCTTATTAGGAGTGGTGCAATCGGCTTCCTCACCTAGCCTCTTTGCCAAGCTGATGGCTCTTTGGCAGAATTTCCCCAGCGGGCAGTGGACTCCATTTTGCCTCGGCGGCCTCTGCTTGGCTTTAGTTTTCGCTTTCAAGCTCAAAGCGCCCAAATGGCCGGCCACGTTGAGCGCGGTCTTGCTGACGACCTTTCTCTATTACCTCTTTGCTGAAAGCTTTCATGTGCTGCCCAAGGTGCCCACGGTACAAGATATTGGCCAAATTGCCGCTTGGCCGTCGGTCTGGCAAGTGCCCGAGCTGACTTTATCTTCTCTCAACCAAATGCTGGCCCCGGCCTTTGCCATTGCTCTTTTAGGTCTTTTAGAGACTGCTGCCATTGCCAAATCGCTGCCGGCCAAGGAAAGCAGCCCCTTTTTCCCCAGCCATGAGGTTCTCAGCTTAGGCCTTTCCAATCTGTTTTTATCGTTGATTGCCGCGCTGCCCATCTCTGGCAGCCCATCCAGAACGCAGATGAATATCGCTTCAGGGGGAAAGACATTTCTCTCCGGCGCTTTGAGCGGAATTTTGCTCCTGCTCTTCCTGTTGCTATTTTCTTCGTTGCTCAACTTAATCCCCTTAGCGGCGCTTGCGGCCATCTTGGTCAATTCCGCTTTGAGCTTAGTGCGCTTGGGAGAGTGCCGCCTTTGCTTTAAGGCTAGCAGCTCAGACCGCTCTGTTCTCATCGCGACCGCTTTAGCCTGCAGCTTGTTTACCCTCGATGTGGCCTTTTATGTCGGAGCAAGCCTTTCGATTATTCTCTATCTAAAAAAGGTGTCGAGTCCTGAGATTACAAAATACAGCATCAAAGAGAGCGGCGATTCCCATCCCCTCTATCGGCCCAAAGAGGCGGAAGGGGCCGAGATTTCTGTGGTCAATATCGAAGGGGAGCTTTTCTTCGGCGCGGCAAATTTATTCGAAAGCCAGCTGATGGCCTTAGTCGAGGGGGAAAAACAACTAGAGGTGCTCATCTTGCGCCTCAAAAACGCGCGCGGGCTCGATGCGACAGGCGCTGTCGCCTTCAGGCAAATCCATGACTTATTGAAAAATCAAAAAAAACATCTGATTTTAGCGCAGGTGAAGGCGCCGCTTTGGTCTGTGCTGAAGAATTCTGGAGTGCTCGATCATATTGAAGAGACAAAGGTATTTCTCGATAGCGACCAACTCTCAGAGCAGGTGCTTGTCAAGGCGCTCAATCAAGCTAAAGGGCTGATTAAAAAGCAAGTCAAGGCGCCCAAGCTTTTTGTCGGCTCTCGCACCTTTTCCATCACTTATAAGAAGCGCTATGATGGATCAAGGGACCGGATCGAGTTTTAAGCGGTTGCCCCCTTTTAAGATGATGGTGGGGTAGAGCCATTTCTCGTCATTTTCCCGCATCAGCCGATCGCACCCGAGGCAAAACCCCAAGGGCAGCCCATGCTTTTCGATGGCATTTAGCATATATTGCGAGCTGCTCGGGTAGAAGTGACTTCTAGGCCCGTCTGTCGGCGATAGCCACTCTTGATGGAAGCGAATCACCTTCTTCGCCAGCTGGTAGGAGAGGTTTTTCGGCTCGTTCCGCTTTGGGGAAGGGGAGATGAGATCGCTATCCTTGCCCCAGGGGTCGGCTTGGAGAGGGGAGATAAAGGGCAAGATGAATAGCAAAAGCAAAAGCCTATGGCGCATGGAACTCCTTAAAAGCTATATTGAAGCATGAGCTGAGGGAACAGCTTCTTTTCCCTCATGAAATTGCCCACCACATCTTGATAGAGGAAGCGGTTATGGTCTTCAGCGGCCAGCCCCGCTCCTTGGATCCCGCCAAAATACCACCCCATCTCCACGCTAGCGGTAAAGATGCCGGCGGAGGTGTAGCCGCGGTCAAAGAACTGGTAAGAGCCGGCGATGAATAAGGAGTTGAGAAGAAAGGCTGTGACGGCCGTCTTCTTTTGCCCGAGATACCAGTAGCCGGCGCCGGGTAGAAGGGCGTTGAGCGTCTTGGCTTTTTGCACCGATTTTTGATGCCTCTGGTAAGCTTGGCAGACGGCATTTAGCTCTGGGTCTGGATTCATTTTTGCCGCCTCTTCAATCTCGCCTTCTGCTAAAAGTTCGCTCAAGCGCACTTGATTGCCGAATTGGGGATCGAAATGGAGGAGCACGGCCAGCGCTTTATCCGCCTTTTCAAATAGGCCAATCTTGCGGTAGCTGTCGTGTAATAGGGTCAAAAGGTCAAAGAAGGCGGGGAACGAGGGGCCGACATCGGGAAGCTGGCTTTTCTCAAAAAGGCGCACAACCTCTCCATATTTCTTGCCCAGGTAATAACAGAGCACAATTTCATATTCGATCTCCGTTCGACGTGCATGCGCCTCAGGAAGAGCGGCCAGAGCTCGCTGGTAGCAGGTGATGGCTCGGTAAAAATCCGCTTGCTGAGCAAAATAGGCGCCAAAGCGCATCTCTTGAGCAAAGCTCAATTGAAGCTCTCCCTCCATGAGAGGAAGGAATGGGGATTTGAGCGCTTGCATATGCTTTTCTTCAAAAGGCGTGCTGAGCTGCATCCTGAAAGAGGGCTCGCTGCGCTTCACTTGGCATGCGGCGCATAATAGAAGGAGTAGGAGAAGGAGCGGGCGTTTCACAAAAAAAGGATCCTTATTTGATAAAAGTATGCCTCATTCTATCTGAAAGGTCCTTTTGTTGGGAACCGAAAGCCTTTTTCCAGAGGGAAACAGGGTTGGCTTGACCCTCTTGGCTGACATCCCACTTCTTTAAAATGGCGTTTGAGTGCACAGAACAAATATGGGGGCCAAAGATATGGAAATTTTTCAGCTGGTTGCCAGAGCCCAACCTTTTCATCCAGCTATCGGGCAAAGTGCCGATCACTTGCCGAGATTGAAGATCTGAGACTTTGAGGGTGCCATCAGCGGAGCCGGAAATCAACAAGTTGCCAAAAAGGTGCAGCAGGGTAACCCGGCTGTCATGGGCAGGCCAATAAAAGAGAATTTTTCCCTCTCTCATTGCCAATGAGCCATCAGAAAAGCCCATCAACAGGCAATTATTGAATCGGGCAAGGGCTGTTGGCAAGGAAGAGGTTTTTATCTGCTCAATGCATTGCCCCGACCCTAGATGCCAAATGCAAGTGGAGCTATTGCTCAGTCCGCAATATAAGAGCCCCTCAAAGCTAACTAAAGAGAGTAGTTGGGCGTTTAAATGCAGCTCTAAGCTCTTTTTTCCCTCATCTAGGGGATAGATGCGCAGCACTTGATTGATGCTAAGAGCAAAGAGCATTTCTTCTTGGGCTGAGAGAAAGAGGCGCTTGATTTTGAAGGCGTTTGGAAATGAGAACAGTGTCTCGATCCTTTGACGGCTAGACAAATCCCAAATTTCAATCGAGCCTGGATGGCTTGCGGCAAAAAGAAACTTTTTAGAGCAGATGAGAGCGGTGACTGCGCTTTTAGTTTTTAACCGCGCTAAGCATACCCCGTCTTTTAAATCCCAAATCTTGATAGAGGGTTTTTTGCTCTTCTTATCTAAACAGCCTGTCATCAGCTCCCCTTCGGCGAAGGCGGAGGTTTGGAGGTGCTCTTCGGCTGAAAACTTTTTGTCGATGAGATAATACCAAGAGAAGGCAGGTTTTCCTTTGGCAAATAGATGGAAAAGGCGCTTATGCTCCACCCAATCTCTCAGCGATGTCCGCTCTTCTCGGCGAGGCTGCCCCAAGTCAATATGCCGGCGCTGAAAGAGCAGCGGGTCACTTGCGATGACCCTCCATCGGGAGGAGATGCTGCTTGCTCGATAGAGATCGTGCACGGGCAGATAGGAAAAAAGATGAATCATCACCTCATCTGGCAGCATGTCGCATGGAGTATTTACTATCATGGGCTTACCTCCTAAAGATGCTTGCAGGTAGGATACCTCATGCGGAATAAAAATTTAAACGTTTCATCAAAGCGGCAGTTGATCCTTGTAGCTAATCATCCGCAACACCTTTCTTTTTTCGGCCTGAGCGGCCGCGCTTTTGCAACGAAAGATCTGTCAGTCGCCTGATGAGCGAGCGAGGCTTTTCTCTTTCTGATAACAGCTTGGGAAAGGGGATTTGAATCAGCTCCAGCTCTTTTTCAGCCCCTTGGGTTTTTTGCTGGAGGATGAGCAGGCGATTTTCATGCAGCCCCGCCCAAAGAATGCGGAATTGGGGGCGCCCTCTTTTGAATGCCGATTTGGCAGTAGAAGCCATCTCTTTAGACAGCTCTTTCAGGGAAAGGTTTATTATGTAGTGTTTAGAGATAACGACTTGAGGTTCGCTTCCCAGGCTATCACCATCAAACAGCAATTCCTGATTTTTTTTCTCTTTTTTCTTTCTAATGACCTTGGGAACGAGCTGTTCGAGGGGAAAGCGGCAGATCGCTTTTTGTAGGGGGATGTGAAAGAGGGTCAATTGAGGCCCATTCCAAAAGAGGAGAAAATCTTCTGAAAGCCACATCCTGGGGTCTTGATCCTCATAGAAGCGAGGAGCCTCAACCCTAAAGGCGCTCTCCTCGATGCACTGCCAGATGTGCCGTCCGCTTTTACTGTCGAAGAGGTTCAAGACAAATTTCTCTGCCATCGGATACGGACCTCGACCGCGATAGCAGGTGCGGCACAAGGTGACCACCCAGCGCTCGTTTGCTTGTGCGTCGGTATAATTTAAATAGTAGAGCTTTTCCTTCAACGAGTCTGGGTAGCTGACTTCAGTGAGGTAGGCCTCTTTCCCTTCTCCGGTGATATCTTTGGCTTTTAATTTTAAGAGGAGCTGACTTTGATTCAAAGTCACTTTAAATAGATAGGGGGGGAGGGAGTGCTTTTCAGCAAAGAGGGAATTTGACCTGGTCGGAGCAAAGAAGTGCGGGAGGCTCCAAACAGCTTTTTTTTTGATGTGGGTTAGGGCCCGCGCATCTTGAAAGAGAAGGGGTGTCTCCATGGGGTCTAACTGCAACTCTTCTTGGCGCAAGTCTTTAGAGAGTACGATGTTCTTTCTTAAGAGCCACCCTTGATCGGCTCCTTGATTTGAATGGGTGAATAGGCAGTCATCTCTTAAAAAAAAAGCTCCCGCCACTTGTTGCGTTTTTTGCACGTTGGGATTGTCTGTAAGATGAAAGGAAGTGATTTTCCCTTTCTTTAGCTGAAGGAGCAGGAGTGTTCCCTCTCCCCCTTCCATAAGGACGAATTGGGCAGAGCGGGTGATGTATTCGACCTGGTGCCAATTGTGCGGCAGCAAAAATTTAGTCTGCAGCGAATGGCTCTTGGGCAATAAATGGATGTGGGCCAGTTCGGCCAGCTGAAAATGGTGGCTTTTGAGCAGCCCGTTCCAATCCTTGCACACGAGCGTTGCTTGGGCTTGATCTTGCAAGGAGAGAGATTGAAAGATGGGAACCACCACCTCGATAGGCAAAGGAAGAAAGTCTTTTAGAGGGACTTCTCCTGTTTTCTGAGGATGGCCAAAAAAGGGAACTGCATTGAAAGGGGCGGGCGCTTGCATCTTGAGGGCTCCTATTTGAGAGGGACAGCTTTTTAATTTGTACCTTCAAAAAGGGAACGAGGCAAGCGGTTTTTAACTGGGCTTCTTACCTTTTATATAATTTCCTAGTCAGTATTTTTAAGCTTCGGCTATAAGGGCGACAAAGCTAGTACCCCATCCATTTAATGT
>JARBTN010000089.1 GCA_029240195.1 Chlamydiales bacterium
CCAATCTGGGGAACACATCGCACACGCTTTTTAGGATGACATGCTTGAATATAGTAAGTCAGCAACTGACGGGACCGTTTGCTAGGGCCTATTTCTAAACCATTTGAGAGAAGAAGTTCTCTCAGCTTTATCCCGTCTCCAGCTAAAAGCTCCATAGGCAAAGCAATTTGATGTTCACAATCATCTAAATCATTGAATTTAAGAAGCCTACCATGATTTTGATTGTTTTGATCCCTTGTACAAGCAATCACCTCAAGTTTAGAACAAACATAAGTCGGAAGCTGCTCTTCCCCATCTTTGTTGAAGTCCGTATATTCAAGGCGATTTTCTATGAAGTAAAAGCCGCTTGGCAGATTCTCAAAGGGCTTTTTTTGAGACGCCTCCTTGGCTATATCTTCTAGCTCTTCAGCTCTATCGCAAGATTTTTGATAGTTCATTTGTGCTAGAACAGTTTCGTTTTGATTTAAACCGTTCTCTATGTTATTCATAATATAGAATCCTTTATAAATGATGCGCTCAGCAAGCTGCAACTTGCTGAGCACAAGGGTTTAGTTAGAGCTCAACTTTCTCACGGCCTTCCTCCTTTTTCTTAAAGGATAGGAGGGCTCCAGAGAACTCATAAAAGCAAATTCAAGCTGAATACAATAGTCACTGCTCTCTCTATCCTTTGATTGCTGAATGGAAAAGGGTTGACTAGTCTCAAGCTTCTCTTCCAAAATAGTCATGTCGACTCCCCTCTCCGAGATATGCAAGACCCCTTATTAATTCCTTGTGATGAGCAAGTATTCAGCTCCTCAATCATCTTAAATAACTTCCCGGGATTCACTAAAACTCTCCGACCGACTTTGCTAAAAGCTGACCTGAAGGGGTTTTTCCCTGTAAAAGCTCCATAAATCATGGCTCTCACTCCTGCTTCAGTTGGCCAGCGATAAGTCGAGCAAAATTGACGCACTGTCAACCACTGATAAAAACCAGTACCTATTTGGCTGCTGGTATACTTATCTATTGTCTCGCCTGTTATAACGTCGATTAACATGCAGTCCCCCTTCGAAGATTAGGTTTCCTATTTGCAGTCGCTTTTCTTTAATGCTGAAGCGATTCTGTTTAACGCTAATCTTCTCTCACGAAATCATTTTTAGCAATAAAAGCCGTTAACAATATAGTGTGGAAAAGGTTCTAATAAATTTCTCTGAGGATAAAATATGAGTTTGTCTTCGAAGTCATTCGTTCTTGTTTGTGGAATTTGAAAAGATTGATTGACGAGCCTCCAATACAGCCTTGTATATACCGTTCTTTTTCCACCTACCTTTCTGAGAAGCGACAGCTTTCGTCGGTGGGTATGATGTTGGCAATTTCCTGAACGATGATCCAGATCGTTCAAGATACAAAATAGCATTAAAAACATCTCGTGCGTCATGTATGCGCGGACTTCCTAACTCTGATTGGAGTTGAGGAACTTTGGCACATAAAAGATTCCATTCTTCAACTGAAATATCTCTATCTAAGTGATCTATAAAAGGCCTTAAAGACAAGGAGGTTACAGGTTCTTTTATACCCGCCGCTTTCCCCGCTTCCTTAAAAATTTTATCTATATTCTGGGCATGTAAAGGTCCTCCCTTTCTATTCGCAAAAATGAACCAAGAATTTGAAGAAATTTCCCGCCATAGAGATCTCCCTATAGAATCTGGCAGCACAATAGTCGCATCACGTCTATAGAAACAACTACGCCTCTTTGATTGAATAAAAATGTGGCCATTATCGAAAACACCTATATCATCAAGATTTAAGCGTAAAACTTCTTCCAATGTAATAAAAGGTACATTAGCATTAACCGATTTTCCAGTATTGAAATCTATCGCCCCCCTACATTTATTATTGATATGCCATAATATTTTCGCTATAACTAACGCCTTTTTATCAACACATGACAGAGCCTTAATAAACTTATTGTAAGTAATTTCATCCAAAACCTTTAACTTGCGTTTCGATCTATTATCAAGCCTCTGCTTAGTTCTATCCCTAGGCAAAAGTTCTGAGAAATGATTAGTAACCCATCTCAAAGGGATATCATTGTCTTTACAAAGCCTTCTAATCTCTATTTCAGATAACTCGTCGAGGTTAATTATCTCTTCTATTAAAGATCTGATATAATCTTTCACAGTATTTACATGTCTTTGTAATTCAGTATCTAATGGGGAGTCCTCATCTGATAAAGCTTCTTCTAGCGCATGCAATAATGGTACATAGACCCATTTTCCTTGGTAGTAAGCGAAAACGAGATCAGGTTTTAAATTCATATTTTCTCCAGCTTTAGGTTTTTATCCCGGGGTTTATACGCTCTTTCCAGGACGGTTAACAAGTGGTCTTGACTGTAGTGTGCATAGCGACGTGTCATCGTCGGTGAGCGGTGACCAAGGATTGCCATCAATTCTCCTTGTGTTGCTCCTCCCATAGCCATGTAAGAGGCTGCTGTATGGCGTAGGTCATGGAAGCGGAAATTTTCAATCCCAGCGACTCTTAAAGCGCGAGCAAACGATTTACGAATAGAAATAGGGCTTTTTGTATTGGCTACCTTGAGACTATCAAAGATCAGCTCACCACCCTTCCCCTCATAAGAAGGAGCCTCCTTTAAAATCTTTATCATGTCCTCCGTCAAAGGAATCACCCTCTTTTCCCCATTCTTGGTTTCATGAAGCGTTATAGAACGCATTTCAAAATGGATATCACCCCATCTTAGGTTTACAATCTCGCCATAGCGCATTCCTGTCAGAAGAGCGAGATTTACGATTGGGTAAAGATACCGATTAGAAGAAGACTGACAAGCCTGCAGCAATCGATTTTTTTCCTCTAAAGAGAGATATCTATCCCTTCCTCGAGCTTCTTTTGGCTTTGAGATTTTAAACATGGGGTTTTCATCAATCCATTCCCATTCTTTGACAGCGACAGAGAGCGCTTTAGAGAATGCTGCGATGTATCGATTGACGGTTGAAGGGCTGCGCAAGCTCTTCTTTGATGTTGTTTCATTGAGCATCATATCGCGCACTTGAGCAATATGAGCGGGGGACAGGTCAGAAAGATAAAGGCTACCGAGCTCTTCTCTCCACCTTTGTAGCAGCTGTACCTTCTTTATGTAGTACTTACCATCTTTAGGTAGGCAATATTCAGTAAAGCGATCGATCAAGTCGCTGACCGTATGTTTGCGTGAGAGTGATTGGCTTTTAAAGCGCCCATCTCGAATTGCGGACTCCGTATCTTGAATCCACTTCTTTGCTTGAGTTTTTGTTCTAAAGGAACTCCTCTTCGGTGGATGGCCTCTTAGCCTGACTTCTGCATGATAACTTTTTTCGCCACTTTTCTTGGTAAACTCTCTAATAGTTCCCATAAGCCTCCTGAATTAAAGAAAATACTTTAAATTTTTGCGGAATAAACTGGAACAGCGGATTGTAAATCCCGTGCACTATCAGGGAAAATAGCGGTGTCGACAGAGGTAAGAGGTAAAACTTCTTTAGAAAATTTAAGGAAATTACGCAATTTTTACGCAGTTGCAGAGAAAATTGGATAGTGATTCCCTTATTTTGCCAAGGGTTTATTAGAAAATAAAACGCGGTGGTAATTGGATAAAAATGAGGGGAATTTTGTGCTGGTTGATTGCAGTTTGATGCAGCGAAGTGCGTAAAATTTGCGTAAAAAGGGAGATTCCCCTGAGTGGTGGCAAAGGGAAAATGGGCTTTAGAATATACTGTGGAGGGAATGGGGCAAGAGGGACTTGAACCCCCGACCGACGGATTATGAGTCCGCTGCTCTAACCAGACTGAGCTATTGCCCCTTTTTAATTGAAATTATAGGTTCTCAACTGCCAAAAAGCAATCTTTTTCTCTTAAGGGATGCGATAAAAGATAGAGGTGATATAACATATAAGGCCTTGCAGGTTCTTCAGTTTTTTTTTGCTAATAATATGCTGAGCCTGTTATAGATCTCTAAAATTTTTTTTATTAAAGATAGACCACCCCATCTTAAGGAAATCAATGAAACCTCATCTCTTGCCATATGGTATCGCATTGATGCTCAGCGCTTTACTAGGTGCTGAGACTACATTGGATACGCATTTTACCACAGAAGCATTGTCTCGAAAAGAGGCTCTGCCTGAAGAACGTTTTATCAATCAAGAAGACTCTTACTTGCAAGGGTATGTGCAAGCGCTTGTCGACATGCACTACTACGAAAATGCAGTCTCTGTGCAGTTCCAAAAAGGGCACGTCACCTTAGGGCATCTGCCAGCTTCTTTGGAAATGCGGCAGCGCATCATCTCCTTTGTTCAAGATATTCCGGAAGTGAAAAGCGTCTCTTTGATCGATTCAGAGGAAATCAAGCGCCCTCTCAATCGTACAAAAGGAATCTTCTTTCCAGAAGCTTCCTCGCTATTTAAACCCCTCATTGCCGACCCAAGGCAGACAACCTATTCCGCAGCCTACCGTTTCAATGACGGCATATTCTCCAAACGCTGCGCCGCTGTCACTTTGGGCGATCAATTCCCCCTCTACCGCTGGCATAATGTCGGCAAATGGCAGGGCGATCTCCAGCTGGATCTAGAAGGCGGCATCTTCTCCGTATTCGATGTCGACTCCTACTCAGCGCCTCTCGTCAACACCGACTTCCTCGTCTCTTTGATGGGCACCTACGCCATTGACCAATGGTCGTTCCGCGCTCGCCTAACCCATATCTCAAGTCATTTGGGCGATGAGTGGCTCACCTATGTCAATCCCGGCATGAACCGCCTCAACCCCAGCCGCGAGACGATCGACTTTTTCGCCTCTTACCAGCTGACAGAGGCCATGCGTTTTTATGGCGGCGTGGGCGTCGTCTGCTCGAGCGACAAATCCTATGAAGTCGAGCCCCTCTATTTTGAGTACGGGCTCGAAGCGTTGCTGCCACAAAAAAATAGCCCCTACTACCGCATCTACGGCCGGCCATTCTTTGCCATGCACTTCCGCAACTGGCAAGACTTTGAATGGGTGGGCGACCGCACATATGCTCTAGGCTATGAATGGGGCAAGATGCAGGGCACAGGCCGTAAGGTCAGGCTGTACTTAGAATACCATGACGGATTTTGCATGGAAGGACAGTACTCGCGCCATAGAAGCAACTATCTCTCTAGCAGAATCTCTTGGAGCTTCTAAGTTTAATTGGTGATGAAAAAAAAGAGGCCTTGGGACGATAAGACGTCCCAAGGCCTCTTTTTTTTAGCGCGCTCTTCTTAAAACAGATCGGCGGCAATCGCAAAGCCTTTCGGATAGACTGGGCCCCCTTTGCCTATTGGCAAAGAGCCTTGGAAATAGGCGCGATATACCTTAAGCGCCTGCTCTGCGTTTTCTACGCAGTAAAAGCAGTTGCTGATCCACTCCGAGCCCTCAATCGTCTTTGCTGCCAAATTGCAGTGAAAGCGAGAGGTGATCTTCTCTTCCCAAAAAGATTGCCCGCCAAAGAGAATGATCGGCGTCGGCGAAACGCCGCCCACCTTGCGGCGCACTTCCTCTAAACAAAATTCAAAGTCGGTGCCAATGCCCCCTTTTAAGAAAATGGGAAAGTGCAGGTGGAATTCTGCCTGTCTTTCCACAATCTTATCTAAGCGATAGGTCATCTTTGCTTCAACAAAGCTATTTTGCCGCTGCTCATTGACTACCGAGCCGTCCTTTGGACGGAAGTCGACCAAATTAGCGCAGGAAAGGATTCCCGTCTGCTTGGCAATTCGGTTGCCCATCTCCATCGCACCTGGGCCACCGCCAGTCACAAGCGCCAAAGGCGTCTCATGGCCGAGCAGCGGGTGCGCCACTTCCTGGCGCAAGGCGAGCACCCCGCCTAACAGCTGCTGAAGCTCCATTTCAAAATCATCGGCAAACAAATTGGATCCATAAATGCCAAACACCGTCGCCTTTAAATAGCTCTCCACTTGCCCGATGGGGACAAACATCCCCGCATCCTTATCCCTTTTTTGCACATACTGCAATAGGCGCTTTGTCTTGCGATCCACCCAAAAGACAGGAATGGCAAAGCGCACCAAGTCGGTTAAGAGGGCGCGGTCTTCATGAGAGAAAAAGTCATCATTGGATAGAGACGGCTGCTCAAAATAGATCCCTTTTAACTTCTGCTGCACACGCTCGCTGAGCAGCATCCTCTTTAACAGGGGCGAGGGGAAGTAGCGAGTCAGCAAAATGCCCTGGCTTGTAATTGAGCCCTCATCGATGGCTTTGAGAAAGGGATAAGAGGACTGCTTTTGAATGGACTTTTCAACCATCAGCGCCTGACGCTCTTCATGCATCATCCCGGGAAATTCTAAAAACTTGATCTCGCTCGTCACCCAATCGCTAGATTGCAAATTGAGCAGCTGCTCCCCCTTGGCAATGAACACTGAAGCGCATTGCTTATAAGGCATAGGAGCCGTTTCTAAGGCCTTAAAGAGCGTCGACTCTTCTTCAATGCAGGCCTTCAGCTGATCTCGATCTTGGAAAAAGACATGCTCCCGATAAGGCTCCAGTGTATAAAACTCAAGCGGGATCTCTGTCAATTCCGTCTGACTTGTTCCATATAGCTCATAGATGTCGCCGCTGGCAAAGGTATCAGGCTGAAGAATGGATGCCGAAGTGTGGCGGTATCCAGGAGGCAGCAATTCATCGATCACGTGCGCAAAGACCGTGCGAATATGCAAAGGCTGCGTTTTGACCAGCAAAAGCTCTTGATCTTGGACAATGCGGCTTGCCTGAGGGCAGAAAACTTGATTGAGCTTGAGCAAACTGCGCATGGGCGTATCTTGTGACTTCAGCCCTTTAGCGAGAGTCTTTAAAAAGCCGCTCATGGCGCTATCATAGACGACATGGCCGTTTTGCAAAGCGAGGTAAGCCACAGCCCGGCCATCGATCTTTTCTAAAACTAAATTGCCGCTGCCATCCATCCCCCCGAGCGATAAGAGAGAATTGCCCCCCCGATCCGAGCGGCCAAACATGCGCGATAAGTAAAACGGGTCGCGCACGCGCCGCCGCTCATCAGCGGCAAATAGCTTGCCGACAAACATGCCTGGGGTCAACAGAGCCAATAGCTCTTTGCCAAGTGATCCGATGCCAGAAATTCTCAGCTGCACCACCGCCCGGCCACGCGCTTTATCCAGCTCGTAATGGGTGCCGTGCGCATCCACTCCAACCTGGGCGAGCACGCTTTTGACATTAAAAAAGACCAGGTGGGGATCGAGTTCAAAACCGACAAAGTGGGGGGAAATGCCTTCAATCGCGACAACGCCTTCCGCCAAGCCATCATCTATGTGATCAATAGATGTCAAAACCGCATCCGGGGTGGTCAGATCAAAATAAGCAAAATCTAAATTCAATGACATGGAATATCTCTTTAAGTCTTGCGCGTACTATACACCTCGACACTCAGTGATCAAGGCTACTCTAAAGCGCTTTTTCGCTTGTTTGATACACTAAAAATTTTGAGGTGCAGCACTAGTGAATGCAACAAAGAAGGGGGTAAAAAGCCTCATTATCTCATAAAATCGCTTTTATGCGTTAACAGCTATTTTTCCTCAACTTCTTTGCTGAAAAGGGCGCCCTCTTTTTCGCAAGCCGCCTTTTGTTCGCCTTTTTATCGCCATGGATAGGGGAAAACACCCTCCTTTTCTCCCCTTCTTTTGTGGGATATGTGTCGGCAACTTGTCGATAGATCCCTTCCATTTCCCTTTTTAACCCCCTTTTCAGCATACCCCATTGTGGAAGCTGCTCAAGGGAAGCTTTTGTAACCTGCTGAAATATAAACATTTATACCATGAAAAAATCACCTCTTTTTTCCACAAAATCTTATTCTCTCTCTGCTGAAAATCTTGTTCACAAGTGTTCATAACTGTTTTCCCCTTGAAAATGAGGGGCTTCTTGAAAAAATAAACGGCAGCAATGAAAGATGTGATGATTTAAAAAGCGATCCTTATTACAATTTTTCCTTCCTCTAAAAAGAGAAAATTGCCACCGAAGTTGAAAAAAAGTGAAATTTGGGCGCCCTTTTTTTAGTTTGAGAGCTCGATCTCTCTAAGCTGAAGAAAAATTGAGCCCCCAAGTGCCAGGCGCCCTTAGAGAAGGCTCGCTTCCTTTTTTCAGCTGGCCAACAAGAAAGTGTACAGGTATAGAATGCATTCACTCCTAGAGAGAGTCAAACAGCCCCGCAGCTTTGGAACCCACGATGGATCTTTCCATGCCGATGAAGTGACCGCCTGCGCCCTCCTGCTTTTGGTCGACTTGATTGACT
>JARBTN010000011.1 GCA_029240195.1 Chlamydiales bacterium
TGACCAGCTGCAGGGGCTGCAGATCTCAAGGCCTCCCTGGCAACTTTCCTCTCTCATCAAAGTGATTTCTCTTTGCATTTTTCAAGAAGACTTTCCCTTAAAAAAGATTCGCGCCCTATTATATTCCTTTCCCTCTTTGGAAAAGCTCCATATTCAAAGAAATGACGCTCTTAAAAAGCAAGACCTGACTCGGATGATAGAAAAGATGCATTTAAAACAGCTAAAAGTCATCGAGTGTTATGGCCTCAGCGATCATGTCGGGTATGAGTTGAAACAGCAACACCGCTCTTTACGTCTCATCGTCAAAAATCCTCCCAATTATTTCCCAGACTATTAGAATGGGGGTTGTCATTCCCCCACTTTAAAAGTGGTTGTCCGTCCCGAGTGTCGGGAGGGGTGAGGGAATTGAGTGAGAGATCAAGAAAAAAACTCATTGCAGGATAGAAAAAAAATATGTGGGCATTATTCGATTCGACGCGCTCTCTTTCATGGGAGATCTGCCAAGGAATTTCAAGTGAGCCATCCCGCCACTTAAATCAAGCGGGCCGGTCGGCCTATCCGATTGTATTGGGGGCTCTCGCCGTGGGCGCAACTATCTATGCCATCTATCGTCTGGCAAATAGCATATTTTCTCGCAGGGAAGAGCGCTTCCGTGTATTGGAGAAACGCCTCTCAGCGATAGAGGAGAGAGATTTGGCGGTGGCGGGCAATCAAATGAAAGCGAATGCTCAGTTGCTGGAAGTGCATCGAGAGGTCAATGAAATTTCTAAAAGCACCTCTAAGGCGTTGTTGAAAACAGCGAAGTTAAAAGATGATGTGAAGACGTTATATGGCTTCACCAATAATTTCATCGAACTGCTCAAAGAGTTCAGGGAATATATGGGCCGCCAGTCTGCCGATTTGCATGGGATCGATGAGCAGCTCAAAGAGATCGGCCGCCAGCAGGGGTAGATCTTTGCTAAAAAGATCTTTGCTAAAGAGATCTTTATTAAAGAGGCCTTTGCTAAAAAATAACGGACAAATGAAAGGGGCAAGCTGACAAAAAAACCAGCTTGCCCCTTTTTGCAATCCATTTTGCAATCCATCCCCCATCCAATGCAAGAGGGGACTTTTTTAGAAGTGGATGTTAAAAGTTTTCCTCTTCCTCATCCTCTTCCTCATCAAAGAAATCTTCTTCCTCTTCCTCATCTTCTTCATCTTCATCGAAGGAGATTGGCGCTTTTTTGACCGGCTTTTGCACTTTTTTAGCGGCGGCCCTTTCGGCGGCAGGGGTCAAGTCGACCCAGATAGGAGAAGACCAGGCCATATGCCCATCCTCTTGCGTCACCCTCAGGTAGTAAAAAACGAACGGATAGGTGGCGACCTTTGTCTTAACCACCAAACTCTCCAATGGGACGAGGTGGTCATATTCAAATTCTAAGTGGTACGTGTCTGATGAAAAGGTTTGTACGACCTGACCATTGCAGACGATCTCTACCTTTTGTAGGCGGGCTGTGCCGGCGACAAAGCCTGAGAGGTGGCGGTTGACGAGCAAGCCTGGTTTGACTGTCGTATTGATCTCCGTACCCATTGTATTCTTGGCCAGCTCCAGCCCTAAGATGATCCGCTCGCCGGTTGTGGCATAGCAAGAGCGCTGAAAGAGCGCTTCCCAAATGGCATCGCGGGAGTGCTGAGGCGTGATGATGGCCGTCAGCCCAGGAGAATACTGCTCTTGGTCGATGTCATAAAAGTCTTGGTAGAGGTCCCGGTCGTCCAAGCCCCCGGCTACAAAGCCAAACCGGTGGCCAGCCAAGAGCGCTTTGAGCACAGACCCTTCCGGCATCTCTTTAGCCCCTTTTTTGCTAGAGGCGTGGATGGGACGGTCGTTGCCCTCTTTAGCTGTGCACTCAGAAGACCCCCAAGCGTTGTAGATCTCGACGACCCGCTCATATTCTGGATAGAAGTGCTGGAAGTCGAAGGGGGCGGGCGACCCCATAGTGAAGGAGGGGATGGCCAACACCTCTTTTTGAGGGAAGTTGCGGTAGAGCTTGTCTAAAGAGGCGTATTTAGCTTCTTTTTTGCGCAAGATCGGCCGGCTGTCTTTGTTGAAAAGAATCTGACGCAAGCCCTCTTTTTTGGGCTCGCCTACCCATTGGCAGCCTAAGAAAGTGCTGAAGCGATCATCTTCATCGAAGTCGGCGATGTTTTGGCTCACAGTCTTCCAAACTTCATTGGGAGTTTCTTCCGCGCTCTCAAAGGGGGAGGCTCCGGCGAAGTTTAGCGCTTTTTCATCTCTAAAGTGCCTCAGGCAGCTTTCGATGTTTTCTGTCGAATCATACTTCTCAGACTCTCCATGAAGCAGACCCCAGACAAGCTGGTTGTCATTTTCGGCAAAGCACTTGATGGGGCTCGATCGATACACTTGGCCTGTCGTCAAATTAGTCAGGCAAATGGTGTAGATGCCTGGCTCATTGAAGTAGAGATTGGGCAAGGTGATGAAGCCGGTCTCTGGAACAAATGGCTTCCAGTTTAAGTTCTCTCGAATGTTTTCATAAGAGAGCTCAATCAGCGTGTCATCGGGAGCGTTGCTGGTCAGGTTGCCAAATTCATCTTCAAAGCGCACCACCACATCAAAGCGCTTGTTTTTGGCCACGAAAGAGGGAGCTAGAATGCGGATCGTGTAGAGCTTGGCGCCGCGGATATCTAAGCTGAACACTTCAGGTTCTTGGTACTGCCCTTTGCCGCTTGGATCGACATAGAGATGGAAAGGACGCCGTCTTTGAATGTAGTTCTGGGCTGTGTTGCCGCCCTTTTCATCGCCGTCTAAGTTGCCCAAGAAGAACGTCAGAGGGGTTCCGCTCGGAATGGCCGCCGGCAGTGTGAATTCATATTGAGGGATGATGCTCTCGGCCGAATCGACACATTTGGCAAATGCCGTCTTGCCGTTAGGTAGTTCTAGCCAGACCGTATTGGCGCCTTTCCCATTTTGCGTAGCAGGCGGCTGCCAGTCGATAGCTCGCCCTTTGCTGAGCAGGTCGAACTTGAGTAAGCTTCCTTTAGGAAGTGTTGTTGCGGGGGTGTATAAAAATTTCCACGTGCTTACCTGCCCAGCGAGGGCTACAGCAGGTTCACAGTAGCAAATCGAGCGACGCATGTGGCGAAATCTCCCTTACCATTGATAAAGCGTATAATAAAAAATAAAGAAAGCCAATATTCCCAAAGCTTTTCGTAATAGGCTCATTTTTTTGGTGGTTTGATGCAGTTGGCATCAAAAAATCGCTACCTCATTATTTGATAGAGAGAATATTAGTCATAAGACGGCAAAAGGAACGTAAAAACATTCTTAGCGCTTCTTGGCTTTTCCTTTGCGAACGGCTTGCCCTAAAAGGGCGGGCTCCAGCTAAAAGCTAAAATGTGATGACTCATGCGGGTCAGCGCTGGCTATCTGATGAATGCCTGGACCAAAAGCGCGCCCGACTTAAGCGTTGCCTTAGAAAGATTTTCCAAGAACCCTATAGTCTGTCTAGACTGTCAAAATAACTGGTCATATTATAAATGGCACGCTTTATTTTAACAGAGCAAAGAAAAGAGCGCTATGTTTTTTCCAAAGCTCCAACCTCCAAGCTAAAAACTCCAGACTCCAGCCTCCAGACTGACTATAAACCTGATTTAAAAAAGCTGAAGGCTTCGTCCCTCTTTTCGTTTCCAATAGATAGGATCCCAGTCTCAAAAAAGAGGGGCTTTGTTCTTTTTTAATTGGCAACAGGGCCATCTTTGGTGTAAAGTGGCCTCTTTGTCAATTGCCAAAATGACTTGCTCTGTACATTAAAAATTTTCATGCATCCAGCTTTTAATTTGCACCTGCTAGATTTCATCTCTCATCTGAGTTAGACCCCAATATCATGAAGACACTCATCTTTTTTTTCCTGATCTCTCATATTATCTCTTTTATCTGCTCCATTTTAGAGTCAGTTTTCCTCTGCTGCTCGATGTCTTATATCGGCCTACTAAAAAAGCAAGGTTCAGAGGCGGGGCATATCTTAGAGGATTTAAAAAAAAGGGTGGATCGCCCTTTGGCAGCTATCTTGACACTCAACACGTCTGCGCATACTTTCGGCGCGGCCGGCGTGGGAGCACAAGTTGTAGAGCTTTATGGAGAGTCTTCTCTGGCCTTCGTTTCAGTGGGGCTCACGCTCACCATGCTCTATTTCACAGAGATGATGCCCAAGACACTTGGCGCCCTTTACTGGAAAAAGCTAGCCCCTCCTTGCGCCCACATCATCAAATACCTCATCGTATGCACCTATCCTTTTGTTGTCTCATTTGAGCTTTTTGCGCGCCTCCTCTCCAGAGGGAAAAAGGAAGATACCATCACCGAAGATGAGATCAAAATCACCTTAGAGGCCGGCGCTCAGGCCGGGGTGATCGAAGAGGCCGAGCAAGATATGGTCGAAAATATCTTTCGCCTGGCCGATCGGCATGTCGCCGTATTGATGATCCCAAGGCTGGATATCAAATGGATCAATTTAAGCGATTCGCTCGATCAGGTGCATCAAATCATTCAAGAGTCTTGGCATCACTACTTTCCTGTTTGCGAGGGAGACCTCGATAAGATTGTCGGCATTATCCGCTCGAAAGACTTGATTTCTCAGACCATGCAAAAGGGCAAATTTGACTTAAAAGTGCTGCTGCGCGCGCCCCTGTTCGTCAATGAAAATACCAGCGTCTTGCAGCTGATCTCCACCTTTAAAAAGTCCAATCAGCATGTGGCCATGGTCACCGATGAATATGGCAACATTCAAGGGCTGGTCACCATGAACGATGTCTTAAATTCCATTGTGAAAGATATCTTGGCCAACCCGCTCGAAAAAGACCCTCTCTTGATTCAGCTCAATCCCGGCTCTTTCCTCATCGACGGCCGCTTGCCGATCGATGAGTTTAAAGCCCTCTTTCATATTGACTCCCTGCCAGAAGAGGAGCGGGCTAGGTACCGCACGCTCGGAGGCTTTTGCATGGCGCAGATCGGCAATATTCCTGCCAAAGATGACAGCTTTGAGTGGGGGCGGTTCCGCTTCAAGATCTTAAAGATGGAGCGGCACCGAGTTGCCAAAGTGCTCGTCCATCGCCTGTAGAAGGGCCCGACTCTTAAGATCTTTTAAAGGGTTAAATTGCCAAGCTGGCCCTTAAAAAAAGGGCGAGCGCTTCTAAAGCCTGCGGCGCAATCGTATGCCCCCCTCGAAAGGCCGTCATCGCCCCATGCCAGCCAGCTTCTAGCAATAACGTCGTCAGCTCTTTGGCGCCTGCGTAGTGCAAAATATCATCTTGGTAGCCGTGCGTTTGGCAAAACCGCGTGCCAGCTCTTCCCATCATCCGGCTGGGCCACCCCTTGTGGTCGATTAAAAAACCCGATAAGATCAAAAGCCCGAGAGGGTTTTCTGGCAAGTTCAGTGTGCAGTCTGTGGCTAGCATTGCCCCTTGGCTAAAGCCGCCGAGAATGAGTTGGCTATAGGGCACGCCTAGCGCTTGAAAAAAATCTTCTGCCAGCAACCTAGCCTCCTCCAGCCCTTTTGGCCGGCTCTGCATAAAGGCGTCTTGCCCTTTTTTGCTCATCAAATGTTCCATATCAATGGGAAACCAGGCGCGCCCATGAAAATGGGGCATGGGCAAAGGCCCATTGGGAAATATCCAGGTGAACCGATCTGCTTCCTCTGGGCTCAATATCTCATGGCATAGTGGATAGAGGTCGGCGCTATTGGCGCCATAGCCGTGAAAGAGCACAATGTGCTGTTCGCCCCCTTTTTTAACCAGGCATTCTAAAGGTCCAATTGTCGTCTTTTTCATAGTGAGAAGTCTCCTTTGCTTGAAAGAATATACCCGATTTTCAGATAGACCTCATCTCAAAAGTCAAAGGGTAATTTTTGGGCCAGATTCTAATGCAAATCCTCTGAAGGAGGGGGAAAACCTAGACAGACAAGGGATAGAGCTGAAAAGCGCTCGAGAGCAAATTTACAAAACTGCCAGCCAAAAGAGGCGCTTTCGCCGATCAAGGAGGAGAGAGCTTGCCCGCATAGGAGGGAGATGTTTAAGGCGCTGCTCATCAAGACGAGCCCCTCGCCTTGAGAGACGTCCGCCCCGGTCAATTGCGCGATAGCAATCATCCAAAGAAGAAAGGCGCCTTGCAACAAGCGAGCGTCAATCCACCGCTCTTGCAGCGAAAAAAGCTCCATCGGTTTCAAGGCATGTGCTTTGACCGCTTCTTGCTTTTTAGAGGGGGCAATCTTTTGCCAGAAGTGGCGCGATGAGGGCGCTACAAGCGCGAGACAGTAAAAGCCCAAATTGCCAAAGATTTTGGCTGCGGCCAGGTAGCTTAGAAAATAAAGAGCTTGATAGGCACTTTGCCCCATGGTTTTTAGAGGTGGGCTTTGGCGATGCAAGAGCTTGGAAAATGAAAGCTTTAAAGAAAGCTCCAGCCCTAAAAAAGCTAAAAGGGGCTTTGAACCTAAGAGCCATGGATTTTTGACCATCAAGCTAAAAAAAGCGATGGAGATGACCCAATAAAGAGAGAAAAGCGCTCTACGGCGCTTTTCTTGTCGCTGCAATAAGGTAAATAGATGCATGGCTACTCTAAAAAGGTGGGCTTGGAGAGAATCAGCTTAAAGTGTTTCTTTAAGTAATAGGTGGGGTCTAAGAGGAGCTCCGCCTTTTTAATTTTTAGAATTTGGGCAATCAGCTCCAGCGTCTCTTGATTGTCTTCTAGGTCGAGCGCTTGGATTTTTGGACCCATCTCTACGCGCAGAGCTTCATGGGTGAGCGTGCTTCTATCCAACTTCTCTTGTTCTTTTTTCCACTTTTTTTCTTTAAAATGCTGGTAGACCATGAAGCTCGATGTCATGATCGAAATGCCGATCGAGACGCCAAGTAGGGCGCCGAGCGTCACCCCTTCAGTAAAGATAGCTGCAAGGCCAAAGACGCCGGCGGCGACGGCGAGCGAAGTTGCGGCCAGCCCCAAAATGAGCTTTTTCTTCTCATAGATAATTTCAAGCGCTTGTTTATTCTGCCGCTCCTTTTCAAAATCCAAGAGGGCCTTTAACAGCTCTTGTCCCTCTTTTGGCAAGTTGTTGACTTTGTGATTTTGGATTGTTAAACAGGTGGCGCGCTCTTTTTCTAAGTCTTTGCCTTTTCCGTAGTTGGTGTAGAGCTTTTTAAAGGCAAAACCAAATTCAATTCCCGATAGGGCAAGAGATACGGAGGAAAAGACAATTCCAGCGGCTGCCGCCGCTTGCATCAGGGGCGCTATCTTTTTTAACAGGTCGCCTCCCGAGCGTATTCCATAGCTGATCAACGTGACCAGGTTGGTAGCTATAGAGAGCGTGGAGGCGGCGGCTTTGCGAAAGCCATTGCCGATGGAGAGGCCATCTAGAGCCAGGCGAAATTTTAAAGAATTGATCTCTTCTTTTTTAATCCGGATGAGGAGCAGCTGTTGTTTGGTCTGCTCATGGTAGAAGGCTCTTCTTTCCTGAATCGCTTTGACCTCAGCCTCGATTTGCTCTTTGGTCTCGTCGCTGAGAGATCCTTTCCATTTTAATTCTAATTTCTCGAGTTTGCCGTCGATCTTATTGATTTCTTTTTGCGTGTGCTTTCTTTCCCTTTCCAAGATATCTAAATGGCGCATCTCGCGCCGCAGCTCTTTTTGTATCCGGTAGGTGCGCTTAGCAGCTGAATAGATTGAATGGATGGCAAAGCAAAGGTTCGGAACGGCTCCGATCAACTTTAGCTCAGCAGATAAGATCTTGGTGATGATGTGGGTCAAAGTGCCGGCTGTCGTTCCGTTATCGACGAGCGCGCGGATCTCTTGCAGCACTAAGCTCATCAAACCTCGATTTTCGACATACCAGCGGTTGGTGAGGATTGCTTTGAGGTCTCTTGCGACCCGCGCGGGTTTGATCTTAAAGAAGGGGAGCTCGTAGTCGGCCGGCACATCTTTAGAGAGGTGGCGGTTGATGAGGGTGACTTTGTCTTTGAGATCTCTTTTGATGGTGTTGATATGGCGGAGGTAATCTTCGCTCAAATTCTGAATCAAAGGGATATCTTTATCGACCGACAAGTCCAAGTCTTTTAAAATGTCTTCGGCAATCTCTTCGATGCGGTCGCGATGATCGGGGGTGAAATCCTTGGGAGAATCGGCCCCATCCGGAGCTTTCACTTGCAAGGTGCCGTCGCGCAAGTCCTCATCGAGCAGGTGGATTTTATGAATCAATAGACCCGCTTGCAGGCGAGCTAGCTGGACGCGGGCGACGACCTTTAGCTGATCGGGAAGGTTTTGCAGCAGAGCAAGCAATCGGCAGGCTTCATCGTTGCTGCCGCAAGAATTTTGACAGATAGAGACATCTTTTAGCAGCTCAGCCATGTCATCTAAAGACTTTTCCAGTCGGTCCTGCCTAAAGGCTAACGCATCTTCCAATGACTGGTAGCTATGGCTTCTTTTGGCTGCAAAAAAAGAGGCTTCCAATCCGGAAAATGACTCTTCCATGTCTTGTTGCATTTTTTGGATGAATTTATCCACCTGGTCTTTGGAGAGGTTTTGAAATTGAGCGCTCTCAGGACTGATGCCCATCCGAGGATCTGGTTTCTCAGCCCATTTTTTAGCTCTCTTTAGCGGCTCCATTTTTGACTCCTAAGAAAATATTAAAGAAAGCTCTTAGCGGATAATTTAGCTTCGGCAAAGAGGGCGTCGGCGCTTTTTTTCTTGAGGGCGACCTCTTCGATGAAAGAGGCAAATGTGCGGATGTAGTGGATGGCAATTGATACAGTGGCGATTAAGAGGTCCTCTTCCAGCTCATCTTTTTTAAAGGTGAGGAGATGGTTGAAGTAGGCCACGCCATCGATTTCACTAAGCCCAAAGGGAGAGAAGGGGGCGGCTTTGTTGATCATCAAAATGGTGCGCGCCACATCGCCAAAAGAGCTCTCTTCGACAGCAAAGGGGAGCCCTAAGAACAGGCTTAAAAAATAGATGGGGTCTTCTTCTTCCCCCTCTTTGGCTAAAGACTCATGGTAGACGCGAAGCTGCAACAGCAGAGCGCGCTTTTCTTCATCTTGGCCGAGGGAGATGAAAAGCTGATCTTGCAAGACATCATTTGCCGGCTGCAGCGCAGTTTGGAAATCATAAGATTCGAGCGCGCTTTTGATTGCTTTGAGCTCTAGTTTCATGGGATGGGGGCCTCTTTTTGTATTTAGACTGCCCCTGTCATCGGCATTTTCCTAGAAAACCTTGAGCGCTTTATGAGGCCTAAAAAAAGGACTTGTCCAAGGAGCGTTTGCTATAAATATGTAAGCAATGTTTTAAGGAGGCCCGGCCTTGGACATAGACTTAAAAAAAGCCTTGTGAAGTCGTCTTTGATCTTGTCTATGAGGGCGCTTTTTTAAGTTGCGCCTCAGGTAAATTATCGATAATTTCCCTTTTTAAGTCCTTGTAATCATAGGCGGCCCGATTTTTCAGCAAAGTGTAGAGCTGATGCCGCTGTTTTCCCAGATGCTGCATTGAAGCTTGACTTTTGACGAGGGGAAAAGAGTCTCTCAGCTCCTCGAGAGCCTTGAGGAGCGCGGCATCAAAAGCTTCTCCAAGTAATTCCTCACTTTGAAAGTTGCTGTAAATTTTTAAGACATCGATATTAAATTCTAGGGATCTATCCAGCAATTCTTCGATGGTGATGGCGCCAATTTCACTAAAAATATGGCATTGAAAATGTTGTAGGTGCTCTTGCAGCTTCTCTTTGCTAGAGCCATAGATGAAAGCCTTCGGGATGTCTTTTTCTTGATAGCTCAGTAAGTGGAGCGCAGCAAGCCATTTTAAGTCGGGGATGGCGACAAAGCATAGGTCCCTGATCGATTGAATGCGGTGGAGATGGCGCGAGATATTTTCTAACCGCTCTTTAAGCGCTCGCATAGCTAGCTGGCTGTCAAACCAGTGCTTGGGCAGTTTAGAGATCCGCTTTTGGGTGCGCGCTTGATTTAAGAAATCCTCGACCCAGGCCGCCTTCTCTTGCAGGAGATGCGTTTTGAGGCGAAGCCACTCTTTTTGGTCTGCGCTCAGCGGCAGATAGCTCTTTTGACAATCTAACAGACCTGAGCGAAAAGAGGGCAAAAGGTATCCGCCCCAGTTGATCACGCCATTGGAATGGGGCAAACTGCGGGTGTTGTCAAAAAATTTAAAGCCTTTATTTTGAAAAGTTCCAAAGACGTAGTAGAGATTGCCGCCATGCAAGTCGTAGGAGCCGATGAATAGGGAGGTCAGGGCCGCTTTTAAAAGATGCTTTTGAGAAATGACCCTTTCTTGGTCCTCATCGAGCAAATCTTCTAATGAAGTGCCCTGGATGGCCTCTTGAATGATGCCCTTGCTTTTCTGTCGTTGCAATTTTTCTTGCTGGCGATCTTCTGCAGTTTCCGCCCCCTCTTTCCAGTCGAGTAAGTGCTCCTGAGTGATCTCAGCTAAGACAGTGGGGGCAAACTGATTGTGCAGGCCAGCTAGTTGAGCGATGTCGAAGATCAGCTTTTCAAATTCAATTTGAGCGGGCTCTTCTCCTTTTTTGTAGTAAGCGCGCACCCCTTTGGCATCGCCGAGAGGAATGATGGTGCGGTTTTTGCGTTCGATGGCTGGAGAGTGGAGGGGGGAGGGAGTCTTATGATTGACCCAGTTAAAGATTTCCTGGAGGCGTTCATTGGTCTTTTTGTCGATGGGAGGGGAAGCGCCTTTATTGCGCAACCTAAGCAGCTGGCTATTTGTTAAGGAACCGGTCGAAAGAGGGCGGTTCACAGGTGGGGAAGTTAAAAACACGTTAACCTCTAATTCTGAATTGTTTTGAGTGTCAAGAGTCATCAAGTTTTATCAAGCTTGTAGAGCTCAATCAAGCATGAAAATAGCAGATCCCTAGAGTCAATCTATGAGAGCCAATCTGTAGCATTCTGTAGCATTTTTAAGGGGAAGTCGTCAAAGTGGATCAGAAAACTGCTCTCGAAACCGCTCTTGAAAAGAGCAGGTGGGTTTTTGTCGATTGGCAGTAGCTTTTATATATGCCTTTATAAAAGCCATGTCCGATATAGGCAAACCCAAGATTTGAGGCAATAGGATTTGCGCCATGAGCGCCATTTGACTTTGGTGAAAGCCTGCAATTAGACTTCGATTTTTTTGAGCAGATCGAGAGCTTCAGAGGCGCTCAATCGATTGTGCGGATTCGGATCCATGCACCCTTTAATAATCTGCACCATTTCTTTGGAAAACCCGTCAAAATTCATTTTATCTAAATCGCCTTTCTTTTTCATAACCTGCTTTTGCCATTTAGATTTTTCGGCTTGAGGCGCTTGGTGAGAGGGCGCCTGCGTGTAAGTTTTATACCAGGGGAAGTCTTTATTTTTTTTGTCGCCAATCAAAATGTAGAGCGCGCAGCCAAGTTGATAAGAATCATATTTGGGGTCATTCCATTGCTTGACGCCACCCCTTATGATTTCAGGTGCGGCTAAGAAGAGGTTGATCACCTCAGGTCTCGCTTCTTGGCTCTCGGCTTTTGTTAAAAAGCCAAAATCATTGATATAAACTTTGACCTCTCCCTTGGATTGATGGGCGAGAAAATTTTCTAAGGAGATGTCGTGGTGGACAAATCCTTTTTCATGCATCCGGCTGACTGCTGCAAAGGCTTTGATTGCCAGCTCAACTTTTTCTGCATAGGAAGGGGCCTGTTTATGGACATGGTCGCTCAGGGCTCCTCGATTGCAGTACTTAGAAACGATGAATGATTGACTGCTGGTTTCCAAGACGCCATGGATTCTTGGCATGCCCTTAAAATGGTCGGAAAAGAGCCGGCGCGCCGTCTGTATTTCTTGAATGGCCTGAGGAGTATCTGGTTGCTTGAGTGTGGCAACGACAACTTCTTTGGCGTTTTCTCCAATGGCTTCGCTCCAAGTTTTATAGATGTCTTTATAAAAACCATGCCCGATATAGGAAAAGCTATGGTTGGAGGCCAGCGCCTTTGTCTCCTGAGATGCTGAAGATTTACCATTTTCCGAGATCAGAGAGCTCACTTTCTTGGTGAATTCATCTAAGAGCTCTCGATTTTGGAAGAGGGGCTCTTGGATGGGCCTTTGTGCTAGGTTTTCTACCTCGCTGTCATCGAGCTCGGGCTGAAAAAATTCCCCCTCTTGATAGGCGGAGTTGACCTCGCCTCTATTTAAGTTAGCTCGGCTGCCCCAATCACTTTCACTGCGATTAGGCCAGTTTAAATTCAGCTCGGAAGAGTCAAAAGGAGAGGGAGGAGAGGAATATTGCAAGAAACTAGAACTCGTTGAAAGGGAGGATGAGTAGCTATTTAAAGATGAGGCGCTATCCCTCTTAGATAACTCTTGAGGGGATTTTGGCTGCAGCACAGGAAATGCATGCTCTTTAGAAGATTCTGTAAGCTCTCGTAAAGTGAGGGGCTTTTCTAGTTTCTCTTGGGGGATTTGAAAGACTTGGCGCAAGTTGTGGCTTTTCTGGCCCGATTTTTCTAGGTGGCTTTTCACTAATGAAGGGGCTTTTTCCGCAAAGAGGGGCGCTTTATTTTTTTGTGCCATTTCCTTGAGGCAAGTGCGGGGGTGTTTGATGATCGCCTGAATTCTGCTCCTCTTGCTCTTACTAATTTCTCCTGTAGTGATATCCGCTTGCACCGTTAAGGACGTCTGTTCTATCGGAGCTGAAGCTGGCTCAAAAAAGGAGCGTTTATGAACGGAAATAGAATCCATGGGCCACCACTATAAATAAATTTATTACTAATTAAACTTATTATATTAAAAATTTAATTAATAATAACTAATTTTATTTATATGGTGTTTTGTAGCTGCTAATTATTTTCAATTCCGTATTTAGAATGAGTTTCTTGATGATCTTCTAAAGCTTCCAGGTGGATAGAAAAATCAGCCGGGCTATTCAATCGACTTTGAATCTGGGCTTCAATTTGAGAGGCCACGTCATGCGCCTCTTCAATCAAGGTGCCTTTAGGGAAAGTGAGATGAAATTCGATGAATCTCTTTTTTCCCGTATTGCGGCAGCGCAGCCGATGAAAGAAAAGGCTCTTGGCAGAGGTCTCTTCTTGAACGAGCCTTTGAATGAGGTCGTAGTCGGCAGGGTTTATTTCATCCATTAATCCATTGACGCTCTCTGAAATGAGGTGAAATCCCGTCCATAAAATATTGCCTGCAATCAGCAAAGAGATGATCGGGTCGCAAAGAGGCTGCCCGGTAAGGGCAACTAGCAGCAAAGAGACGAACACGCCAAAGCTTGTCCAGCAATCGACTAAAATATGTTTTCCATTGGCCACTAAAATTAGCGATCCATACTTTTTGCCTTTGCGAATCAGATAAAATCCTAACAAGCCGTTGATGAGCGTAGCCAATAAGATGAGAATAGATCCGGCTTCTAGCTGCTCCAAAGGGCGTAGATGCACCATCTGCCAAATGGCTTCATAGGCAATATAGATGGCGGTCAAGGAGATCAACAGTCCCTCCAGCCCAGCGGAAAAAAAGGCCACCTTATCGTGCCCATAGAGATGATCGCGCTCGGCCGGTTTCAAGCTGAGCTTCATGCTATAGGCGGCAAAGGCGACAGCTAAGATATGGATGAAAGATTCTGAGGCGTCAGAGAGGACAGCAGTCGAGCTTGTCAAATGATAGGCATAAGTTTTGAGGATGAGCATCAAAAACCCGATGAAGAGAGAAAGGCGCATGCTGTATAGCATGTCATCGGATGCGGAAGGGGGCATGGTCAGCTCCTTTTGCCAAGGTTTAAAGTGTTTAGGAGAAAGCTTTTTCGCTCATTTTAACTCTAAAAACTTGATTAGGTAAAAGGAGCCCATTCAGCAATATAGCAAGGGAGCCCCATTTCTTCAATTAAAGAGATGAATCGCTCTATATTTCCCTCTTTATAATAAATACAAAAATCAAATTACAATTAATTATTAATTAAATAGATGTCATATGATATAATTAAAATAAACTTATTGAGGAGGTGGATGATGTTCGGCACTTGGGGATACCAGGCCTTTAGAAAAGACCAGTTGGAAGACCGCCCATCTAATTCGTTTCTTCTTAAGCCGCAGACAGCAAGAAATAGAAGCTTCATCGCTCAAAAACTCAATCAAAAGAACCATCAACTCTCTTTACTCGGATATGTGCCGGGGGTCTCGATGCTGAGCTCTCTTTCTCGCATTTCAGCAGCTGTCAATTGCCTTCTAAGGAACAAGCAACCAGACTCGATCTCGCCCCTCTTGGAAGAAAGATGGCAAAAAGCATTAAGGGGAAGAGCTAAGGCGCAACTTGTCCGAGGCCTGCTCGAGTTTTCGCAAGTCGGCATTGGCGTCAATATCGGATTGGGGGTATTTGGCTCATTATATCGAGGTAGCAGGCTCTTTAAAGAGGGAGCGCAAGGGTTGGGCTCTCTCCCTTCTCAAGGAGAAGCGCGTTACAAAATTTTGGGGGATTGAAATCCCCCCTTTTTCTTTTCTCCTCTTGAGAGCTTGAAGTTTAGGCTCTCATGTCAATTTTAAGTCGGTGTATAATTCCCTATTCTATTAATTAAGAGGAATTTACAAAAAAATAGCGGCAGAGCCCAAAGATATAGGGCCTATTTCCTTTTAAGAATATCGCTAATGCTCTAAATAAAAAAAAAGCTCTCTTTGAAGCGCACCTTTTTTCATGCGCTACAAATTTCCAATCCAACCCTTAGAGATGAGGATTCGCTGTGAGCATGCCGCAGAGAAAAATAGAAAATGTGGGCGGTCTCTTGATGATCGCAGCCATGTTGGTCGCCTTAATTTTATCCAATACGACCGATTGGTATTACGATTTTGTCAATACGCCAAGACCAGTTCCCTGGTTTTTCCACGAAGTTAACTTGTCTATAAAGACTTGGGTCAAAGATGGCCTGATGGTGCTCTTCTTTGCCTATGTGGGCATGGAGCTCAGGCATGAATTTCACGATGGGTTTTTAAAGGATAAAAAGCAAGTGGTGCTTCCTTTGCTAGCGGCCTTTGGCGGCATGCTGGTGCCAGCGCTCATCTACCTTTCGATCAACTACGGCATCCCTGAAAATCAAAACGGCTTTGCCGTTCCTTGCGCGACAGACATTGCCTTTGCCATCTGTTTATTTAACCTGATCGGATCCGGTCTGCCCCGTTCGATTCGCATCTTCCTCCTTGCGGTGGCCATCTTCGATGATCTGGGCTCCATTTTAATCATCGCCGCCTTTTATACCGATGGCTTTAATGTGAATTGGCTTTTGATGAGCCTGCCTTTTTTAGGATTGATCAGCTATCTGAGCTACCGCCAAACGGCCAACACCCTTTTATATGCCGCGCTCGGGCTGTTGCTTTGCATCTGTTTTGATGAGGCTGGGCTGCACACTACGCTATCGGGCTTTTTAATCGGCTTTAGCCTGCCTTTTCATGATAAATCGGGAAAGCCTTATTTAGCCGATCTGATGCACAAAAGCCATCCAGTCATTCAGCTGGCCATCTTGCCCATCTTTGCCTTTGTTTCGAGTGGCGTTCCTTTTGTTAGCGAGACGGCATCCGACTTCTTCAACCCTCTCTTTATTGGTGTCGCTTTAGGGCTCTTCTTGGGCAAGCAAATTGGCATCACTTTATTCTCCTACTTAACCATCCGCCTTAAATTGGCAGCCTTGCCGGAAAATAGTCGCCTGGCCCATATCTACCTAGTGTCTATTTTTGCCGGCATTGGCTTCACGATGAGCCTATTCATCGGCATCTTGGCCTTTGAAGATCCAGCGGTGCAAAATATTGTGAAGGGGGGAGTGATGGCAGGCTCTTTTGCCTGCGTTTTACTGGCCTTTATCTTGATGAATGGGCTCCGATTGATGAAAAGCCCACTCTTAATTGAGCAAGAGGGGAAATAAAAAAGAGCCCAAGCTTTTAAAGAGCTTGGGCTTTTTTTTCCTGAAATTTCGCTCTTTTTGATGGTGAGCTTGATTTGAAAAGGGGCCACTACAATAAGAATCATAAGAGAGTCTCATGAGACGTTCGGCTTGCGCCGCCTTCGCTTTATGCGAGGCGGCTTGCCTCTGATGTTTAAAAGACATGAGCTTTATCTGTTAGCAAAACTAGTTGAGTCATGCAGTCCTTTAAAGAGCGCCAAGTCCTTTTGAAAATTCTTTTGTTGATTTTATAACATCACAAACCAACTTGAAGACGTTAAAAAGGCTTTTTAAGAGCTTGCGCGCCTTTCTGTGATTGTTTTTATATCCACATAAGCGTTTTCGATCGATTTTAACGCTGTTTCTGTGAGTTTTAATGGCGTTTCTGATCTTATCATTTTAAATGTTAGATGTTTACATGGCGAGTGCGCTGCAAGGATTGATCTCGTTATGGTCTGTTTTGATTCCTTTTCTCATCCCCTAATTGTACCAAGCCTTCAGCTACAAGGCTAGCACCCATTCCCAACATCCATCTTGTTGCTGTGTAACAATAGGGTGCTGCTGGAGGGCATCCAATTGCAATAATACAAAACAAAGGCGATGCTATCATAAGCGCTATGCCTGCGGGAATACCTCCAGGAAGCTCGTTAATATACTCAATAAGATGATCTCTTCGCTCTGGGCTTAATCCTTTAGACTTCAGATTATCATCAGTTAATATTTCATAGATATCATCAAAAATATCTAAATACGGAATACCTTGCTCTCTTAAGTTTTCTTTAAACTGGCCTTTAAGATCTCTAAACGAAATTTTATATCCTGCTTTTTTCTCCGCGAATCTCCTAAGCTCCTTTAAAACATCATCTAATTCAAAAATAGATGTATTTGCATTTAACTTCTTGAATTTATCTGCCAGCTTCTTTGCTTGCTTTATGTCTTTGTAATCATCAAAAACATTAGCTTTAAGTGGCACACTAGTAAAGCATATCATGAAGAGAATTAAAGCAACGAGGTTCTTACTACGCATCCAAAGAGAGATGTTAGAACAGCGAAAATCCATGCCCATTTAAACCTAGTCTTTTTAGAGAGGTTGATTCCTAAGTCTTTCAGCAATTCTAAAGCAAAGGTACTTATGATTATTCCAAGAAATGGGTGCAAAATGACTATGACAAGTAGCCTTGTCTGAAGAGGATTCAGCATTTAGCAGACCTTTTTTGAGGGATTATTCGGCAATAATATAAGGAAAAAATGATTGGCCATCAATTCAATTTTAATTGAAGTTCAAAACCTTAAAAGAGATTATGTATCGAGACTCTCTGGCTTTAGGTATTTGCAAGTTGTGTTGATATAACTTTCTATTCACTTGCGAGGGTTTTTTTTGCCTATACGTAAAAGTGGAGTTGCCCCTATAAAATCGGATCACTAACAAGCTAATTGTTTATTTATGTATTGTCTTGGCGATAGCATTTTTAGCGCCTTATGGAGAGCATTACAGTAGTGACAACAAATAATTGGGTGGCTGTAAATATCTATATCCCCATTTTTTTTCTCTACTCTAGCTTCCTGCTCTACATTTTCCCTTGCTTTACGCTTACTTTCATCTGTACTTTGAGAGCTAAAGGTAGTGACTGGAGGTAAAATTGGTCTTTCTTGATTTTCAATTCCTCTATAGTTCGCTTTGTTTTTTTAATAATTCTTTAAAATGCATTTGGTCGAGACTGCGGCCAGGCCAATTCTTAACAGGCCATTCCAAACTTTCTGTTTTTCTAACGATCACTTCAATGCCCGCATGTTCAAAAAGATCGATGATTTCTTTTAAAAGGCCTGTAAACTTAAGCTCCTCACTCCGTTCTTGCGTTTCCTGACCTGGGTAGCTAGCAAAGAAAGGGTAAATAGTGTTTTCTTGCGCTAAAGCGCAAGCTGTAAATGTAATTCTTTCTAGCTTAGGGCAATGGATGAGGATGTTTTCCAACTCTTTAATGGAATTAAAAGAGCTAAATCTGAAATTGAGCACTTTTAAATTTGGAGCTAAAGGTGTGCGAGTTCTTTGGGGATCAGAGCAAGGGTTGGCATTATTAAAGGCGAAGGCATTTGACAAAGTTAGGCATTCAAGATTTGCATAAAGCTGGGCAATGTGCTTTTTTTCAAAACTAGTACAATAAGTGTCCTTTATAGCTAAGGAAAGGTCTTCTAAATGAGGCAACCTGTCTAAAATTCTCTGTAAATGCATGCTGCCACTGCTGTCGTATATTGCTTCTGCATCAGTTGGCAGCTCTAAATATATATCTTCTAAATGCAGCTGTTTCAGGGTGCTTGGTAACTGCTCGATCACTCCTTGAGTGAGATGCGTTTCGGTTTGAACATTTACCCTCTCCCTTTCTCTAGAATCTTCTTCTATCCATTGATCGGTAAAACTGCGCCCTGTCCAATGAAAGGCCTCTAACTGAGAGGTTTTTTTAAGTAAATCTTCTAAAAGCCTGAAGGGGATCCCTTTATAATATTGCTCAACCTTAACTTGTAAAAACCTAAGATTTTTAAGCTCTGGTATAGCCAAATTTTCAATCGTGCTATGAAGATCTAAATGAAAATGGCTTTCATCAGGTCGCATTCTAAGCCACTGGCGCATTTTATTGAATAATACTGATCCGTCCTCTTCGTTTTCAGGTGTTATAATCTCAAAAGCTGATTGCCCAAATTGCACTGATTGCCAACTTCTATATTGAGAAAAGGAACTCATGAGATGTTTTAGAGCCGAAACATGATAGGCAATTTGCTGGTAGCGAGGGTTAAAAAAGACCTCATCTAAATTTAATTGCAAACAATGAATTTTACTCATAATGGGGTGCTCCAAGACCATCTTTAATTGCATGGGTGAGCAAGAGTCTAAATTAAGTCCATAGATATTTTCTTGTTGTAAACGATCTAAACATTTAGCGAAGCGCTTCTCATCGAGCGGCTGTTGCCAGGTTCCTCTTTGGATTTTTATAAAACGGTAGGGAAAATAACTCGCAATCTCTAGCTGTATTTCACGCGGCAAATTATGAATTCGATCCTCCACCTTTAATTCTTTGCTATTGAGGCTTTCAGATGCTACTTTGGCAGAGACTTCATTTGATGCAGGCTCATCGATTTGGTTTATTTTTCTCTTTTTAAGATTAAGGATGTTTGCCTTAGAGTCGTCAGTGGTAGCTATTGCTACTTGAGCCAGTGTAGAGGTTTGATCGGCAAAGGGAGAAGAGGGGGCGGAACTGCTTTTTCTCTTGCTTCCTTTTTTTGTTGCAATCTGATTTGGCAAAGAAAAGGGTAAAGGTGAAACTTCATTATTTTTTTTATATGAGTTATTCTCTGTATTCATTTTAGGTCCATTGCTCGCAGGATTAATAGCAATTTTTATTAGGTAAAGTAATTTGGCAATAGTTTATTGACAGCCTTCTCGCATTATGCCGGGCTCGATATTTCTTTAAAAACAACTTCTATCGCCAACTTTGATCAGACAGGAAAGATTGCCTTTGGTTTGGGCTCAATGTTAAGTGCATAGACTCTAGACAATTGGCGATGGTTTTATTTTTGAAGGTAAATAAAACTGATAGGAACGATGCTTGTGCGATAGCTAATGCTATGAGGTGCAATCTCTATAAAGAAATGCACTTGAGATCTAAGGAAGCAATAGAAATTAGCTTGAGAAATTAGCTTGCAGATGGGGATAAGAAGGAATCTGATCAATGCCAGGCTATGAGAGCCTTTTTTTAAGCGCTCGGTGCAAAGGAGCTGATTACAGATCAATTGCTAGCGCTAGCGCTTTGGGCCTTAGGCTCGACAGGCAATAGCACACATTTATAGTTTAGATCCTCCCCATTTGGCTGGGAGCCTTTCTTTTTATTTGACTTTGGATAAAGAGATAGCAGCTTCAACAGCGTCTTTTCCACATCTCCTTGACAATCGATTAAGCCAAATTCCGGATCGAAAAGGTAGCTTTTTTCGTCGCCCGTTCCTTTAACCAAAGCTATTTGATGAGACCCAGTACCAGTAGAAATAGCGAGCAAGTACGATCCAGAGGGAAGCTTTTCTGAGATGTCTTTGATCTGCTCTCTAGAAGAGTTATAAAAGTTATAAGGACGGACATATTGATAAAGACTTTCACCTAGTTGAGATGGAACGTGCAAAGAAGCAAAGTTTTCCTCTCCCTCCATGCTTCCTCTTTGAATCACTTTTTCTTTTGGTCCGGTATTCTTGGCAAGGTAAGCTGCCATTTCAAATGCCTTTTTAAACTCTGGGTCCGCCACGCGATCAATCCAGGGTGAATTTGGCTTTTCATTTTCAGGCTGAGTTAAAAATTGAGACAGCGCTTTTATCAAAGCGGTTTTTGCGCTCTTTCCCGGGTCACTGGGCGCGATTTTAAAGTCATTCATTCTTTCTAAATAACCATCTTTTGTCTCTATATTGGAGATGGCTCGGTGATATTGGTGGCGATCTGGGTAAACCCTATTCATCCCCTCATCTTTAAGGTGATCAAATACAGCCCTGACATCTGCTTTTGTTAATCCACTTAAGGCATCCTTGAGTGAGTCATCGCTCGTTAGCCCTAAGAAGATTTGTTCGAGCTGATGGAGCGTATAGCCGACACCTGGATTGCCAGCGACTTTTAAGTCATTTTCATAGACCACTTGATTTGCTGCTGCATGGGCGTCGACACCTTCTCGATAGGGTTTTGCCGCATCGACAGCGCTTTTATTTTGATGGTATTTTCGGATAAATTCCAAAGAGGCGCCGAAACACACGCCATCTGTCATCATTCCCTCAAAAACCAAAGTCTCTTTTGAATCCCTATGGCCAATCTTTGACCAAAGCTCTTGGGCTGTTTCCACATCTTCTTTTCTATCGACGACCTTGACATGGGCGATATTGCGAGAGGTCTCAACCAGTTGATCTCTAAGGATAAATCGGCCCCAGGTGATTTGGATTTTTGATTGAATATGGGAAACTTTAAACGCTTGGACGCGTGAAAAATGTTGCATCCTCTGGCTTTTGGTGATTCTAGCGACAGCTTGTGCTCCATTCCCAAGTCGAGTGCGAATAAAGATCTCGGCAAAGCGTATATAATTCTTAGGATGAGCAAAAATAGCTCGATAGCGGCGTAACGAGCTAAAAGAGGGTGCCTTGGTTTGATTCTGAGCACTTGCGTGCGCTAAATCGCAGGAAGCGCTAGGAGTATTATTATTGCTGACTAAACTCATACAACCCACAATAAAATATATTGTTTATACAACTGTATTTTATTGTGAGTTTACTATTTAATCAATACATTGTTTAATATTATTTTTTATTTTAATTATTTTTAATTATCCATTTTAATTTATTTATAGCGGAAGATTGAGCATGGATGTTGAGCATAGATTTCACGAGGCAAGAGATAGAACCTCATTCATTTTTTTCCTTTAAAGGGTTAGCTTTTCCAGGTCTTCTGCAATGCTTTGATTCGGGCCTGCTTTTCTATCTGCGCCATCCTAAGCCTAGATTCTACTTCCATTCCCTCCTTGCCCAATCTTTCTCCATCAGGTTAAAGGATTTACAAAAGCGAGAAAGGCTGTTAAACTTTTGGTTTGCAATGCCAGCACAAAGGGCAGTTCAGCACAAGCCGCAGTCCCTGATCGGGCGGCAAATTGTCGGATGGGTAAACTTAGACGAAAAAAATAGGGCCGGCTTCCTCACCAGGTTTCTTTTAGCTGGCTATGCCGATGAGGGGGCGCTATCTGCCTCATTGCAGCGGGCTCAAAGGCTCTCCTTGCATTTGCTCGCAAATATAATGGCCTAAACTTTGCTTTGGTTGTTCTAAGTAAATTTTCCAGAGCTTTTCTTGCTCTTTAAACAAGGACTTCACTTGAAATCGATAGGCCTCGGCAAAAGACATGAATATGCCAAGAGGGTGAAGATGCGTGGCTTCAAAAATAGAGTCGAGCTCGCCATAGAAATATTCCGCCCAATCTAGCAAAATTTGTGTCTCCAATTTCTTTTTAAAGGCGATAAAGAGTGAAAGTATCAGTTTAGGGGTCTGCAAATTTTCACCCTGAGAGCTGACTTTGATGAGCTCTTCTTGCATATCCATGAGTGAAATGCTGGCAATTTCTTGACGCCATGTCCTCAGTTGTCGGTAAAAATCAGTCAAATAGTTGTGGTTGATTTGCGCCGTCTCTATGCTCTTTAAGCGCTGGTTCGAGTATTTTTCAATTTGAGCCTTCCTTTTTCGCAAAAGAGAATATTCAATTTCATCATCGGGTGCGGATGGGTCTTCGACCATTGCCTGGTCGATCATGACAATCATCCGTCCAGAGCCTGGTTGGCCCTGCCTGCCAGCACGTCCAAAGCCTTGCATCTCGACCCGTTTATTTTCAGGATAAAAAGCAAAAATGACATGCAACCCGCCATTTTTTAGACTGATGGGATCGAGGGCAATATCGGTGCCGCGCCCGGCTGTATTGGTTGCCACCAAGACTTTATTGGACTTGCCTGCTTGGGCAATGATAAAATCTTCATGGGTCGGCTGACGTTCATTGAGCGTTTGGTGGTCAATGTGCTGCTCTTTTAAATAGAGAGCAAACTGAGCGCTCTCTTCAATCGTCTCAAATAAGATGAGAGTGGGCCGATTTGCTTGCTGCATCAAACGGATATCTTCTAATAGGCTTGGAAAAAACTCACTTTCGACTCGGATAAACTTAGGCGGATAGATTTGACGTTGGTTTGGGCGATGGGGCGGCGCGTCAAAGGTATCGATTTGGTAAGTGGCCTCCAGCTCCTTTCTCTCTACATCTTCACCGATCGTTCCTGTTAAGCCATAAACAAAGGCATAAGAGTTAAAGAAAACAGAGGTGCTGATCGATGCCGGCGTTAAAGACTCAGTTTCTATTGGCAAGTCATGTTTTGCTTCTAAAAACTCGTGCAGTCCTCTTTGCCAGCGACACCCTTCTAAAAGGCGTCCCGTGTTTTTTTGGTCGACAATGATGACTGCGGCGCTATTTTTATGGCGGGCATCGGCCTCTTTGGCGCTTTTGATGACGTAATCTCGATTCTCCACTATATGATAAAGCGCTTGGTAAGCAGACTCTAACCAAATTTTTAACTGCCCATCCGATAAATAAGATGCATATTGGCTATATTCTTGCTGAAAACGTTGTGTGAGATAGGCTTTTAATTCTTGAATGAGTGCCAGATACTGGCCGGTGCTCATTTCGAGGGGCTTGGATAGCTTTTTTCCCTTTACAAATTCCAAAATAGGTCGATAGACCCAATTCAACTGAATGCGCCTGGGTAAAGCGATTCTTGCCGAGCTGAGCGCGCTATCCATAAATAAATTGTCGACTTCATCGACAATGACAATTTCAGCAGGACGCGGCAAAAGCTGCTGATCTCTTCGGCTAAACATAGCTCGGCTGTCAAAAACGTCCTCCCGCATCAGGGCAAACTGAAAATCACTTCGAGTGCCAAAGATAATTTGCCCGTTAAAATGGCTTTGGGTGGGCTGTTCGACGCAAATGTGAGACGTGGTCAGGTTAAAAAGGCGGAAAAAATCGCTATATTTTTGGCTGTCTCGCCTGGCTAGATAGGGCGATGAAGTGATGATATCGACAAAGTAGCCTTGGCAAGCGTGGTAAAAGGTCAGCAAAGCCACCAGAGTGGATTTGCCTTCGCCTGTTTTGACTTGAGCGATTCGCCCCTTGTAAAGGGATGGATGATTTAATAGGGCCAGCAAAATGAATATTTGCGTGTCATAAGGGTAGATATTGAAGTGAATGCTCAAAGCTTGTCTAGCGATGGCGATCAATTCGATTTTTTCAGCGTCGGAAATGAGCCCTTGATTGGGCTGAGTTTGTTGCAAGCGCCGAACACGGCACTTTTCTTGGATGTTGTCGATGAGCTGAGCCAGCTCATTCATGCTTGCTTTTTGCAGCTCTTGCCCTTTGAGGAGCACTTGCTGATACTCAGCGCCAATTTTCTCAAGCTCTGTCTGACTTAAAGGGTAGGAAACGAGGCTGTTTTCTTCCTCGCCTTGAAAGGCTTGCAGCAATTTGGCAAGCTCCCTTTGCGGATGCTTTTCTTGATTCAGTTTATTTTGGTATTCTTTGAGATTTTGCAAGGCTGTTGTCAGATCTATTTCAGTGGAATAAAAATCTTTAAGGATTGTTTGCACATAATTGGCAAAGGGAGAGATTTTTAATAAGAGCTGAAAAAAAGATAGGCAAGTTTGAGCATCGCTTCCCTTTTGATAGCTGCTCGGATTGGAGACCAAGATGAAGGTATCTTGACCCAATTGCCTGTGAATTTTTTTAAAGCTTTTAAAAAGCAGAGGTGCTTTCTCAGATATTAAAGAGGGGGACTTTTCTCGAAAGATGTTTAAAATATTTAGGATATGTTGAGCCTCGACTGAGGAAAGCTTATTTTTTAAAAGCTTTCCTTCTATAAGCTCTTGCAGGTGAGGACAGCTTTGAAAAAGCACTTGGTAAACCCGATTATTGAGAGCGGTCTCTCGACTTGCCTTATAAAATGGCGGATTTTTTAGCTTAATGAGCCTGTTTGCAAGCCATTCTTTTCCTCCTGCGTCATAATGGCTGAGGTGGTTCAAAGAGAGAAGGTGAGGTTGGCTTTTGGCTTTTTCAATCAGCTCTAGACAGCTGGCTGTCAAAGAGAGCAACTCTTTTTTAGCATAGTAGCTGTGATGGTAGGTGGTGGCCAGCTTTAAAAAGAGATCTGTCTGTTTTGAGCCTGCAGCAAAGATCTTCTGTAAACGATTTAAAAAATCGATGTCAGCGAGCATCTCCTCGCTGAAGCGGCTGAGCACTTCTTTTTCAAAGAGAGGCACTTTTTGCCATTGGTGCAGCCCTTGCAAGATCCTTTGCCAGGTTTCTTGTAGGGCCGGGTGCTGTTGTAAAAAAAGGGCCAGCTGATTTTTTATTTTCAGCGACAACAGATCGAAGAAATCTGGCAATGCCAGACTTTGGCCCACAGTTGGTGAGATAGGGGATATGGAGGTAGAATTCATGAAGCTAACTTTTTTTAGAATTATTTAAGGACATTGTAAAGAACCATTTTAAAGCAAGCTTTGAGTCGGAAGCCGTTTGTCTATCAGCGATCCACTTGCTTTAAAACCCAACTTGCCACCTATTGCCTTTTCAAACTTAAACTTTCAGGTAATCTGCAACAGAATACATTTTGCCAAAGTCTAAAGACTTTGCCTTCAAGGCATTCTATTCCATCTCACCTAAAATTTTAACTGTGAATGCGACCATAGGTGGGGCAAGTTGGATTTAAAATATTTTTTTACTTTTTAAGAGGCTGGCAAACGGGTTTTTGCAAGCTCATCAACACGGGCGCCTTTCTTTTCTAAGTACAGAGCCATATTTTTTAGCCCTGCTTGGCGCGCCAAAGAAAGCGGGTCTTCTCCCAATGAATTTTTACTATTCACATCCACTCGGAACCATTCCAAGAGCACCTTTACAATTTTAGATGCGTCTTTTGCCACAGCATAGTGTAAAAGAGAGGTCGTTCCTGTTTGCAAGGGGTGCCCTTGTTGCACGCAGCGCATAAATAGTTCGAAATCTTTTTTCTCTATCGCTTTCAGCATGTCCTGAGTCGGCTCGCTGAGCTCCTGCACTTTGATAGACTGAGCGACCAGATCAAAAAGAAGGCGGCGTGGAGCCTCCCTGCTAGGCAGATAACCGATGGCCAGCAAAATGGGTTTTCCCTGGTCGTCGCTTAAATTCAAATTTGCCTGTGCCTGCACAAGTCGCTTGGCAATGGCTAGGTTGGGGGATTTAGTTAACGCCAAGCTCAATGCTGTTTGTTTATGGTGATCCATCACCTCTAAATCTGCATTAGCTGCAAGCAGCGCTTGAACAAAGTTGAGCTTCCCTCCTAAGACAGCTAAATGTAGGGCGGTGAAGCCCTCTTTATTTTGATAGTCGATATTTGCCAGGCGAACTAATAGCGGCACATGCTGCTCATCATTTAAGCGAACTGCTGTATGCAATAAAGAATCTTCATTGCGCTCTGCCTCTATCTTTGCTTTGAGGTACTTTTGAATTAACGCCTCGCTGCCAGGCAATTGAGCGATCAGCTCTTTTTGCAAGGCTTGGCTTGGGTTAGAGCCTGCAGCTAAAAGTAAATGGACAAGAGGCAATTGTTTGGCCTTCAGTGCCAATTGTAAAGGCGTTTGTCCTGCCGCGTCCTTTTCATTGACATCAAAGCCCTCTTGAATGAGCAAAGAGGCAATTTGGCTCTGCCTTTGTCCTAAGGCGTAGTGCAGCAGGGGCTGCCCAAGCTTTGTCTTTTTGAGCTGCTGTTGAGGAATATGCTGCATAAAATAATGAACAGTTGCCAATTGGCCTTTTTCAATGGCTACCTCTAGCGCTGTCTTGCCGTTGTCGTCCTCTTTTTGCCAATTCCCTTCTCTTAAAAGGAGGAAATTTAGGCAGCGCAACGATCCGTTTTTGGCAGCCAAATGTAGCGCTGTCGAGCCCCTCTCACCAATCTGCATATCCCCACGGTCATCTTCAGCATACAGAAGAGCTAATTTGTCGCTGTCATCTGTCATCAGGGCAAATTGAATGGCCGTTAAGTGTTGCTCATCGGGCATAGTGAGCCTGGTATTGGCAAAAAATTGCCACGTATTTTTATTGCCATATAAAGAGGCAAAACCCAGGGCATTCATCTCTTTATAAGACGCTTCCAAGTCGCACCCTTTTTCCACAAGTTTTTGGATCATCGCTGTGTCCTGCCGTAAAATGGCGTAATGAAGAGGCGCTTTCCCATCTCTTATTAGCTTTGGATCTCTCACCGAGGAATAAGGTTTTTCAGCTTTGTCTAAGGGCACATCATGGCTGCAGAGCCACTCAATCATCTGAGGATTTCCTGATAAGACTGCATAGTGCGCAGCCGTTAGACCCGATTGACTTTTGCTGTGTAAAGACGCGCCAGAAGCATGTAGCAGTTGAGCAATCGGCAAATCGCCAAATTTAAGGGCTAAGTGCAGAGGATTTTCTCCTTGAGCATTCGCTTTTGTGGGGCTTGCCTGATGGTCAAGTAACGCTTTAACGAGCCCTAATTCTTTTTTCATGACAGCTAAATGCAGACAGCTTTGCTTCTCTGTTCCCCCACTGAGGTTTGGATTGGCGCCAAAATTTAATAATTCACGAATCATCCAAAGGCTGCCCTTGGCAATAGCGAGCATGAGCGGAGAAAGGCGTGCTTTAGACATTAAATTAGGGTTGGCGCCCTTTTTTAATAGGAGAGAGACGCCATTTTCATTGCCATTGATCGTCGCGTCATGTAAGGGTGAGAACCCTTCATCATCTTGCACATCAACTGTGGTGCAATTTTGCAAAGCCTGCTCCAATCTATTTCCTAATTTATCACTAGCAGCTAATGCATGGAGAATGGTTTTGCCTTTTTTTCCAATTGTTAGAACATCGACTTCTGCGACATCCTCACCCTGTATCGCCTGAAGGTGGAAGATGGTATTGCCTTCCAAATCTCTATCTAAAATTGCCTGCGGATACTTTTTTACAAAACTTTTAAAGAGGGCTTGGCCTTTTTCTTTATCGGTGCTCTGTTGATTGAGCAGGTAGATGAGGTGGATGATCGGCAACGTGACTTTTTGCCCTTTAATTTTAAAAACTAAAGGAGATGGCACCTGCTCTTTTGGCAAGTATTTGTAGAAGGTGGCTTGATCGCCGCTGCGAATAGCCTCGACAAGCGCTTTCTTCAGCTCTTTTAATTGATGAGGAGCTCCTTCTAGCAAAGGCAACAGATAGTTGAATTGATTTTCTCTCAGCAACTCAATGGCGGTCTTATTTTGTTTATTGACAGATCCTTTCATCCTTTTACTAAGGTAGCGTACAGATGACTCATGGCCATAGCGAGCGGCTAATTGCAAAGCGTCGTTGCCCTCCTCATCTTTTTGACCGGCTAAGTGGGGATTGAACAATGCTTTAAGAAAATGAGTCTTGCCAAGCTTTGCCGCCAATAGCATTGGAGTCAGCCCTTGCTGGTCTTGAATCGTTAAGCTCGCGCCCTTGTTTAATAAAAAGTGAAATGTTTTCTCATTGCCCTTCTCTATGGCATGGAAAAGGGGAGAGCGCTTTTGGGCATCGCAGGTGTCGATTGCCAAACCTTTAGCGCACACTTGCTGCATTTGCTGCTCAGACCCTTTTGCAGCCACGATACATAAAAGATCGGCTGGCAGCTGGATTTCCAGCTCGTCTCTCAAAAAGTATTGCACAGCTTCTTTCCACTGATAATCAAAGGCGTAGCCTATAGCTGACATCCCGGAACGATCTTTGAGTTGAAAGTCAATCCCGCGCGATCTGAGCAAATCGAGCATCTCGACATCGCCATACATGGCCGCATAGTGCGCGGCCGTTCTGCCCATTTGGTCGAGCGGTTGATTGACCTTGTCCATCTCGTGGATGATCAAGTCAGCGCACGATAAAGAGCCTCCCTCTATGGCCGCTAACAGCAAATGACTGCCCCGGTATTGCCCTTCCAAGGAAATGCCTCTAGCTTGCAAAAACTTTAAAAAGATTTTTAGCGACTTAGAGCTGTCATACTCAGCAGCAACTGCCGCAGCCGTCTTCCCATCTATTGTAAGGGCCAAGTGCTTAAGCTCATCACCTGCTCCTAAGACAAAGCGCTCAATCGCTCCAGTCTGGTCAAACCTGGCTGCAAAATGCTCTGTTGTCCAATCATCCTTTAAATTGCTGAGGCTCGATAGAGAAAAGATCACTTGAAAGAGAGTTACCATTTGGCCATGGCCAGCTTGACTTGCCGCAGCAAATGCTTGGACCAATTCCTCTTGGTTGAAGGAGTGCGAAGAGATCCATTTTTGAATCAGCAGCGGGTCCATATGCGTTTGGCAAAGGGCAATTAAATGATCAAAAGGTGGTAAAGGATAGGCTCTGGCCTCTAACAATTTTTCTGCAAGGATCGGTTGGCGCCGTTGAAAGGCTGCCTGTAGAGGAGTTAATCCATTTTCATTTGCATCATCTAAAAACCTAAAATACCCGCTCCATGGGCTTGCCTGACTAATATAGTCGATTAACATTGCAGCTGTCTCTACACTGCCGCTGTCGATGGCCGTCACCAAGGCACTTTCTTTAGCCGTGTATCTTTTAACATTTTTAACTTCTTTCATGTCCCCAGCGCTTTCAGCTGCCTCTAAGGCTGCCTGTTTATCTTCCTCCTCCAAAACAAAGTGACTGCCTTTTTCCAAGAGAAGCAGCACAATGGAGGAGTGGTTGCGGCTTGCTGCTAAATGAATGGCCAACTGCCCCGATTTGAGGGGAGTGTTGACTTCATTAAAAAAAGCATCGAGTAAAAGCGCGCATATCTCATAAGAGCCATTTTGTACTGCTAGATGCAGAGGAAGGTAGCCATTCTTTTTTCGGCTGCTGCGAGAGGCGCCGGCACTTAAAAGCTGAGAGACAAATTCACTCTCTTGCATTTCCACAGCTAAATGTAGTGGGGTTGAGCCATCTTCCAAAGGATGATTGATGATGTTATAGCTATATGGCAGGAGCAGATTGACCATATCGCTAAAGCGGTGCTGCAAGGCTGTATATAGCGGCGTCATGCCATAGAGCGTCGGTATGGCGGCATCGGCCCCTAAATTTAGCAAAATCTTTGCTGCGGCCAATTGGTTATGCTGGGCGGCCAAATAGAGGGGAGTGGACCCATTTTTGGCCCTTTGATGGATCGTGTGCGGAGCTAACCTGGCAATTTCTTGCAAATTTTCAATAGCGCCAGCTCTTGCTGCATAATGCAATGGGGTTAGTCCGTTTGGATCGGCAAAGGCCAAATCAGCCTGGTAAGCCATGAGCTCTTGTAAGTAGAAACCAGACTTTGCTGCTGCTGCATAGTGGATGAGAGATGTGCCATTGCTATCGGTGATCGTGCCATTTCCTTTTAAGTTTGCTAAAGAAAACTTAAAAGCTTCTCGATCGTCTTCTTGGATGAAGGTGAACAGAGCTAAATGGGCCAGCGATTGCTCTAGGCTTTCAGGCGTTAGCAAAAGGGGCATCCAGCCGTAATCTCTATTTTTAACGGCATAGAAGTCTTTGAAGCTTAGCTTAAAGACAGAGCCTCCCCCCTCTTTGGCATGAGGTGTGATTGGCTGCAGCGTTTCTTCTGCGACCCCCTTAAGCTTAAGGGTAGCCTGGTCTAAAATAGCCTTGCCATTTGGATCAAAGCAGATCGCTTGTGTCTTCATCTTCAAGCCGCAGCCGCCGCTGATGCGTCTATTTTGCTGCTGCTCGCTTTCCGACTGTTCAGCGACAAATTCAATGTGCGATCCAATATCTTCAAACTCAAGAGGAGTATATTCAAAAAAGGCGCCATATAATTGCTGCAAAAGTTGATCGATATAGGCCGTTGCTGCGTTTTGAGACAAATAAATATTTTTTTCTTGCAGCTCTTGCAGCTCTTTTTCTAGAGACGATAACTTTTCTTCCCAAGATAAAGACCGCTCAGATAACAATGCCGTGATTCTTTTCTCTTTGGGAAGTTGTCTGATGGCCGCTTCTTTCCTTTTAGTTTCATAAAACACAAGGGCATGCTCTAGAGGCAATAAGACAATTGTATCAGTCAATAGGTCTCTTACATCCCAAGTTCTCTTAAAACGACTCCAGATACTTTCAAAGCTACCCGCTGAGCCGACTCTCTGAGAAGCCCTTTTTTGCAAAGACTCATGTCTCTTTCCCATTTCTTTTAAGCGCTGCTTTTGTTCAGCAACTATAGCTTTCATTTGAGGGATTAAGAGATTAATCTCTTTCATTCGATTTTTATAGATGTCTTGGAGCTGCTCTATGAAGATACCACGATAATTGACGCTCAAACCCTCTTGAGGAAGTTTCGCGCGAATTGTTTTGATAAAATCATGGATTTTATAGCGATATAGCTCATCTTTTAGGTAACTTGTAAACTCAACTCCTTGTTGCAATTTGAGAGGCAATTTTAAATGAGGCTTGATGAACTGGTAAAGTTCGCTGGGAAGCCTATCATTTGTCTCAATTTCTTTCCCAACCGCATAAGCGATGAGAGCGTTCTTTTCTGGCTCAGAGAGGCAGTTGAAAATATCTCTAAATTTAATTTTAATTGGAACTTTTTTGGTTTTTTGGATGGGCAGGGGAGGGAATAGATATTGGCAAGTTAAAGTAGGGTCGACCGGTTCTTTTTGAAGCAAGGGGACTTTTTGTGCCTTTTTTAAAGTTTTAAAATAGTGGCAGAAAAAGTTGATGACTTTCAATTGGTTGAAGAGCTCTTTAAAAACAGGAAGCTGCGGCATCAGCTGGTAAATTTGCCTCCGCATCTCTTCATAAGCTTCTACCAGTCGTTTATAACCTTCCGGATCTTTGTTATATGTGGCGCGGTATTTTTGCAGCTCTCTTAAATAATCTTCATCCGGTTCCATGGTGTAGAAGACATCGAAATCGGCATCGATAGAAAAGAGAGGCCCTATCTTTTTAAAGCTGTTTTGTTTGGCAATGATTCTAAAAGAGGAGCGAAAACCCGAGTAATCAGACAGAATTGGCGACTCATTGTTTATTGCTTCGAGTATTCTAAGGTTTAATTCCCTGGAGTCATTTTTTGAAATCTCATCTTGGCTGCGAATTTGATATTCTTGAAAAAACTGCCTGGCCAAATGCCGATACTTGTCTGGGTCCAATCCTATAAGCTGTCCTGCTCTTTTAATCTCTTCACTTATGTGCTTTTCTTTAGCTAGATCAACGAGTTCTCGAACAGATAGGTAGCTTGAACCAGGTAGATGTTCCTGGCAATAGGCGGCGATGCTGATGCAGTGCTTCTTCAGCTCATCTTTATCATGGGTTTGCTGGTGTTGCCACTGCTTGACATAAGCTTCATCAAAGAAGGCGCCATTTAAAAACCCTTTCATGTAGTAGTCGAGCAGGCTGATGACGCGGCCAACTAACGTATTTTGGTAGGCCGGGTGGATGACAGGATACATGTCGCTGTCGGCATTGAAGTGCAAACTAAAAAAAGGCACTGTATCGTGGACATAGATCCCGACAGCCAATTCGCGCAAAATTTGCCTGAGCTCTGCCTGTTCAAAGGGCTGCTCTGAACCTGCAGAGGGAAGGAAGAAATGGTGGGTGGTCTCTAAGTCTTGGTATTCATCAAACAGCCCCTGGATAAAGCCGCTGTCCATCCCAACGCCGCCGATGCTGCCGCCGCTGCCGCCATGGTCTTTCATTGGCTTGCTGGGGTTAGAGCTATTGTAGCTTGTCAGCAGGCCATTTTGCTTGAGCGTTTCGCTAAAGAAACGCGTCTGAAATTTGCCGTGAGCGGCTTTAAAAACGCGTTGAAATTGCTTGACCAGATCATCAGGTCCATCTGAAGGGTCTCTAGGGTTATTGCCGCCATTGCCAGAGCCTGGAGGGGGGTCATCTTTTTTAAAGCGCCTCTTTGCCACTAAGTCGGCGCGTCTAGCCAGATCAATTAAGTGATTGCCTGGTGGGTATTGGCCTTTAAAGGTAGATGGGGAGGGGTTCGAAGGCTTTTGGGGTGCCCAGGCAGGGCCTTTTGAAAAGGTGCCATCCCCTTCGCGCACGATTTTATGCTCGACTAAAGCTTTATGGCCCGATCCGTCATCTTGATAAAAGTTGATGAGTTGGCCCGTTTCCGTGCTGATGACAGCAGACCTGCCTCCGTAAGAGATGACCCTTTGATAGACGGGCGGTTTAAGGGGATCTCTTTGATTTAGTTTTCCTTCTAATATTTCTGCTTCGGGATGATTTTGATATTGTTTAGCAAAGGCAATGGCATCTGCGCTATACTCCTTTTTTGAGCTGTAGCCCATGTCGCGGCCATGTTTGTTGAAATGATCGCCTATTTGGTGAATCTTTTTATCTAAAATAGGGATGCTCGACTTACCTGAATAGGTAGTGGCAGGGTCAATATGAGCTTTTGGGGAGTCTTCAGTACCTGCAGCTACAAGATGGGGCCAAAGATACAACTGATCTGTTTTAGGAAAATAAGCGAATTGCCACCTTTTTTTCCCTACTTTTTCTAGGCGCGCTAGTAAATGAAGAGGATTCTCATGGGGCGACAAGGAATTGTGAATTTTGCTTCCATTTAAGATTTTCAGATTGCCTGCACTACTCATTACAGAAGCTATCAGGCTATTTTTATATCTCCAAAGCTGTATTTGAAATCCTTGGCGGTCGAAATAAGGAAAAGTTAAAGGAAATAGCAAAGATACTATTTCCTTTATTCTTTGTGTGCTTCTATCTATTTGGTTGTGGTGACTGGTTTTATTTGAGGACTTTGTGCCATTCTGATGATTTTTAATAGACGTTTCTAGGGAAGGGAGCATAAATTAAATTACCATTGTCAGCAGGATTTTGTAATTATAAAAATAAATGAAATGGGCGGTGTTTTTTTATTAAATTTTTTATTTGTTATATAGCTGTGCTTTATTCTCTACTTTACTCTTTCCTTCTGAAAATCATTCTTTCTTTGGGAAAAGGACAAGG
>JARBTN010000090.1 GCA_029240195.1 Chlamydiales bacterium
ACCTTTATCCCTCCCGTTCAATTCCCAAATCTAAAGGAAGGCGATTTTCAAACCCTGAAGAAAAGCGCAAAAAAAACCAGTTGGCAATCTCCCGACTATAGCCATCAGCTGACTGAGAATTCTTTGAGAGCCTCTTTTAACCAATCCATGCGCACCTCCCACTTAGGTCACATCTATCAAGAGACGACCGATATCAACTCAAGAGAGGCCAAGTTTCGCTTTTTATCCAGCTGTAGAAATGGGTTGGCAGAAGAAATTACAGCCCTGATTGAGCTTGGAATTGAGGTCGATATCAAAGATAGTGAGATGTCCCACCTCAGATTTACGTTGCGCAGCCGAGAGCTAAGCGCCTTCGAGGCCCTATTGGAGGGGCTAGAAAATCGAGGGATGACCATCGAAGAGATCGAAAAGAGGGAAGGGCAGCCTTTAATTGGGCTGGCGATTGCTCAACTGAAAGATAAAAGCATTCCATTTATTAAATTATTGTTAGAAAAAAAAGCTTCAAAAGCTCCTTTAGAGCATGGATATCAACTGCTTTCCAATAGCTTAGAATCTAAGTCTGTCGACCTCTTTAAATTTTTGTATAGCCACTGTTCGCATCGAGAGGCGCCTCAAGGAAAGCCAAGCTTATTGCAAATAGCTTTTGAGAAAAACCAGCTAGAAGAGGTTAAATTTTTGCTCAGCCAAGGTTTAGACCCCTACGTCAAAGATATGCAAGGCAATAATTTGTTGCACCTGGCTGTAAAGAAAGGAGATGAAAAGCGGATTGAAATGTTGCTCAATTTAGAAAAAGAGAACGGGTTTTCCCTCTCTTTAGAACAGAACTTAGAGGGCCAATGCCCCTTTCATCTGGCCATTGGCAGAGGGTTAGCGGCAGAAGTTTTAGATGCGCTGATGGCCAACCCCTCTTTCCTCTATTGGAAAGGAACTGATTATCGATCGATGAACCTGCTCTTTGTGGCCATTTCTCAAGGCTCTCTTTCAGATGCCTCCTATTTAATAAGCAAAGACTTAGCATTTGCTGAAAAGGGCCTGCAGAAGTTCTCTTTGACAGCCCCGATCAGTTCCTCTAACGATTACAGCCAACATAGCGCCATGGCCCTCATCCATGCTCTCTCGGGCCAAGATTTAGAGCTGATCGAGAAAATTGCCCGGCATACAGAAGATGCTTTTAAAGGAACTTTAGACAACCGCTCGATCATGAGTGCAGCGGCAGAGCGCAATTTGCCAGCCTTTAAGCTCATGCTAGAAATCGGCGCTCATGTCAACAAAGAAGATCTCCTTGAAGCACTGATCAACAACTTCACCCCTAGCTGGAAGAACCCAGTCACTCCAGAACAGGCTGCAAACTACGCCGATTTTCTCCTCAACCGCACGATGAACTCCATTGATGACCCTGTATTTAGCCAATATAAAGAGCAGACGCTATTGATGGAAGCGGTGATCAGCAACCAATTAAAACTTGCCGCATATGCTCTCCAAAAGGGGGCTTCCCTAGAGATTAAAAATGAAAGCGGAAAGACCGCTCTTGACTTAGCAGCTAGAAATCCCGCCATGCTGCGGCTTATCACCCAAGCGCAAGATGCCCTTCGCAAGGAATGAGGAGATCAGCAGACGGCTAATCCGCCTCTGCACCCTTGCAATCACGATTCTCTAACGATTGGCGCTGCATGTGCTCGATCTTGAGCGTAAGTGCCAGCGACTCTTCACCCTCTTGAAGCAATTCAGCTATTTTCCGGGCCAAAGAATCTTGCCCCTCTTCGACTAAACGTACGCCCAGCTTATAGAGATGGGATTGCCGCTTTTCTGAATGGGGGCTCATGAGAGAGAGGGCAAAAAAAGCTTTGAAGCTCTCCTTTTGTTGGGAAAACAGGTGAAATAATGACTCCAATGCTCGATTTTGAAGCTCGATGCCCATCACCCGAGTCACCATCAGCGCCACTATATATTCTTGCTCTTCTACTAATCGTAAGAAGAAAGGATAGAGAAATGGCTCAGAGGCGTGATCGCTTTCAGCCCCTATTTTGTATGCGGATGTCATGGGGTTAGACGGCTCAATAACCTCTTTAGCCAACGAAGTCCAATACGTCTTTTGCTCTTCCTCATTGCCGAGATGGTAAATCCCCCGAGCAAAGGAAACGCAGTCTAAAAATTGAATGTCGAAGAGCTTTCTTAATAAACACTCCTGAAAAAGGGGAAGGAAAGCGCCCAGTTTTTTTTGCAGCAGTTGATCGATCAGCTGGCAAATCACCGTTTGATCTTTGTTAGCCGAGAGAAAAGAGGTGACTAGCGAGGTTAAAAGATGCATTTGAATCTGAAGATTCTGAATCGAACTTGCCACTTGGAAGGCCCGCGCCCAATCGTTTTCTTGATCACAGATAGTGGCAATCAAGTGGGCAGCGTCTTGCCATTGAGTTTTAAGGCTCCACTGCCCCTTAAACTCAGAAGAGTCATCGATCAATTGCATTCTATTTAAAGAGGCACATGCTCTCTCATACTCGCCATTTTCTTGAAAAGCTTTGCTTAAGCGTTGCAGCCACTGATTTTTAAGCTCTGGGTTGGGCATCAAATCTATAGTGGTAAAGGCGCGCTCATAATCTTTCCTCTCATATAAATGCTGATAGAGGGCCTGAGTCAGATTTTCTCTCTCTCCTTGATTTTGGATCTGGTCGATTGCAGTGGTGCATAGATCGGTGGCAAGCCTTGGGTGCTGATCGATCTTTTTAAGTAAATGCCTGGCTATCTCAGAGAAAGTAGGGTCCTCTATTTTTTCCATTTTGGTGCGGTAGAGCTTGCTATATCGCTTAAGAAAAGCGCCTTTGGTCAAAGACAGATCCCTTTTTATATCCTGGATCGCATCGAGAACTAATCGCCCTCGATCTAGCTTTTTTTGGTTGCTCCAAAGGTGACTCATGACGATGGAGAATCGGTTATCTTGTTGATGATTTTCTTGATCAAGAGCGTCGGACCACTCTAAAAGTAAGGCCTCATGCTCTTTAAAGAGGTGAACATGGCCAATTGCCATGACAACCAAGCTTTGATCTCTCTTGGTCATGACAGGGAGGAATAAAAGGACTTTGTCATAGGCGCCCCGGCTCATAAGGCGGTAGCACCAGTTTTTCAAGATATCGCTCCTTTCAGATGGGCTGGAGCTTAGCTCTGTGGCAGCGAGAGCTTGGCTCAAGAGAAACTTCTCGATGAGGTGACTTAAATCTATCATATACAGCATAGCCGTCATCTGGCCGACATCTATGGGTTCCTTGGCGATCTTTGCTGACCAATTTGCATGACGCTCTTGTTGGTTTTGAATGGCGGCCTCTTTTGAGTTGCAAAGAGCTTGCAAAGCGGCGCGGCTGATCAACATGTCATTTTTAGAGCTCAGAAAATGGGCGAGATCTTTTAAGAGCGGCAGCTCTAAGATAGGCAGCTGGTTTTGCACCACTGCTTTCACCTGCTGGACCCACCGGTCGAGGGGCCGCAAGCTAGCGACCTCCTGGTTTTCCAGCACCTTAGCGCTCACTTTTTTGATGGCGAGAAGCTCCAATGCATAATTTTCCCTGGGCAAGCTGCAAAAAAACCAGGCAGCCAATGAAGCGACGGCCTCCTTTGTTTGCTGAGCGGAGACTCTTAAGGTGATATGGCAGAGCTCATGGCACGTCAAAACTGTCTGGTGGTGGTCTTGTCGGTTGCCAAAGGAAAGGATGAGGCTTTTTAATTCATAGGGCAAAGTCATAAAGGATGAGAGCATGATGGACCTCTTTGCAAATAATAAAAGGATTGACGAAAAGACTCGCTTTCATGCTGGAGTTTTTGATCAATTTTTGCACCTTTTATTGAAATTGCCAGCAGGATTTATCTTTGAAAGGGGAAAGGGGCAGAATGCCTTTTGCAAAGAGGCGAGAGGGCTCTTAAAGGAAGAGCCCTTTGGCAGAGGGATTTACTGACGCTCTCCCCTTTTTACATCGCGGGCGCAGCGAAAACCGGTGTGGTCGTTGTAGTCGTCTTGGTGAAGAGGCGTGCGATACGATGTGGTGAGGGCGCTTTTAGAGTTAGCAAAAGAACCGCCGCGCACCACTTTAAAGTGCTCTGCCTGGGGAGTGGATGAAAAGTCGCTGGAGGTCCATTCGGCGACGTTGCCGAGCATGTGAGAGAGCTTGGAGGCAAAGGGCATCTCTTGAGAAGGCTTTGGAGAATCTTTAGAGTAGGCGCTCTTCAGCGACTGAGAGGGCTGGGTGTTTAAAGAGGCTTGGCCAGAAGCGCCTTTGGCGGCGTATTCCCATTCAAATTCGGTGGGCAAGCGCTTATTAGCAAAGGCCGCAAAGGCTTCGGCATCTTTATAGCTAACTTGGACGACAGGGTATTTCTCTAAGCCCGGAGGGATTTTGCCATCGACCCAGTGCGGGGGAAAGCGATGGTTGGTAGCCAGGACAAATTGCAGATATTCTTCGTTGCTCACCTCATACTTATCAATATAGAAGGGAGAGAGGGTGACGGTTTGAGCGGGCAGATCGCCTGTGCCTGAAAAGACAGCATGGGAGAGCGTTTCGCGGCTGATCGTCTTTTGTCCGGCGATGGTGGGCAGCTCTTTCCAATCAGGAGAGAGGGCAACTTGTTCGCCGGGGATGAAGGAGCCGGCAGGGATGTAGCACATCTCTTGAGAGATCCATTTAGAGAGATACTTCTTAGTTGTGACGTGGAGCGTCTTGGCATGGCGAGTGATTTTGGCAATTTTCTGCCAGGGAGTGGAGATCAAGCGGCCATCTTTGGCTTGGTAGGCGGTGAAGTTTTGCTCTTTTAAGAAGCTAAAGGAAAAGGAGCCTTCCCCATCTTTCATCGAGCCTGAGAGGCCGCCATTTTCCACCAGGGCCTCTTCGAGACGGCTGAGCTCTAAAGGATAGTCTAAAGAGCCATCGCTGAGCAGAATCTCTTTATAGGGCAAAACGATGGGCAGCTCGCTTTGGTCTTTAAAGATGAGGGTGCGGCATTTTTCAAGGGGAAATGGGGTGGAGACGCCGCGCTTTAAAAACAAGATGGTGTTGATTTCTTTAAGGGGGATCTGCTGCATTTTCTTGCCCCTCTTTAATTGAAGAGCCCCTTTGGCGGGGGCGGAAAAAAACAGGCCATTGCGCAGGAAAAGCTGAACTTTTCCCTCTTTAAATGAGAGGGCTGCCACCTCTTCTAGAGAAAAGGATAGGTTGCCGGTGGGATAGGAAAGGGTTGGTATGGCTTGAATCAAGCCGGTGAGGTGGGCGCCATTTTGCAATAAGACCAGGTCCTCTTCAAATTCTTGGGGGTTGCCAATGAGGTCCCACTCTGGCGAGCCATAGCTCAGCTGATAGGGCTCGGCAGCCTGAAGAATTGGGGATAGCGTCAAAGCGAGAGAGACTAAGAGCGTTTGGCATTTCATCGTCATGTCCTTTTATTTCCTTCTCTAAAAGGTATCCGAAGTCATTTCCCTCCCATTTAACCTGAGGCTAGACCCATAAATTTTGACAAGTGAAACTAGCGTTATTTTAAAGAGGAGAGTATGCTTGCTTTTTCGTCACCATAAGCAACCGACCAAAAAAAGACAAAGTGAATCACCAAAAACTCATCTTAAAAAATGTCCGGGTCCACAATTTAAAATCAGTGTCGCTGAGTCTGGACCCTGGGCAGCTGATCGTCTTTACCGGAGTGTCAGGTTCCGGCAAGTCATCGCTCGCTTTCGACACCATCTATGTCGAGGGGCAACGCCGCTATGTCGAATCGCTTTCTAACTTTGCCAGAAGGCAGATGGGCGATTTGCAAAAGCCGGATGCCGATTTAATTTCAGGGATTTCGCCGACGGTTGCCATCGAGCAAAAGACCATCTCGGCAAATCCCCGCTCCACAGTCGGCACATTGACCGAAATTTATGACTATTTGCGCGTGCTGTTTGCCAGAACGGCCACGGCGTTCTGCCCCGTGAGCGGCGAGGCCGTCGCTTTGCAAAGCGAAGAGGCGATCATTGCCAGGATTCAGGCCATTCCCAAAGGGCGGTCGCTCACCTTCTTTGCCCCCCTCTCGCAAGGGCAGAAGGGCGAGTTTAAAGATGAATTTGCCCATCTGCTGCAAAAAGGCTTTGTGCGGGTGCGGGTGGATGGAGTGCTCCACCGCTTGGAAGACCCCATTGAACTAGATGGCAATGTGGCCCATGACATCGATGTCGTAATCGACCGCGTCCAGTCGGGGGACTCAGAGCGGCTATTAGAGGCGGTGCGCGCCTCTTTGGAGATGGGGAAGGGGGCTTTTTCCCTCTTAGACGCCTCTGAAGATGAGGAAAGCTTATTTTCTATCCATGCCTATTCGCCCAAGTCTGGCCTCTCCTACCGGGCGCTCGAGCCGCAGGACTTTTCTTTTAACAGCCCACACGGCATGTGTCCGAGGTGTCAAGGGCTTGGCCAAGTCGTCGACTTTGATTTAGACCAAGTCATCGACAAAGAGCGCTCATTGGAAGAGGACTGCTTTTTGATTGGCGGCTCCTACCAAACGGTGAGGTGGGGCAATATCTACCGCGAACTGGCGCGCCTCTACAGCTTTAAGGTGAGCGCTCCTTGGAAGGAGCTGCCTAAAAAAGCCCAGCATGTGCTGCTCTACGGCACGGAGAAGAAGTGGACCCGCATGCAGTTTGTCCACCCTGAGACCCACGCCACCTGGTCCGATTTGGTGCAGTGGAGGGGGGTGTTGCATGAGGCTAGAAGCCGTTTAAATGAAGCCAAGAGCGATCACTATCAAAAGAAGATGGAGCCCTTTTTAAAGAAGCAGCGCTGCCCTGAGTGCGAGGGTTGCCGCCTTAAACCCTATCCAGCCAAAGCGCAGCTGGGCGGCAAAACTCTCTTTGAAGTGGGAGCGTTGACGATTGAAGAGGCGCACCGCTTCTTTTGCCATCTTCAGCTGCCAAAGGCGCTGCAGGTGATTGCCGAAGAAGTCGTCAAAGAGGTGCGAGAGCGCCTTTCCTTCCTCTTATCTGTGGGCTTGAACTATTTGACGCTCAACCGCGAGGCGCCCTCTCTCTCGGGCGGCGAAGGGCAGCGCGTGCGCTTGGCCTCGCAAATTGGCTCGCTGCTCGTCGGCGCCACCTACATCCTCGATGAGCCCTCGATCGGCCTCCATCCGCGCGACAATGAGAAGCTCATCGCCTCGTTGCAAGCGCTCAAGTCGCTTGGCAATACCGTGATTGTCGTCGAGCACGACGAAGACACGATGAGGGCGGCTGACTACATCGTCGACTTTGGCCCGAGGGCCGGGGTGCAGGGCGGCGAAATTGTAGCCCAAGGGTCTTTTCAAGAAGTGCTCAAATCCAAGGATTCGCTGACCGGCGCTTACCTCAGCCACCGCAAACAGATCGGCGTCGAAAAAAACCGCCGAGAAAGCCCAGGGCAAATTTCCCTGGAGGGCGCCTCCTATAACAATTTAAAAGAGGTGTCGCTGTCATTGCCGCTCGGCCGCTTGATTGCTATCACCGGCGTATCGGGCTCTGGCAAATCGAGCCTGATTGTCGACACGCTCTATCCGGCCGTGCAGCAGACACTTGCCAAAGAAGGGCTCAAAGGGCTCTCTTTAAAGCACGTCCATGGCGTCGAGCAGATCGACAAGGTGATCATCATCGATCAGTCGCCGATTGGGCGCAATCCCAGGTCCAATCCGGCTACCTATATCAAGCTATTTGACGAAATTCGCAATCTCTTCGCCAAACTGCCTGAGAGCATCGCCCGCGGCTACTCGGTCGGCCGCTTTAGCTTTAACGTCAAAGAGGGGTCTTGCCCCACCTGCTCCGGCATGGGGCAGATCCAGGTCGACCTCGACTTTCTAGACGATGCCTATGTACCCTGCCCGGAGTGCCATACCAAGCGCTTTGATTTGGAGACGCTCTCCATTCGCTATCGGGAAAAAAACATCTATGAAATTTTATCGATGGATGTGGCCGAGGCGCTGGAGTTCTTTGCCAACTTCCCAAAGATTCGGCAAAAGCTCGAGCTTTTAAAGCAAGTGGGTCTTGACTACCTCAAGCTCGGCCAGCCTTCGACGACATTATCTGGCGGCGAGGCGGAGCGGATCAAGCTTGCCAAGGAGCTATCGCGCCCATCGACAGGCAAAACCCTTTACTTGCTCGATG
>JARBTN010000012.1 GCA_029240195.1 Chlamydiales bacterium
GTTGCCGTTTGGCAACACCTCCTCATCGAGGTAGTACAAATCCTCTTCTTTATTTCCTCTACCAAGGGGGCTTTGATAGGTGAGCTTCGAGCCATCCCCCTTTGTCAGATAAAAGACATCAGGATCGGCCTTATATTTGCCATAAGCTAGGTTGAAAGGCTCTGCCTCCAGTTTAAAGTTCTTGATATGGGTCTGCCCACTCATAGCGCCCTGCCAGACATTAGTCAGCCCTTTTTTAATTACCTTTTGCCCCACTTCAAAAGGGGTTCCGTCTTGGTGCTCATAATGGGGGGTGAAAAAGCTTGGGCCTGTATAGATAGCGAGGGGAAAATGTGATTTATAGGGAAGATAGGAGCCGGCAGATATTTCAACTGAGGCGCAGTATTTTTTTCTGCTATTTCCTTTTACATAGTCATAAAACTGGAAGGGATAATTGCTCCCGCCCCTCATTCCAAACTCGCCTTTTTGGTTATCGCTGATGCCGATATAAGAGCGGATTAAAGGGAGCGCCCCCTCCCCTTCCATGGGCAGGTCGCACTCAGAGTGGACAAGCATGCCATCTTTTAAATTGACCATTCCCATCAGGTTATAGGAGGGCTCAAAATTGAGGAGGGGATTGTTGGCAGGGCTTTTCCCTTCAGCCGCCGGCGCCTCGATGCTAGATTCTAGGGGGATTTTTTGAGGCTTCTTTGCTGCGCTGAGAGTGGTTGGCAGGCAAAGTAATAGAGAAGTGAGAAGGCGGAATAGAATTTTCTTATCCATAACAGACCCTCAGCCATGGTGTTAAATCAAAGGACTTTCTGAAATAGTTTAAGAAGGCTTAAATTTACGATCAACACTTTTAAACACCATTTTAAGAGCATATTGCATAGCAGAAAACAGAGGAAATAAAGACCATCCCCTTCTAAAGCGCTTTGAAAAAGGCTTAAAAAGGGGCGATTATTTAGCGCAAAAAAAGTGAAAAAAAATTCTTGCGGCTAGTGCCTGACCACAGATGTTTTTACGTGTCAAACGAGCGTGAAAGCTCTTTAGAATAGATCGATTCTATATGCTTTGACGCCGTTTAACATGCGCAACAACATCTGTGGTCAGGCACCAGCACTTAGGAGGGGGTTTTAAGGTGGGCTATAACTGGACTATAGATAAATTCTGGGGCCGAAGATTTTAGAACCAATGCGGATCAAAGTCGCACCCTCTTCGATGGCAACTTCAAAATCATCGCTCATTCCCATAGACAGATGAGGAAGTGGGTAGCCGCCTCTTTGCTGAAGGTCGTCTTTGAGCTCTCTCAAGCTGGAGAAGGTCTGACGACTTTTGGAGAGCCAATTTTCAACTGAGGGCAAAGGCCCCATCGTCATCAACCCTTCAACCGATATGCCAGGAATGAGGCAAAGAGATTCCCATTCCGCTTTTAAAGACGCGGCCGTGAATCCATGCTTTGACTCTTCTAAGGTGATGTTGACCTGCAAGAGAATGGGCTGGGTTTTCCCCTCTTTTTGGGCAAAGGCGCCAATTTTTTGAGCGAGAGAGAGAGAATCCACGGAGTGAATGAGGTGGAAGTGGGGCACCACCTTGGAAATTTTATTGGATTGGAGGGTGCCGATGAAATGCCACTCCAAAGAAGAGGGCGCTTTCTCAATCTTAGAGAGAGCCTCTTGCACGCGGCTTTCAGCAAAAGCGCGATTGCCCAAGGCGTGTACTTCTAACAAGCTTTCTAAGGGGTGAAATTTGCTGACTGGCAGCAGCTGGACAGCGTCAGCCGAGCGCGAGGCGCGCTTGGCTGATTCTGCTATTTTTTGCTGAAGGGCTAAAAAGCGGTCTTGAATCTCTGTCATAGGTCGTAGTTTCTTATCGAGAGGGGTGGCGCAATGATTTCTTGATACACGATCATCTTTTGGCGCTGGTCGAGCTCGTCTAAAATAGAGCGCGCTCTTGACACCGTACTGTGCGTGCGAATTTCGTAAGCTTGCTCAGCAGCTAATGCCACATCTTTGAGACTTTGCTGGTAGCTCATGTCCAGCGTCTGCGAGCTGGAGGAAGATTGAGGCATAGGTTGCCATGCGTCCTTTAAAATGGGAGCTGGCCGCTCTTTTTTGGCCATCTCCATTTTGGGCTCTACTTTGGCAAAAGTTTGCGAAATGGTCTCTTTAACCGTCTCCCTAGCTAAGGGCGAAGGAGAGGGCAAACTGCCCTCTTGCCATTTTTTTAAAAAATCTTGGTAGGACTCCGCTGCCTTTTCCGCACTTTCCGCTTTTGGTTTTGCCGCTTCTTGGTATTTGCGAAAAAGGGTCGTCCCTATGCCAACGATGATAAAAAGCCATAGCTGCCAAGGTTCATCCATCCTTTACCTCTTTTTATTCTTGTCATCGCTCCCTGCAAGAGATTGGCGCATCTCTGTGTCAGCTTGCAGATTTTTAAACTTTAAATAGTCCAAGATCCCTAAGTTGCCGCTTCTAAAAGCTTCGGCAATGGCCATCGGCACTTGCGACTCAGCTTCGACAAGTTTAGCTTGCATGTCTTTAATTTTGGCGACATTCTCTTGTTCGGCAGCAACAGCCATCGCCCGGCGCTCTTCCGCTTTAGCCTGAGCAATCCGCTTATCTGACTCGGCCTTGTCTGCGCGCAATTTAGCACCGATGTTTTCGCCAATGTTGATGTCGGCGATATCGATCGACAAAATTTCAAAGGCGGTCTGCGCATCGAGCCCCTTTTCCAAGACGAGCTTGGAGATGCGCTGCGGCGACTCTAACACATCGAGATGGGTATCAGAAGCTCCGATAGCATTGACAATCCCTTCCCCTACGCGGGCAATGATGGTCTCTTCGGTGGCGCCGCCGACCAGCTGCTGGATGTTGGTGCGCACGGTCACGCGCGCTTGGCAGAGCAGCTGTACGCCATCTTTAGCGACAGCTGTGATATAAGAGCCTTGACGGCGGTCGGGGCAGTCGATAACCTTAGGATTGACCGAAGTGCGGACAGCATCTAAGATGTCGCGGCCGGCCAAATCGATGGCTGTCGCCCGGCGCCAGTCTAAGACGATGTTGGCTTTATCAGCAGCAATCATGGCTTGTACGACAGCTAAGATATTGCCGCCAGCTAAGAAGTGCGTCTCTAAATCAGAGACTGTGACTTGTTTGAGGCCTGCTTTATAAGCGTTGATGCGTGCATTGACAATGGTCTTCGCCGGAATTTTGCGCAAAGACATGCCGATGATGTTGAAAAAAGGAATGGGTGTACCCGAGACAAAGGCCTGAAACCAGAGGCTGATAAATTTGCCGATGGTGCTCAGCAGCAGTAAGCTGACGATCCCCAGACCGAACAGCGACAGTAAAACTTCGGGAGCGATGTCACCAACCATAAAAATCATAAAGAGAGTTCCTTGTTGCTTAGTTTAACGATGAGAGAAGCTCCTGTGCCCGATAAGACCATCACTTTCTTTCCTTTTTCAATGTATCCCTCTTTAGACAGCGCTGGATAGCTTTTGCCCTCGATAGAGACATAGCCGGACGGCTTTAAAACGGAGAGAGCCTCTCCTTCCAAGCCAATCAAAGCGGCGTCATATTCGCTGGCTTTAAAGCCGGCCTGATCTTGGTCGAGATAGAATGTATTGGTTGAGGAGCTCTCGCGCATCCTTTTTAATACCATGTAGATGAGAAGCGATGTGCTCAACCCTGCCAGCAGCATAAAAAGGAGAATTGAAAGCACATGATCCGCTAGCAGGCTATACAAGATAACGCTTGCCACAATCAAAATGGCGCCGAGAGCGCCCATCACTCCGCCTGGCAGGTAAAATTCAATCAAGATGAAGAGCTCCCCGATGGCGAGCAAAATAAAAGGATCCATATTTTTAGCAAACTCCAAAATAAAAAGGCTACTCGCAAAGAGTGTATCTTGCAAGGAAATTTCCCTGCCTGAAATACCCCTTTAATCTAACTGTAGCAGGCGACGATTTTCTTTTAAAAACTGCAAAATCGCATCCCGCGTCTTTTCTAAATGGGCCTCTTCATGGGCCATCGATAAAAACCAGGCCTCATTTTGCGCCGGGGGCGCAAAGATCCCTTGGGAGAAGAGGCTGGCAAAGAACGACCTAAACAGATGCTCTTGGCAACCTTTAATATCGGTTACATTCCGCACTTTCTTAACGCCAAAGAACAGAGTGAATAGTGAAGAGAAGCGGTTGAGGGCTACGGACAAGTTTTCTTCTAAAATCAGCTCTTCAATGGGGTTCAAGAGCAAATCCGCTTTTGCCTCTAGTTTTTGATAAAATTGGGGCTGTTCTAAAAGCTCTAAAGCCTTCAAACCGGCTCGCATCGCCAATGGATTGCCTGAAAGGGTCCCGGCCTGAAAGACGGGGCCAAGCGGCGCCAAATAGGACATCACCTCTCGCCTGCCGCCAAAGGCCGCCGCCGGCAAGCCGCCGCCGATGATTTTGCCATAACAGGAGAGATCAGGTCGAATGCCGTATGCGCCCTGAGCCCCCTGCAAACCCACCCTAAAGCCGGAAATCACCTCATCAAAGATCAAAAGGGCATCTAAGCGGTCAGCCCACTCGCGGAGGCGCTTTAAAAAGAGCGGATCGCCCGGCACAACCCCCATATTGGCCGCGACGGGCTCGACGATGATTGCAGCCAGATCGGATGCCACTTCGCTTTGAGAGAGCGCGCGGTCTAAAGCTTCGATATCGTTGTAGGGAATGCTCAGTGTGTAGCGAATGGATTCAGCCTGTATCCCCTGTGAAGAGCTCTCTTGCAAACCTTGCACGGCAGAGCCTGCCCGAACCAGAAACTGATCGGCGTGCCCATGGTAGTTGCCGTCAAATTTGAGCACCCATTTTTTCTGGGTGTAACCTCTAGCCAAGCGCACAGCGCTCATTGTAGCCTCGGTTCCAGAGGAGACAAAGCGCACCTGCTCTAAAGATTCCACTAAAGAGACCATTTTTTGGGCCAAGCGCCCTTCAAAGGGGGTGGTCACCCCAAAAGTTGTTCCCTCGAGAGCACCTTTGACAATCTCTTCGGTGACGAGAGGATGGACATGGCCGTGGATGAGCGTCCCCCAAGACATGCAATAGTCGATATATTGATTGTGGTCGACGTCGACGATTAAATCGCCCATGCCCTTTAAAGCGACCATGGGCATCATATCGAGCGCTTGAAAGGCGCGAATGGGAGAGTTCACCCCACCGGGAATGACTTCTGATAAGAGATTGTAGTCGAGAGCGGATTGGGTCCGCGTTTGTTCGGCAATGAACATGAGAGAGGCTCCTTTTCGTTCGAGCTCTGCTCATGGCCTTTTTCACCTGTTTTCAAAATAGGCGAAAAAGGCCACAAGTTCAGGGCATCTGCACTTTTTAGTCAGCATAGCTGAGAGGGCTCTTTTTTCAGGGCAAAAAAAACGGCTGAAGACAGATAAAAAACTAAAACCTTAAAAATCAGTGATTTCAAAGGAAAAACGGCCGAGAAAGAGAAGACTTTAAATAAATTATTTGCATTAATTTTAGGGCTTACCTATATGTTAAATTTCGTATTGACTAAGTCTTGACGAGCCCGTTTCACAAAGATCTGGCATCGTTTTGAACCAAGCGATGCGTTATTTCATGACTCTTTTATAAGTAACAAGTCCGCCTCTTTCCCCAAAGGGGTGGCAAAATGCCCACAAAAAACCTATCAAGAGGAATCTTGCATGTTAAAACAGTCTATTTCTAAAATTGCATTCAGCATGGCTGCGATCACAATGTGCTTCGGCGCAGTAGAGGCAGCTCCTGCAACAACACCTGCTCCTGCTTCTTATGCAACAATGAGCAAGACGACCATGATGGTCGGAGCTGGCGTCATCGGCGCAGCTGCCGGTGCCGTTGCTGGCAAGTCCGCTGTCGATGACGGCAAGGATGGAGCAGCTGGCGCAACTGGTGCAACTGGCCCAGCTGGTGCAGCTGGCGCAACTGGTGCAACTGGTGCTGCAGGAACTAACTTCACGTTCCCAACAGGCACTGCCACCTACAACTTCTCTTTCACAGAAACTGGAGCTGTCGGTGACAGCAACGTGCAAGGCGTTGTGATCACTCCAAGCCAACAAGTTCTCTCGACACCTGTCGTCGTAGCTGGAGCTGCATCCAACAACATCATCTCCATCAACAACGCTGAAGTCGGCAAATACACTGTGCTGTTCTACCAAGCAACAACAGGACTTGCTGCCGGCGACATGACATGCACAGTCACTAACACAGACAACGGCGTATCCCACACCTATACTTCCAGCTTTGGTGCGGCTACTATGGGTCTACAAGATGCTTATGAGTTCGTCTACGATCCAGCAGCTATCTACTAATCCATTAGCTCTTAAAAGGGCCGCTTTTTTAGCGGCCTTTTTGAGCTGAGAAGAGAAATAAAGTGGGCCGCCCGTCAAGTTGAGGGAGCGGCCTTTTTTTCCATGTCGAAACTGCAAAAGTCTCTACTGACTGCGAAGACAAGGTCAAATCGACCGCCACTGTCAGCAACGTCGTATCCTTTAAACTCTCCAGACAACTTTTCAAAAACGCATTGCTGCGGTGAGGCGCGTCCATACACACTTGCGTGGCTTCTTCTTCTGCCGATTGCTTTTCTAAATGTTTCAGCTGGCGTGCGCGCTCATCCCCCTGCCGGCCAAGATACCCCTGAAAATAGAAGCGTTGCGCAGAAAGGCCAGACAGCATCAGCGCTAAAAAGATTGAGGAAGGCCCTGTGAACGCATCGACTAAAATGCCCCTTTGTCTGGCTCGATAGACTAAGTCAGAACCTGGATCGGCAATGCATGGCAGTCCAGCATCTGAGACAATGCCCCACACCTCTTTATTCTTAAAGATGGGCTCTAAGAGAAAGTCCAAATCTTCTTCTTTGGTGTGCTTATTCAATAGGGCAATCGGCATCAAGTGAGCAGGCTTCTTGGTCTCAAACCGCTTGAGATAGCGCCGCCCTCCCCCTTCGCTTTCAGCGATGAGGCCATCGATTTTGGTCATAGCTCCATATGTTGAGTCTGATAAATATAAGCGCGGCTCTTTAATCACATCGCCAAGTAAATTTGGCAAAAGTAAAAGGGCGCCTTGTGCGTACGGGTCCATAGAAAATCTCCAAGTTTAAGAAAGGAGTCAATTAAAGAGGAATTGCCCTTTTTAGAACACCTTTTTGTGCGCTTGCTCTCACTAATTGACATCTGGCTCAATAAGCCTTGATTAAGGCCTATCAAGCAGGCGCTTAGCAGCTTTCGTCCCCCCTAAGGATTTTGAGGGGCCGAATTTTCGAAAAATTAAGCCACTTTTAGGGCAATTTCTCTCCCTCCCCCCTAGGGATCAACGCTCAAAGGCGCAGGTGCGCCAGGCCCGCTGACAAAAACTTATTATTTAAAAGCCTATAAATATGATGGCGATGGGCGCGATTCTCGATCCGCTGAGCCATCCTCTCGGCCAATTCTTCTTCATTGATGGCAATGCAAGCTTTGGCAATCTGCGCCAAAAAGGATCCGCTTAAAGCTGGATCTTCCATTAAAGATACAGCGCTAAAAGCATCTAAGTAGCATTCCTTTTCGAAAAACTCTGTAAATAAGGACTCCAGCGCAGCTTGTTTTTCTTGGGCGTCCATGCAAGACGCCAATCCCAAAGCAGAGAGCAGGTAGCCGTCCCTTTTCATCTTTTCAAAGTAAAAGGAAAGCTCTTCAATTTCCAGGGCCTTTTCCTCGACAAAGCTTAAATCCACCATTTCCAATGCTTCATAAGGCCGTTCGAGCATTTCCAGGGTCTCTTTCACATGCATTTGCCCTTTTTGGAAAGAAATGAGCAGCAATAAAAGATAATTTTTTTCCTTTTCATCCTTGATGCTCATCGCGCAACGAGCTGCAAGAAGTAAGTCCCCTTTTTCCATGATTAACTGGTATAGGTAAGAGAGGCCCTCTTCTTTCATCTTCTGGTCAGAAAGGGAAAAGAGAATTTTATAGAGGGGCGCGTACATCTTCTTTTTTACACTTTTTTTAATGGAAAGGGATAGAGCTAGCCGTTTCTGATTTGGGTCCTGAATGAGGTCGATCAAAGGCAAGACTTGCTCTTCTCTTTTCGTATAGATGAGAAGAGGAGCTAAACGGGCAAAAGCCACATCCCGTTTTTTAAAATCGCTGAGCTGCTGGGCTAGAAGCTGACTTAAAGTCACTCTCATTTCTTTTAATAGAGTTAAAACCAGCTCATATAAGACGGCATCCCGGTTTTTTTTCTCCAGCAGAGCCAAGAGCATGCATGCGCCTTTGGCCATATTTTCATAATTCATCTCCTCTCGATCGAGATACGGCCGCCTGTCGCAAAAGCAAAGGCGCTGAATCGCAGCTTTTAAACCCTCTTCTCGCCTGGCCGGATCGGAAATAGACGGCAGAATTTGCTCGATGAGCGGCACCACCTTCAAGTAATTGGCGCCATGGAGCGGCAAATTTTGAATCAGAGAAGAGAAGGCCCGGTCTTTAAACTCTTGGCTAACGATGTGGTCGATGATTTGTTCGCTTAAAGTGATCCGCTCTCGATAATTGAGCTCATCTAACTTAAAATAGGAAATAAAAGAGGAGAGAGCCTGGTCTTTTTGCCTTTCAGCCGAAATGCTTTTTAAGGAGGAGAGGGCTTGTTGCCACTTTCTTTGCTTGCGCATTTTCTGGTTATACACATCAAAGAGCGAAAGAAAGGCTCGGCCTTTAAATTCTTCATCCTCAATGGATTTTATAATTCTATAAGCCCAAGTGAAGTATTCGTCGCACATCCTGAGGGCAAGGGCCACCTGCACTTCATTTTTAATCTTTCGCTGCGAAAGCTGGGGAATGGCCTGTTCGACTAAAAGGAGGCAGAAGCTTTGCTGTATGGGCGCAAAATAGCTGTGCTCGATCAAGCATTGGATCATTTGACCTTTCATATCTTGGCTTTGAAGGAGCCTCAACAAAGAGACAGCTTGCTCATACTTCTTCTTCTCGATCGAAGCTTGGGTGATCTTTTGATAAGCGGCCTCTTTTTCCTCTAAATTAAAGCCGGCCTGTTCGATATATTGAATGGCCTTTTCCGGTAGATCGTGTTGGATATAAAGGGGCGCAATCTCTATCCCAAGTTTCTTCTTGAATCTCTCATCTTCGATGAGTGCAACAAAAAAAAGCGCTTTATCATAGGCTCCCCTCCCAATATAATGAGAGCAAGCCGCACCTAAAAAACAGTCTCGATCGGAATAGCCCCCCTGATTCATGCGCGGCTCTCGGCTCATCAGATTAGCTAGCTCCACCACTTCGCTGTATAAGTTGCGCCATAGATATTTGAACGAGCCCTCTGCCAGCACCTCTTTGCCCGGCATTTCGTCAAGAGGAGCGGTTAAGCCCTTTTGCCGGCCCAGGATCTGCCACCTTATATCTTGTCGACTCTCTTCTCCCTTTTCTCGCAACTGGCGGCTGTAAGCACATATCGACTGCACTGTTGCCTCTAAGATCCATTTTTTTTGGTGTGCCGCCAAAAAAATTTCCAAGTCTAGCAACCAATTGGCCTCCAGCTTGTTTAAAGAGAGCTTTAATTCCAATTTTGCCTGGCTTATAAAACAGGCGATTTCTTCTATTGAGGGGGCGGGCTTAGGAAGTTCCTTAAAACGGCTGAGCGCCATGCGCTCCATTTCATAGAGCTTTTTAGGCAAGCGTTGAGACCAATCAGCAATCCCACTCAAAATCTCCCCTGCCTTTTCAGCGATCACCTCTAAAGTGCGCGCTCTAAAATGACGGTTTACGTGAGAAAATTCTCTCCAGGTGTCTTTAGAGCAAAAGCTAAAAATCTCACCTTGCAATTTGAGAGGCAATTTCATGAAATTTTGCTCTGCTAACATTTGCTTGGGGATCATCTGACAACTCCTTTTTTTTAAGATCTCTTCTCAGATCTGCCCATGCAGAGTACCTTTAGCGGTTTTTAATGAGAAAGGAAAAAAAATAGAGGATAGGGCTTTAGCCGCTTGAATGGTTAGAAAAGGGGATGCCCTTTAATGAGAGGGAGAGAGAAAGTGTGTGAACGATTAATGGTCTGATAAATATAGAAGAGGCATCTCGTATGAGAAAGCTCGCCTGAACAGCAAGATTGGCGAGATTGGCAATAGATTCGGAGCCCCTGACCACTTATGGCTTAAGATAGAAAGGCAAAGAGCGAAGCTTGCTGCAGCTGGCAGCTGGTAGATTGGCTCTTTGCGCTCTTAATATTTCGCTCAGCCTAGAAGGCGGCTAAAAACGCTTGATAAGTGGAACTGGCCGCAAACATCGCCCCACCTACTAATCCTACAGTAGGAATAGCTACCGGAGCTGTCAAAATATTGAGCGCTATTTTCAGCGCGCTGTTGTTCGGTAGGTTTGGGTCTCGCGCATTTTGAATGATCTTGACCGAGAAATCTCCCATGAGAGATAAGGCTGCAAGTGGCGACAATGTGACCCCAAAAGCAAATCCAAATGAGGTACTGATCAAAACGCCTAAGCATTTCAAAGCGTTTTGCCCAATGCGACTGATCAAGCTCGCTTTTGGCTGCGAACAGGAATTCTTTCCTTCCCCTATTTTCTGGCTTGGAAATAAATTACTAAATAAATCTTTACAGTAATCTGCAGCAATAAACATCATCAACCTCTCTTTCTTTTCTTAAAAAGTTAATTAATAAATTTTCATTGTAAAATTTTATCATAAATGCAATTAATTTGGAATATTATTTTTTATATTCAATCAAATTAATTATTTTAAAATAAAAATAGTTGGATTAGTGAAAACACAGTAAGCACATCAGAAGATAGTAGGATGTGAGGCAACAGCGAAAGCTGAGGGAATCAGGCAAAGAAGAGGTATAAGAAGAGATATGTAAGGCCGGGATGCAAACTGTAAGCTCTCGGCCAAAAATTGAGGCTCTATTTAAAACCCCGTTTACTGGGATGCGAGTTGACTGAGTTTGAGCCAAGGAAAGTGGGCCTCAAATATTTCTGGCGGCGTTGTCGCTTTTAAGAAGCCAAAATACGGGCCAAAAACTAAAATGGCTGCTCCAGAGACGGCTCCAGCAAGTAGCGCTGTTGCAGGGATGTCGACTGAAGCGGTCAAAATAGTGAGCGCTGTATCCCGAAAATTTTTATCCTTTAAATGGGCCTGTCGCGCCTCGTAAATAGCGACGTAGGAGGTGAGTCCTACCCCCAAAATAGCCACAGGCACTGTTAAGGCTACCCCCAATGCAGAATAGGATAAGACCAGAGCCACACCTTGAAGGGCTTGATAAGCCTCTTGTTGAATGCGGATGATCAAACTTGCTTTTGGCTGAGAAGGGCCGACTGGTTGCTCATGTGCTTTAGCCTCTTGAACGACTTCACCAGCTTTAGCCCATATACTTGAAATAACAGTTAGACACGGTTTCACAGAAGCTAACATATCCCACCTCTTCTAAATTTTTTACGATTTATAAAACAGCAATTATAATGAAAGAGCAAATAAATTAGAACATCATAATTTATCTACAAAGGAGGGTGCAAAAATTTATAAAATTAAAACTGTCAGCTTAAATAGATAGGGCAGGTTAGTTTGCCGATAGATTTCAAGAGTTGAAAAAATTTTTCTTGAGAGGAAGAGAGGCTTGCAAGGCCTCTCAATCATGGCGCAAAGCCGAGATGGGATTGACTTTAGCCGCTTGGATGGCAGGATAAAGGCCGGAGCAGACGCCAACGAAAAGCGCCATTGATAAAGAAGAGGCTATGGCCCAAAAGGTGATAATGGTATGCCACGCGGCAAAGTAGCTGATGAATAAGGTGATCAAGACGCCGAGCAGGAGGCCCAAAAAAGCGCCGATGGAGGTCAAGATCAAGCTTTCGATCAAAAATTGAAAGACAATATGCTTAAATGTGGCGCCAATGGACCGGCGGATGCCAATCTCTTTGGTGCGCTCAGAGACGTTAGCCAGCATGATGTTCATGATGCCGATGCCGCCGACCAGGAGTGAGATGGCGGCGATGCTGCCTAAGATCAAGTTAAAGGTGCGCTGCGTCTCCACTGCCTGCTCCATCAAAGCTTTGGGGATGATCACCTGATAATCGCTCACTCCGCTATGGTTTAAACTGAGCGATCGGTCGATGAGCGAGGCGGCCAGGTCCATCGCATGGCCCGCTTGAATCTGCACAATCAATTCTGAAAGCATGTCATGCTTTAAAGAGCGCTGCCTAACCAAGCCATTTTCTGTGCCGAGGGGAATTAAAATGGTCTGGTTGAGGTTGCGCGCCGAGATTTTCCCTTTGACGGCCTCGTATCCTTTGAGAATGCCGACGATGAGGAACTCTTTATCTGATAAGCGCAAGGAGCGCCCCACTTCGCCGCGGCTCCTCAAAGAGCGGTAGACCTCTTCGCCAAGCACGCACACTTGGTGTTTCTTTGCCAAATCGGCGGCCGACAAAAAGCGCCCTTTGAGAAGAGAGAGCCCTTTGACTTGCAATAACCCCTCGCTGACCGCAATGAGCTCCACCGGAATATCGGCGCTCAAAGTGAGCGATGCCTCTACCGATTTTAAGGCGGCAATCGACTCCACTGCGGGCATCTGCTCTAAAGTGCGCATGTCCTGCATGGTCAAGCCGTAGGCATGGCGCCAATTGGCCTTTTGGTAATTTTCTTCGGCCAGCTGCGCCTGGCGGATCAGCAGGTTGCGCGTTCCCAGCTGCTCGAGCTGTTTGAGCGTCTCTTGTTTGGCCCCCTCTCCAATTGAGAGCATGGCCAACACAGCGCCGACGCCAAAGAAGATGCCGAGTGTGCTCAAAATCGAGCGCAATTTTTTTTGCATCAAAGAAGCGAGCGATTGCATGAGCAGCGCTTTGAGCAATCTATTTTCTGTAAAATATTCTTTAAAGAGTTCTTTAAAGGATTTCATCAATTTGTCCATCTTTCATCCGAATCATTCTTTGGCAGCGTTTGCCGACAGCTTCATCATGGGTGACCAATACAATGGTTTTGCCCGCTTGATGAAGCTCATCGAACAGCTCTAAGATGAGGCCGCCGTTTTTGGAGTCTAAATTGCCCGTCGGCTCATCGGCAAAGATGAGGAGCGGGTCGATGACGAGAGCTCGGGCGATGGCAGCGCGCTGCATCTCCCCGCCAGAGAGCTCTCTTGGCAGATGCCGCTTGCGGTGCGAAAGTCCCACCGCCGCAATGGCCCGATCGACCAAGTTCCGCTGATTGGCAGGCGGATTTGGATGGTAGATGAAGGGCAAAGCGACGTTTTCTTCCACAGAAAAGCTGTTGATCAAGTTAAATGATTGAAAGACAAAGCCGATTTTAGAGGCGCGTAAGGAGGAAATCTCATCGTCTGATAAATAAGAGAGGTCTCTTCCATCCAGCTCATAGCGGCCGCTGCTTGGGCGGTCGAGACAACCAAGCAGATGCATCAGGGTGGATTTTCCAGATCCCGACGGTCCCATGATGGCCAAGCTCTCGCCGCGGCAGATGGCGATGTCGATCCCTTTTAAGATCTGTAAGCGCTCAGAGCCTAGGAGATACTCTTTTTTCAGCCGGCTGGCCTTGACAATTTCATTCATGGATATCCTTTGACTGAGGCTCGACGAGATAGACCTTTTCGCCAAGGCCAACGCCTGCAATCACTTGGGCAAAGTTCTCGCTGCAAGCGCCGAGATGAATGGGCCGCTTTTCAATGGAGCGCCCTTTCTTGACAAAGCAAAAAGAGCCTTTGTCATCGCTAAATAGCGCTTGAATGGGGATGACTGCGCTCTCAGCGATGTGATCGGAGAGCACTGTCACGCGCGCTGTCATCCCTGGGCGTAGCTTTTTATTCGAGCCATTCAAGGCCACATTGATTTCAAAAAATTTTTCGTCGCTCGACCGGCCGCCGTCAGCGACCGCCAACACGCCAATGGAGCTGACATGCCCTTTGAGCTGCATTTCTGGATAGGCATCCACTTCAACCACGGCCTCTTTGCCGATGGCAATCTTATGCAAATCGATCTCTCGCACCCGAGTCTTGACGACCATAGAGTCTAAATCGGGCAGATCCAAGATGGGCTGATTCTTCACCACATGGTCGCCAACTCTTGGTTTTCTCCTTTGCCCGGAGCGAAAATCTTCCCGCAGCACAGCCATGCCAGAGGAGGGGGCGCGAATTTCTGTCGAGCGGAGTTCTTCAGCCGCACTCTTGAGCTGCAATTGAAGATAGGAAAGGCAGGCCTGGTTTTGCTCGATCAGCGCTTCGGCCTTGGCAACTTTAAACAGCGTATTTTTCGCCGTCTCCTCTAAGTTGACCTTAGCCTTCCGCTCATTCGATTCAGCCTTTTGAATCTGCATCGGCAGCACGTACTTTTGATAAGTATCATACTGCAAAAGGGCCGTCTCATATGCCTCTTTCTCCTCTTGCAATTTTTTGCGCGCCTGCGCCGCTTCCGCTAAGTTTAAAAACCCGCGCGCCTGCAACTCATCCAAATCTTCTGCATACCTTTTGAGCTCTTCATATTTAGAGAGCGCCTTTTGCAAAGCGGCATGAAGGCGGGACAATTCTAAGGGGCCGTCTCCTTGCTTGACCTTCAATAGCTCCATCTCGGCCGACTCAACCTCAAACATGGCCTGACGCTCTTCCCGCTCCGACTGGGCCTTTTCCCAAAGCAGCGCGCTCGTCGCCGCTTGAATCATCCCCTCTTGCTCCATGACCTTGGCCTTGAGATCGGCCAATTTTTCCTCGAATGGGGTGGGATCGAGGCGCACCAGCAAGTCGCCAGCTCTGACGCTTGTGCCATCTTTAATCAGTTCGATGACCTTTCCCAAATCGCCGCGCAGCGGAGAGCCGATGCAGCGCGATTTGGCCGCTTCCAGCTCGCCGACAGCTCGCACCACCACAGAGAAAGGCGTATTGCTCACTTCGGCGCACTCTTGATACCCAACGGATGGGGAGGACCTCATCCAAACGACAGTTGACAGCACTGCGGCAGCGGTTGCCCATAAACGATAGTTTTTGTTCATCAGATCTCCGGCTTATCTGCTAGAATGCCCATGGCAGCATAGAGTTTATATTCGTTGATGATCTGGTCGATGACGCTCGATAATAAGCGGATATTTGCCTGTCTCAGCTCTTTTTCCGCCTGCAAGACATCGAAGTTGTTGGCCATCCCCCGCTCAAACTTGAGCTGCGAAAGGTAGAGCTTACCCTCTGCATTTTTGATCACTTCCTGAACTTTGGCCTTCTTATCTTTGGCCAAAAGCAGCTGGCGCAAGGTGCGTCGAGTCTCTAAGACCACCGTCTCTTTGGTCTGATCTAAATCGCGCTGGGCCGTCTGAATGGCCAGCATGCTTTGCGTGTAGGCCAGCTTTTCTTTGGAGCGCTCTAAATCGCCTCCAGTGGAAAGGCCCAGCTCCCAGCGACCGTCATTCCAATCCCGCCCAAGCTTTTTGATTCTCTCTGCCTGAGAGTGGGTCTTGTAGCTAAAATTTAAATTGAGGTCGGGCAGCATCCCCTCTTCAGCGCGCTTAGAAAGGCGCATATTTTCGCTGAGGCGATCGGCGGCCTGATCGATTTCAATGCGCTTTTTTAAAGCCGTCTCGACCACCTCTTCAAAGTTGAATTCGGTCTCGCGAAACTCTAAGGACGCGTCGAGCGCGACTTCGGCATCCAAGGGGAGGGCGAGCAGATCTTTAAAACGGTCTTGCACATCGAGCAACTGAGATTTAGAGCTGAGCAACTGCTCTTCGGCCTGTTTAAGCTCCATCTCCGCCCGATAGACATCCAAAGAATCGGAAAGGCCAATCCGCTCCTTAATCAGGGCAGACTCTAAATAGGTCTTTAGCCGGTGATAGGACTCTTCATTCAACAGCACGGTCTGTTGGTTTTTAACTAAGTCGTATAAAGTAGATACCACATTGACAATCAGGGAAACCTCTGCCATGTAGAAAGAGCGGCAGGCAGACCGGAAGTTAAATTCGGCGGTCTTGATGGGCGAGAGGTTGTATTCCCGACTAAAACCGCGAAAAAGCGGCTGCGTTAAGGAAAAGCGCACATTAGAGCTATAGCGGTCGGGGTGGCGGCTCAAGGAGGGCTCGATTGCCAGCTTGGTGCCGAAGGACAGCTGCTTTCTAAATTCAAAGCCCGCCCGATAAAATCCTTGAGTTGTCGTCACCTCGGTCGTCGTCGGCAAAGCTGGGGGCAGCGGAGTGGTCGTGACAGTAGTGGTGTGCGGCTTGAGCTCAAAGCCGCTCCTTGGCAATATCTTCAGCTCAAATTCGCTGCCGGAGTAGTCTAAGTTGAGCTTGGCTTTCGAGACTTGATCCAAAGAGCCCACTAGCTTGCGATTGGAGGTGAGCGCTCGGTTGATGGCCCCTTCCAGCGTGAAGGTATAGCGGCCACTCTCTATAGAAATAGGCTCCTCTTCCTCGAGATCTTTGATCGGATCGGGCGTGGGATTTTGCACAGGAGGCGCCTCCTGCTTTAAAATCGCCTCTTCCCGAATTTCTTGAGAAGAATGCTTGAGGGGGGAGGGCGCCAACTTTTCCGGCGCATCCCTTCGGCAAGCAGCCAGACATGTTAAAAGGATTAAGGGCAAAGCTTTTTTCATTTTCAAAGCAAATCCATCAGTTCAATAGAGGAGCTCTCGACCCCACTTGGCAGCATCATATGCAAACCTCACAAGTAGGTAAATAAAAATTTGATTTGTGTCAATTGCAAATTGGTTCCATAGAGCGAGGGCATCTCCCCAAAAGCGCCGAATCTATTCTAAAAAAGCTGTTTTAAATTGATTTTTCATTAAAATCAGCTATAATAGTTGATAATTTTAATCATAAAACAATTGATTGAATTCTCCCTCATCAGCCGAGCGCTCCATTCATTAAATGCTGACCCCTGACGCCACCTCTAGTTCAGCACAGTTAGGAATTAAGCCTTAAGCTTCTATACCTTCTGAAAGGCTGCAATTGGAAAGCGCCTTTGACTTTTGTCGCAAGATGTATACAATGGGGGAATCTTGAGGGGTAAAGAGAGCCAATGCTGAGAGTATTTTTTTTATGTCTTCTCTTATTCGTAGTCGGCTTAGAAGGGGTGGAGAGAAAGCTGCGCGTCGAAATTGAAGGCGTTCACGATGAAGAGATCAAGAGCTTTTTAAAGGAGCTTGCTAAAAAACGCTACGACGGGTCGGGACCTGCCCCCTCTGCCGCTTTGCTGGCGCGCCGTGCGGAGTCAGATATCCATACCCTTTTAGAATACCTCAAAAGCCAAAGCTATTTCAGCGCCCATATCGACTACAGCATCGATGCTGAAAAAGATCCGCCCCGTTTAAAATATAGCGTCCATCTCGGCCCAGCCTACCCCATCGAAGAGATCACCATCCAAGGCTCGCCTCCCCTGTCTAAAGTGCTTTTTCTCGACGTCCTGTTGGCCAAAGAAAAGGCGCAAAGTCTCGATTACCCCTACAATCTCTTAAGTTTAAAAAAAATTGGCCTGCAAAAAAAAGACCCGGCCAAAGCCTCGCTCATTTTATTTGCCGAAAAGCAAATTGAAAGCACCCTCAAAGATGCCGGATACCCATTTGCGCGCGTGATCGACCGCAAGGTGCTGGTGGATGTGGAGAAAAAGACAGCCTCTGTTGGCTACCTGGTCACAAGTGGCCCGGAACTAAAGTTTGGCCAGATAGAAATCAAGGGGCTAGAGACCATTCAAGAGAGGCTGCTCTGCAAAAAAATCGCCTGGCGAGAAGGGCAGCTCTACCGAGAGTCCCTCGTTAGGAAGACGCAAGAGAAGCTAGATAGCACAGGGCTATTTCAAATCGTCAACATCTCCAGCGGCAAAGAGGAGCTCGGGCAATTGCCGATGGAGATCACCGTGGCCGAATCGCCGCAAAAACTGATCGGCGCCGGTATCTCCTATTCAGCTGAGCAAAGCTTTGGGCTCAATGTCGAGTGGGCGCATCAGAACATGCGCGGGCTCGGCGAAACTTTGAACACCTCCTTTGACCTCTCTAAGCAGCGCCAAAAGGGATCGATCGGCTATTTGCAGCCCGATTTCATGAAGGTGGATCAAGATCTGCTCTGGCTTTGCGAGTATGAGAAAAAGAAAGAGGAACTCTACGATGAAATCTCCACCACCCTCTCTTCTATCTTAGAGCAGGATGTGACGCCCAAGTTCAACTACTCCATCGGCGGAGCCATCGAGTTCCTGCGCTCTTTGCCGTCCAAAAATCCCTCTCTTCCACCCCCTCCCAAAAAAAAATTGGACAACTTCACCTTGTTTAAAGTGCCCATTTTACTGCGCTGGTCCAACACCAACATCAAATTGCAGCCCACACAAGGGGTGGTTTTGATGGCTTCCCTGACGCCCACGCGGCAAATCATCCGCCCTAACTTTTTTTACCTCAACACCATGCTGACAGGGATTGTTTACCGGCCGCTCAATAAAAGCCACTCTCTCTCTTTGGCCACCAAACTGAAGGTGGGATCGATGGCTTTCTTGAGCCGCAACCCGCTAAGTCGCGACAATATCCCTAAATCCAAGCTGGTCTATTCCGGCGGCGAAGATACCTTGCGCGGCTATAGCAATGAGAAAGTTTGCCCCCTAGTAGACGATGGATCAATAGATGGAATCTTGAAGGGGGGCTACTCTCTCGCCGCCCTCTCATTTGAGCTTCGAGGGCGAAAGACGAAAGATTGGGGATGGGTCATCTTCTATGAGGTGGGCAACGTCTTTGCCAGTACCACGCCCCATATTGACAGGAAGATGCTTCAATCGGCAGGCATCGGGGTGCGCTACCTGACCCCAATCGGCCCTTTGCGCTTCGATGTCGCCATGCCCTTGAATCGACGCAAGTATCTACAGGGAGGCTGGATCGACCACGCCTACGAGCTTTACTTTAATATTGGCCATACATTTTGAGGAACGACTGATGAAAGACAGCTGGTTTTTTTTCAAAGGGCTCATCTCCTTCCTTCTCTCTTTAATGGGAGCGGCCATTCTCTGCTTTTACTTTTTGATATTCAGCGTCGTCTACTGGCAAGAGCCTCTAAAAGAGCTCATCGAAAATCGCTGCGAGCAAGAGATTGCCATCGGCACCATTGCCTACCACTTTCCCCTCTCCCTATCGATCGACTCCTTAGAGATTGGACAAGGCCGGCAGACCCTCTCCTTAAAAAATTTAGTCGGCTCCTTTTCCTTTAAAAAATTGCTCCTGAAGCAGACCTTCAGCCCGCAAATGTATGTCGAAGAGGCGGCCCTTTCTGTCGAAGAGGCCGAGTCGCTTGATGTGGACTTCGATGATCTCCCTTTAGAGGCCCTCTGCTCCTTTTTAGAACATTGCCCAATCAATATTGAGCTATCGATCCAGCCTAAAGAAAAGGTATCCCTTCCCGAAACGGGGCTGCAAGTGCGCTTTCAGCTGCACGCCGCCTACCAAAAAAAAGAGCAGCTGCTCTCTTTAGAACTTCTCTTAAAAAAAGGCAAAAGGCAGCTGGCCCTCATGGTCAAAAGCGACCTCAGCCCCGATAGCCTCCTCCTAAATACCCGCATTGAAGATTCTCTCGGCCTCTTTCAAAAGGTGAGCGGTTCAGCGATTGACTTTAGCCACCTCTATGGAGATATTCTCTACGACAGGGAAAGAGAGGGCGATGAACCTTTGGCCTCCCTTTCTTTTACTCTCCTCGGCACTTACCCCAAGCTCATTGAAGATGGATTGGAGCGCTTTCAGATGAGAGGCCAGATGCTAGCTTTAAAAGATGCCTGCCATGTCCAGTCCCTCTCGGCCTCTTCTCGCGATGGCGATCTCTCCGCCTCTTTTCAAATCGACCGCCACGGGTTGATCCAAGAGGCTGCCTTAGCCGGGCGCATCTACCCATCCCTCTTGCAAGGCTTGGACGGCATCCAAAGAGAGGGGCTTTTGACATTCAATGGCATACTCAAAGGAGAATGGAATAAGCCCCATTGCGCGCTTGCCTGCCATGTGCCGCCAAATACTATCCAGGGCATCGCCATGCCTCTTGACTTCTTCTTAGATGCCACGCTCGACCAGGTGCTGCAAGGATCGCTCTCCCTCAAGAGCGAATCGGCGACGCCGATCAAGATGAACTCCCTCTTCATGCTCAATTTGCAAAATAATACCTTCTCTTTAGAGACTCTGGACGCCCATTTGGAAAGCTTAAAGGTCAATGGCTCCTTCTCCTCCACTCCCGATGGGGTGAAGACACAAGTGGATTTCGTCGGCGACTTAGCGCTTCTGAACTCCTTTGCTGCGCTCAATGTGGAGGGATCGGCGACAGGCTCCCTCTCAGCCACTTTTCCCCCAAAAGAGCCTCCCGCCCTCATCGCGCAAGTTCAAATATCGCCCCTTTCCTTTGGAATCTCTCATATTGAAGAGGCCCATGTCACAGCCAGCTATCAAAAGGGGCAAATGCAAGGCTCTATTCAAGCCGAACGCTGCACCTTCGGCCATCTGCTCTTTGACGAAGTCGAGGGCTCTTTGGCCACAAGCGGCACCGACTCCTACACCTTTCAAGGGCATGCCACCTGCTTAAAAGAAATCTTTGAACTCGGCTTGGAGGGCTCCGTTGCCCTGTCCCCCGATTTAGTCCACCTCTTTTTGCAAAAAGGCTATCTCAGCGTCAAAGATGAGCGCATCGAAAGCTCCCCTTTCCACCTCTCAGCCTCTCCTTCTCACTTAACATGTGATGCCATCCGCTTTAGATCCCATTATGGAGAGGCTTCTTTAGATTTGGGCATCACAGAACAGCTCTTCTCCGCCGAATTGCAAGCGCGCCACTTTCCCATCCACCCCTTCTCTTTGCTAGCCTTGCCCATTCCCTTGGATGGCCATTTGAGCGCCCACTTGAAATTGACCGGTGTGCAAGGGGAGATGAGCGGGTTTTGCCAAGCCGACATTGAGAATGTGCTCTTATCGCTCTTAAAAAAGCGCGGGCCCTCCTCCTTTCCCCCTGTCAACTTCCACATAGAAGGCAAGCTGCAAGAGGAAAACCTCTCTTTTTCCAGCAGCCTCTCCTCGAAAGATAGCCAAGGCAAATGGAGCGGCGCTTTGCACCTCATCAAAGATGAGGCTTTTGCCGGCTACTGGCCCCATTTGAGCCTTCCCTATCGTTTAAGCCTAGACACCAAGATGGAAAGCGCTTTTTCATGCAAGGGAAGCATCGCTCCCTATCTAGAATGGTTTTTGCCCGATGCCAAAGAAGCCAAGGCGCACCTCGACGGGGCATTCACCTTAAATGGCAGCCTCAAAGATCCTATCTGCCATGGCCAAGCTTCTCTCTCTGATGCCTATTTTGAAAGCTTGAGCTCTGGACTTTGCATCGATAAAATTACAGCCAAGCTTTTGGCCACAGGAGGGCGGACCCTCTCCTTGGTTGGCGAAGGGTTTTCAGGCAAAGAGGGCAAGGTCAGCGGCAGCGGCATCCTCTCCTTGAAAAAGTTCTTGCCCTACCACATGGATTTTCAGCTGTCTAAAGTGACGATCTTAGACTTGCCCGACATGACCGCTTCGAGCAATGGCCAGCTTTCCCTGGTCGGCTCTTTGAGAAGCGCCAAGCTGTCCGGAGAGCTGAACCTCATCCGTGCCGACATCTTAATCCCCCCTCCCCCACCTAATTTTGAGATGGTGGAGGTGCTCTACCTCATGCCGGAGAAGAAAAAAAATAAGCGCAAAGCGCCGTTCGCCTCCTCCTTCCCAGTCGAATATGACCTGAAGCTAAATGTGGTGCACAACGCTTTTTTAGAAGGAAGAGGGCTCTCCTCTGAGTGGCAAGGGCGCCTGCATCTGACCGGCATGGATAGCGACATCAAATACGCCGGCTCTTTCAACATCCGCCGCGGCGAATTTGCCATCGGCGGGCGCCCCTTTAAAATTGAAGAGGGATCGATCATCTTCAGCGACACGCTAAAAGAGAGCCCGCTCAATGTCATCGCCTCGTTGCAGCTCAACACCATCTACATCATGGCTGAAATTCGGGGGCCGATCAATAACCCCATCATCTTGCTCCAATCGCGCCCGAGCATGCCCGAAAAAGACATCCTCTCCTGGGTGCTCTTTAATAAGAGCGCCGGCCAAATTTCCCCGGCCGAAGCGTGGAACATCGCCAACGCGGCCCTGCAAATCAACGGAGGCTACGACATCGAGCTATTGCGCCGCTTGCGAAAAGGGCTTAACCTTGACCGCTTTGAAATTTCTGCCAACCCGACCGATCCGCGCAATACCCTCTCTTTACAGGCCGGTAAGTACCTCTTCAACGATGTCTTCATCTCCATCAACAAGGTATTCAATTCGGAATTGAACGCTTTTTCAATAGAGCTTGAATTAAAAAAGCACATTAAACTACAAGCTGAAATAGCAGAGGATAGGCAGGAGTCTAGATTAAGGATTCAGTGGCAAAAGCGTTATTAAATAAAAGGGGATGTGCGCTAGTATTTCCCTTTACAGTTGAAAGGCAGCATGATTTTGACCCATTTACAAAATGCCATATTTTCTTACCTGATTGAGGTCGGCGCTTTTTTTGCCATGATCTGGGAGGTGATCTGCATCGCCTGCTTTAGACCCCCTTCATGGAAGCTGATCCGCGATCAGCTCTACGAGATTGGCGTACTCTCTTTGCCCGTTGTCGCCATCACCGGCTTTTGCACCGGCACCGTGCTAGCAGCCCAGTCCTTTTTTCAACTCTCTGACAAGGGACTAGCCGGAGCGACCGGGATCATGGTCGCCAAATCGATGATCGTCGAGCTCGGCCCCGTCTTGACAGCCTTTATGGTCACCGGCCGAGTCGGCGCGGCCATGTGCGCGGAGCTCGGCACCATGCGCGTCACCGAACAGATCGATGCCCTCTGCAGCATGGCCGTCGATCCCCTGCAGCACCTGGTGGTGCCCCGCTTCATTGCCGGCTGCTTCATGCTTCCTCTGCTCACTGTCTTCAGCGCCGCCATGGGCATCGGCGGTGGGTTTATCCTCTCTGTCTACCTCTACGGCATGCAGCCCCAGTCTTTCATCGATCCGCTCCCCGTCCACCTTTGCAACTTCGACTTCATCAGCGGCTTTGTTAAAGCGTTTTTTTTCGGATTCGTCATCGTCTCCATCTCCTGCTATAGAGGAACAAAGACAAAAGGTGGCGCCCAAGGCGTCGGCCGCGCCACCACCCAAAGCGTGGTCATCTGCTACTCCACCATTTTAATTGGCAACTTCTTTGTCACCATCGGCCTGAATAATTTTTATTGGTATGTGCAAAATTTAATTAAAACATGGTTTTCCTGATGATTGTCGTTCACCAGCTCAAGAAGACCTACGGCTCTTTTGAGGTGCTCAAAGGGCTCGATTTGTCTGTCGCTCCAAATGAAGCTGTCGTCATCTTAGGGCGCTCGGGAGTCGGCAAAAGCGTATTGCTCAAACAAATCATCGGCATCGAAAAGCCCGATTCAGGTTGGATTGAGATCAACCACGTGCGCATCACCGACTTAAAAAAGCCCTACCTGACCCCTGCGCTCAAGGAAGTGGGCATGGTCTTTCAAGCATCCGCCCTCTTTGATTCGATGACGATAGGCGAAAACACCGCCTTCTTCCTCTCCCACCACGAAGACCCCGTCGCGCAGAAAAAGCTGCCGGAGAGCGAGATTAAAGACCGCGTCGCCGAAGCTTTGGCCATGGTGGGTCTCGCCGGCTTTGAGCATAAGATGCCAAGCGATCTCTCAGGCGGGCAAAAAAGGCGGGCCGCCCTAGCCCGGCTCATCATCTACCGTCCCAAGGTCATGCTCTTTGATGAGCCGACGACGGGGCTCGATCCCATCACCGCTCAGCATATCAACGAGTTGATCTTGACGACAAAAGAAAAGCTGCAATCGACGATTATCTTAGTCACCCACGATATCCACTCAGCCCTCTACATTGGTGACAAACTGGCCTTGCACGATCAAGGTAAAATAGCCCATATCGCACCTAAAAAAGAGTTCTTCCAAATCGACGACCCTCTTGTGCGCGGCTTTTACGAAAATTCGATCATTAAACCTTACGCTTAGGAGCGCTCCCATGGGAGAACAATCCAAAAATTTAGCCATCGGACTCTTCGCTCTCGCTGCCGCCGGCATCACATTATGGGTGCTGCTCTTCATCCACCCAAGAGTGGGCGACGGCGGGCAGATCCTCTCTGTGCGCTTCACCAACATCGACAAGGTGAATATTGGAACGCGCGTGTCATTTGCCGGCAGACCGGTCGGTGAGGTGATCTCCATCAAAGAGGTGGGCGACGAATTAGAGGACCGCGATATCTACCAAGGCCACATCTACATCTACCAGCTTGGCCTCAAAGTGGACTCCAGCGTCAATGTCTATAGCTCAGACGAAATTGCCATCCAAACCTCAGGGCTTCTCGGTGAGCGGCAGATCACGATCACGCCGCGCAAAAGCCTCACTCCAGCGCGCCGCGTCAATCAAGAAATCATCTACGCTAAATCCGCCCAGTCGATGGAAGAGGCGATGGAAAATATCTCGGGCATCACCCATAAGGCAGAGCGCACTTTAGATGAAGTGATCGGCATCATCGACGCCAACCAAAATGATCTGTCCTTAGTCTTGCAATTCACCCGCGATCTGCTCAAAGGGAGTTTAACGCTCATGAGCGAGCTGGAGAAAGAAAATTTCACAACTAAGCTCTCCAAAGCTGTCACCAATCTTTCAAACGTATCGGAGGAGATCAGCTGCAGCTTAGAGGAAGCTCGAAAGGGGCAGTTCATCGCCCATTTAAACCAAACAGCCGACAGCATCGCCAGCATCGCTAAGGCCTGTGACAACCCCCAAGCCATCAAAGAGACTTTGTCCAATTTCCAATCCTTGAGCCAAGACGTCTCCAAAGCCTGGCCCAATCTCAAAGAAGGGATGAGCTCTCTATCTACCGCGGCCGCAGACTTCAGCACCCTCTCCAAAGAAGGGCAGCAGGCTGCCAGCGCCATCAATGCCATGGTCACTTCGATGAGCGAGGGCAAAGGCACCCTCGGCCAGCTGCTCGTCGGTGAGGATGTCTACTTGCGCACGGTCGATATCTTCAATAAAGTCAGCACCCTGATGGACGATGTGACCCACTACGGCCTCCTCTTCCACATGAACCGCAGCTGGCAAAAGCAGCGCACCCACCGCTTAAACCAAATCCTCGACGTCAATAACCCCAAGCTCTTCAAACAGCGCTTCGAACAGGAAATCGATGAAATCTCCACCTCCATCAGCCGCCTCTCCATCTTGCTAGACAGCTCCCAAAGACAAGTGGAGGCCCTCTCCCAAGATCCAAAGAGCAATCGGCAGTCGATCGAAAAGCTGCTAGCTGACCTGCTGCGCCGCGTCGACGGCCTCTCGAGCACCTTGAAGCTCTACAATCAACAATTTTTAGAGCTGGAGAGAAATCCCGAACCTTAAGGCATGGGAGGAGAGGCCTTGCCCCTCCTCCAACCTTCCTCCCCGTGGGCCCCTTGAGAATCCCCTTCAGCATATTTTCAAAAGGCATCCAACCTGCGCAATGAATTGAGGTTGAATGCCTTTTGCCTTTTCCTTATCGTTTGTTTTGACTTTAACAAGCGCCCTTCCCCTTCTTATTGATAACTTGTAAGCTATCAGATAAGCCCTGGCCCTTCCTTTGAAAGTAAAATTTTAAGGGCCAAGCACGGCTATAAAGTTTTAATTTTAAAATGAGAATTGGCGGCAAAACTTGGGTTTGAAGTAAAAGCCTACCTATTGTAAGTTAGTGCATAAAATTTGAATTGGATATTTAAATGAGCCCTCTTATAAAAATTAGAACTCAGTCAGAAAATGAATTAACCACAACATATGAAAGTTTTTATCGACAAATCACAACTGAAAAAATCTTGCTGCAGTTAAAAAAACTCCATCTCAGGGGCCTGGTCGCCGATGACTGCATCGTCGTGCCAGAAAAGCTCGGCATCGGCAACCGCCTGGCCCTGGAAAAAATCTGCCAAGAGAGGTATCTCTTCGCCCTCCCCTACCTGCAACGATCGACCCAGCCAGAAAAAGATCCCATTGGCAAAAGTGATCAGTTTTTTTCCCTTTCCTTTCGCATTCAGCTGAATATGAAACAGATTGGACTAAAACCCAATGTGCTCAAAATTGCCGCGTCTCATCCGGCGCCCCATACCTTTCTCTCGGATCATGCCCATCACCCTTTCTTTCAGCAAAGAGAGGTCATCGATTTTTTCTTCGCCGAAGAAAATTTTCAATGGCGCATCTGCCGCCTCGCCTTAAAAAAAATTTTAAAGAGCCACCGCCTCGATCCCAGCGCCTCGGAAAGGGCCCTCCTTGGCCTCGGCAAATTGATGGGAGACTGCCGACATGCCGAATATGCCGAAAACATCCTCTCGAAGCTGGCATCTAGAGAAGACTTTCATCCCTCCTGCTGCAATTTAAAAGAGAAGTCTTGGTCCATTTTACAGCAATTTTCCGCTCGTCCGAGCGTGCGCGCCACCTTTCAAGCCATTGCCGCCGACAGCCCCCACCTCATCACGCGCTGTCAAGCGCTGGAAATTTCTCTTCAGCTGCATACGATGCAAAATGCCTATCAGGGCAGAAGGTTAAATGCCCTTCTTTTAAAGCTGCTCTCTTCTCAATCAGGAAAAGTGTTGGATCAAAAAGGCATTGAACTGCTCGACAGCACCCTCTGGCAAAATCTTCCCCTTTCTGTAGAAGCCTGGCAAAGGGAAGCCGAATCCCAATTTTGGCCTTTGATCTTCTCTTTCACTTTCAATCCAGACCTTGCCGCCAAAAGAGAGCGCTCTTTGAACCACCTGAGCCAGGCCCTGCAAAAAGTGCAACCATCGGAAGGGCTCAAGGACTTAAAGAAAGGAGAAAAGCCTTTTGCAATAAAAAAAAGCGCTCAAGCCCTCTACTCGCTTCTCACCTTCGTCGGCCGCTATACAAAAAGTCAGCTTACCTTTGAACAGTCCATTCAAAAGGTATTTAGCATGCGCTACGAACAACTCATTCAACAAGAAGAGGACATTCGGCAGTTCATCACCTCCATTTCCCAAAATAGAGAGGCCTTTTTGCCATTCCACTGCCAATTTTTGCTGGAAAAGGGCCCCTGCAACAAAGAAGCGCCCCTTCCTGCACATCTCTACTCCCTCAAATTGATAGAGGTCGTCTCTCAGATGGCTTTAGATAAGAGCCTCCCTCTCCCTATCCGCAAGCTGGCCCTCATCGACTTGGTCAAGATCTATGAAGAGAACCGCCTGCCCAGAAAAAAACTGCTCTTTTTTTTACAGAACATGGCTAATAAACCTAAAGCAATAAAAAAAACGGCCTCTAGCCTCCTCTCTTGGCTCAGTTGATCGCCTAAGCCACCCCTTCGTTTTGCGAAAGCAGAGAAATCGATAGGAAAAGCGTTTGAAAATTGACGTTTGAAAAGAAACCCTGCGCTGCCAGCCGCTTAAAACTTTTGGTGTGCAAGGCTTTGGTTGCTCAAAAGAAGGGAATCGATTATGCTGAAAACTTGAGCCGCGCAGCTAAAAGTTTGAGAGGCGCAGCCTAAAGAGCGGCCATTTTTAAAAGCCTCTATCCAATATCCAACTTCGTTTTAGTGTAGGAGATGCAAGCGATGGAGAAATTTCCTTACTCGCAAATTCAAAAAGGAACATTTCTAATCGCCTCCCCTGAGATTGAAAGCGGCATTTTCTTTCGCAGCGTCGTCCTCATCTGCGAGCACAATGCGCAAGGGTCGTTTGGCCTATTAGTCAATAAGCCCCTGCAATTGGAGCTGCCCGATGAGCTCTTCAACCTAGAAGAGAGCCATCCCCGATTAGATATCCGCGCAGGGGGGCCTGTACAGCCCAATCAGATGATGCTCTTGCATACATCAGAAAAAAACGAGCAGCAGACTCTTGCAATAGCCAATGGCCTCTATCTTGGAGGGGATTTACAATTCTTACAGAAAGTGATGACAGAGCCTGAAGAGGTCAAAATGGCCCTTTGCTTTGGTTATGCGGGATGGGGAGCGGGTCAGCTGGAGAGGGAATTTTTAGACGGACACTGGTTTTTACACCCAGCGGAACCCCGTTATATCTTTGATATCTCTTTAGAGAAAATGTGGCAGACGCTTCTTCGAGAGATGGGAGGAAAGTATGCGGCTCTCTCCATGATTCCAGAGGATCTCTCTTTAAATTAAAAAAGCCTTTCCCAAATCTGAATCGATGTCCAGGAAAGGAAAAGGCTTTTTTTTCCAGATTAACGCTTAGAGAACTGGAATCTTTTGCGAGCGCCTTTCAGACCGTATTTCTTACGTTCTTTCTTGCGGCTGTCGCGAGTGAGAAATCCTTTAGCTTTCAGATCAGGCTGGCAATCGCCGTTCTCTTTGACGAGAGCGCGAGAGAGTCCGAGTCTAACAGCAATCGCTTGACCTTCTAAACCGCCGCCGCGTACGCGGACAAACAGATCGAATGAGCCTTTATTAGAGACTGTATCGAGAGGCGATAAGATGGTGTTGCGCTGAATTTCCAGCGGAAAATAATCTTCAAACGTGCGGCCGTTGACTTGTACTTTTCCACTGCCACGTCGAAGATAAACAGAGGCAACTGCTGTTTTGCGGCGGCCTGTAGCGACGAATTGTTCCATAGTAACCTATCCCTTAATATTGAGCTCTAGACATTGACCATAACTGGCTGTTGTGCCGCCAAAGAATGCTCTTCGCCGGAAAAGATTCTCAAACGAGTCAGGTACTTTTTGCGCAACCTGTTGTGGGGAAGCATTCCCTTGACAGCATGCTCGAGGACGTACTGAGGCTTTCTAGCTTGCATCACTTCGTAAGGAATTTCTCTTAAACCGCCAGGGTGCCCTGTGTAATAACGGTAAATTTTCTGAGCTTTTTTAGCTCCAGTGACTTTAATTTGATCGGCGTTGATAATGATCACGCCATCCCCGCAATCGATGTGGGGAGTGTAAGAAGGCTTATGACGGCCTCTTAATACTTTAGCCACTTCTACAGCAAAACGTCCAAGGGTTTTGCCTTTAGCATCAAGGATAAACCAAGCATGCTTGACATCTTCTTTTCGTTGAAAAAAAGTAGAGTTGCTAGGATTGACTTCTTTTTGCTTTGCCATTAGTAAAACCTAAAACTTGTAAATACAATCTCTCAATCAGCTTTTCCGCCTTAAAAGGAAGAGGATACTTTAAAAAGGTTATTTTTGCCAACCATTTTCGCACAAAACTCCCATTCTAGAGAAGAAAACGCTCTAAAAAGAATCGAGGAAGCTGATAATCTATTGAAAAAAAGATCCCTCTATTCCTATAATTTAACTCGCCTATTCTAACAGAAATTCTCTTGCAACGCAATGATCTATGCCGCGGCTAAGAAATAAAATGACAGTGACGAACTGAGTTGAATAGATCAAAGATCTGAACCTCCGCCTCTTGTAAGGGCGCATCATTTTAAAGATGTGCGGGATAGGGCAGTGCAAAGAGGGCTTTTTTTAGTGGGCTCTCATTTTATCTTTCGATGAAAGAAACGGGCTGCAGACCCAAATTGCCTGACCATTCCCTGGCCACCCCGTTGGTTGAGGGCTAAATATTTTAAGTTTAAGACGAGCGCAAAAGCCAAACCCCGATTGGGTTTAACCCCCCGGTGGCATGCTCTTAGATGGTGGAACTAGCCCTATAAAGCACATAGCCCCTCTTTAGAGACTCAAAGCCCCATTTTCCTCCCCTTTAACATATTTTAAGGACCCTTATGAGGCAACAGCCAAAAACATTTCATATCCGCACCTACGGCTGCCAGATGAACGAACTCGACGCAGAAGTGATGAGCGGTCAGCTGAGCGAGCGAGGATTAGCCAAAGTGGAAGAAGAGTCGGCAGCTGATTTGCTCATCTTCAATACCTGCTCCATTCGCGATTTAGCCGAAAGAAAGGTGATGGGTAAGCTCGGCAAGCTCGGCCGCGTCCGCGAAAAAAACCAGATCATCGGCGTCACCGGCTGCATGGCTAATGCCAAGAAAGACTCTTTATTCCGCAAACTGCCCCACATCGATTTTGTCCTCGGCACCAACAACATCCACGACCTCAACCACATGCTCGACCAGCTCCTCTTATCGGGCAAGCAGCAGCATAAGACCGACGAGCGCTTCTCTTATGAGCTCAACTACTTAGCGGCCAAAAGAGACGACCCCATCAAAGCCTATGTCTCGATCATCCGCGGCTGCAATAAATATTGCACATACTGCGTTGTCCCCTACACGCGCGGCCCCGAAGTGAGCCGTCCCATCGATTCGATTCTAGACGAGTGCCGCCACTTGGCAGATCAGGGCTATAAAGAGATCACTCTGCTCGGGCAAAATGTCAACTCCTATGGCAACGACCAGCCCGACTGGAACATCAAATTTCCCGATTTGCTCTACGCTATCGATCGAATTTCTGGAATCGAGCGCGTGCGCTTCATGACCAGCCACCCTTACGACATCACTCGGGGACTGATGGAGGCCATCCGCGACTTAAAGAGCGCCTGCGAATTTGTGCACTTTCCAATCCAGCATGGTTCGGACCGCATCTTGCGCAAAATGCACCGCCTCTATACCTTAGATTCTTATCAAGAGAAAGTGGCCGAGCTAAGAGAGCTAGTGCCCGGCGTCGCTCTTGGCACCGACATCATCTGCGGCTTCCCGACTGAGACCGAGGAGGATTTTGAAAAGACCGTCGAGGCGCTGAAAACCATTAAGTATGCCGCCGCCTTTCTCTTTGCCTATAGCCCGCGACAGGGCACGCCGGCCATGCGTTGGAAAGATGATATTACAGAAGAGATTAAGCAAGCGAGGCTGCACCGCCTGCTAGACGTGCAAGAAGAGATCGTCTCCGAACAGCTGCAAGGGCTCCTTGGCAGCGAGATGGAAGTGCTGGTCGAAAACTCGACCAAAGAGGGAGCTCTGCTCAAAGGGCGATCGCGTTGCTGGAGAAAAGTGCTCTTTGAAGCGCCTTCCGAGCTCATTGGCACGCTGCAAAAAGTTAAAATCCATAGCTTCAGCCGCCAGACTCTATTGGGGACGCTCGTTTGAATTTTTTTTGCCGGCTCGAGGCCTAAGAGGCCTTGAGCTAGAGCACTATGTTTCAATGCGCCACCTGGCCAGTCTGCCAGCCCGATCAAAATAAGGTGCTAAAGAAGATGCATACAACGAGAGGATTTCTTAAAGCCCATAGAAAAGGCTCTTCCTTCAGCTCTAAATTCTCTTTGCTGGCAACCAGTTCCAGCTTCTTCTCAATGGGCTGCACAAGAAGGCGCGCTACCTCCTTTAAGATAGAGAAAAATATCACAAAGACGACTTTGGACGATGCCCAATCAGACCCTTGCAAAGCTTGCCTGAAAGCCTTTTCAGGAAACTAAGCTTAGGCTAGCTGTGACTTTGAAAGGGCCTCTAAAGAGGCCCTTAAAAGAACATGAAAGAACATGGATGCGCCTACAGAGGGGCGCATGCCGATGGACTTTAATTTATAGATTCATGTGCGAAGGAAAAGGATTGGGAACTGAGATGAAGTAAAAAGCAACCCTCTCTCCGTAAAATGCCAATGCCTCCTGCTGTCCCGCAGGAAAAAGGGCGCGCAAGTCAAAAAGCCAGCCCACAGCTTGGGAATATAGCCTTGAAAAAATTTCTGCGGGCGAAGGACTTACTTGACTGCCCATTCTATGGATTAGATCTGACAGGCGAATGATCACCTGACCGCTCTCTAAAATACGCTGACTTTGCTCAAAGCTTAAGGGCAATGTTGCCGATTTCAGCAAATCCCTGGCATTTAAAAGGGCGCGATCTAGTAAATCGCCCTGCCTTCCAGCGCTCAAAGAGAAAATAGGCATATTTTCGATGAAGAAAAGGGCAAGCCCCCAATTGCGCTGGTCCAGAGCATACTGAAGAGGGTCAACCTCAAGGAAAGTCGATTGGATGAGCCACTGACTAAAAAGGGGCTTTTTGGCCAAAGATTGAGCGAGCAGACACGTTTTTTGTAAAATTTCTGCAGGAACATGCAAAGATTGGCAAGGGTGAGCGGCCAACATGTTCCAAAACGAAGCAAAGCGCTCCTTTGGAAACGGAATGGCTTGCACAAGCACCTCTAGCTTTTCTTCAGTGATCTGCCAGGGAAGATGGTTAAGGCCTTGCAAGGTATAATCTAATAAGAACCAAGCATCTTGCTCTATTTCAAAAGAGTTCGGGTGCCTTTGCAGCATTTGAGCGACAGCTGTTGCCGAGCCAAACTTAGACACAGGCAGCCAGATATCGAAATAAGTTTCATGCTGTAATCTCAGCGGATGACCATGAGAGGCCAAGTACGCATTCTCATTGAGCGGATTGTATTCCTGCGGGTAGGGACAAAAGCAATGGGAATTGATAGGCCGATCTTGCAACGCCTCAGAAAAAGGGCGTAGATAGAGGTGGCCTGTGATCGTGCGCTGCTCTTCTAAGTCTTTAAAAAAGAAAACACTGCTATTTTGTGAGAGCACGTTACCCTCAAGGGCTTGTTGATGCGAGTGGAGGCAATGGACCAGTTCATGGAATAAAACCGCATCAAAAGGGTAGTTTTGAGCTGGCATCACCTGCCCCCCTTTTCCATCCAAGGAGAAAAGGGCAAAAAAATCTCTTTGGCAGGCTCCTGTTCCTATTTGCAAATAATCAATCCATTTTCCAAAGCGCTCGATTTTTTTAAAACAGGTGGCGGAATCGGGGCTCGAATTCTCTTCAATTAAAATGAAATCAGTCGCTTTGAGCAGAGCATCGAGCAGCGACCGCCCCACAGATGAAAGCAATAAGCGCATGAAGCCTCCGAGTATCTTCTCTCGAAAATGAGGACTAGACTCTGCTGTAGCGCCGCTGATTTTAAAAATGCTCGTCTCATCGCTAATGGCTTGATACAAAAGCTGCATATTCTTAAAAGTGCTCAATCTGACAGCATTGACAGGGCATTTTCCTGGGTAGTGATCGGGCAAAATGACGAGATTGCTACCGGCAAAGACGCTATTTTCTTTCTCTTGGCAAAAAGCGCCAAAGGATTGAAGGAGGGCCTCTCCTTCTTGTGAAGCAAAGAGGTCGCTGAAATCTTGAGAGGGCCGTTGCCCTGGATAGATGGCATCTAAACCGCCGCCAATCGAACTTCTGGGAGATAGAGCAATTCTCTGAGAGAGAGAACCGCCAACCGAATTTTCCTTTGCAAGGATATCGAAGAGCGAGACTATTTTAGAGCTCTTTTCCAAGAGAAGAGGTCGCAGTTGGATTTTTTGGCGCGCCTTTGACCGAGGGAGTGGGAATTGAAAAGAGACTGTGCTCGGGGAAAAAAGGGGGTTGATCGTGTAGACCTGACTCATTGGCTAATAATTT
>JARBTN010000013.1 GCA_029240195.1 Chlamydiales bacterium
GTCATATTGCTTCTGTTGCTTTGCCATTTAATCCCTCATGTAAAACACTGATTATATTTCTCTGTGTTTTAAATGTCCTCCAAATGGTAGCAAGATCAGGCACTAGCTGCTCAGGAATTTCTTGCAGCCGTCAATGAAGATGAAGCAGTGAAGCCCTATCTAGAAAAATATCCCTTCACTATGGAAAACATAGAAATAGCTCTTTTTCTAGATGATGTAAGGGGTGGTGATCTTGAAAGTCCACATGTTGGCATCGCCGATATTAGAAATGGAAGCTTAAATTATAAAAAATTGATTATGTCCGAGATCCCTGAGATAACATTTGATAAAGAATCCTATGAAGAAGCGTTCAAGGCTATGGAGATAAAAGGGATTCCGTTAAAGGCAGATGTCCGCTAAATGGCAGCCAGATCACTCATGTTTTTATAGATAACACCTAGCGCTTAAAGGCCTCCTCATGATGAGAAAGGCTTTTCTCCAGCTAGCGCCTGGGCCATCTTTCGAAAGATAAAGAAATGAAAAGGCAATAAGGAGTACCAATAGAGGCGCCCTAAAACGCCTTTGGGGCGAAATGTCGCCGTCTGGACCAGGTAACTCTCCTCCCCTTTTTCTTCCAGCTTGAACTCAAGCCAAGCTTCTCCCGGCAGCTTCATCCCTGCAAAAAGGATCAGGTTGCCTGTGGTCTTGTCGGCGCGGATGACCCGCCAAAAATCGATCGGGTCCCCCGCCAAAATCTCGGAAGGGTGGCGCCTGCCCCGATTCAAGCCAACTCCCCCAATGATGCGATCGAGGAAGCCGCGGAGGTGCCAGGCCCAATTCAAAGCATAATAACCAGTAGCGCCTCCGATCCTCCAAATGCGGTCGATGACAGCCTCTTTAGAACCTTGGATGAGCACTCTCCTCTTATCTTTGAGACAACCTTCTCTGGGCACTTGGACATAATCTTCAATGTTGGGGTTGTTGCCATCGATTTCCCAAGAGTCCATCCAACTCGACACCACTTCATTTTGTGAAATCTTTTGAAAAGCCAACTCGAGCGCCTGCTGATAGGTCAAGCACTCGTGGGGAATGATTTTTTGGATGCCATTCAGCTGAACGACTGTGCTGCTTTTCATGCTTTGTACTAAATAAGAGCAGATCGAGAAGCGCACTGTGGTGATGAATACCAGCCAGTAGCTAGAGACCCGGGCGCTCAAAAACGGCATTTTGATGATCCACCGTTTCAAATTCCTAAAGGCGGCGTATTTCAGCATCAGCTCTTTAAAGGTGAATATTTCCGGCCCGCCAATGTCAAATGTCTGATTGAAACACTCCCGATTGAAGAGGACGCTAGAAAGGTAGAAGAGGACATCAGGAATGGCGATCGGCTGGCATTTTGTCTCGACCCACCGGGGAGCGACCATGACGGGCAGTTTTTCGCATAAATCCCGAATGATCTCAAAAGAGGCGCTGCCTGCTCCGATGATGATGCTGGCGCGCAAGACGGTGGTCGGAATCCCGCTCCTTTTGAAAGCGTGCTCGACTAATAGGCGCGATTGCAGATGGTGAGATAACTTTTCTTCGTCATTGATAATGGCCCCTAAATAGATGATCTGCTTAATCTGCGTGTTTTTCACACCTTTAAGAAATTGCTCGACGACTTCACTTTCGCTATCGGCCAGATTGCCGCCGATTTCAGACATCGAGTGAACAAGGTAATAAGCGGCCTCAATATCTTCTGGAATCCCTTGCAAAGTCTCTGGGTTCTTTAAATCGCCCCAGATGTAGTGAAGATTCGGCTTATCTTCAGCAAACACTTTTGCCCCTTTAATCCGGCATAGAGCATAGATTTGATAGCCTTGATCTAAGAGGGAAAGGATCAGCCTTTTGCCAACAAATCCATTGGCTCCTGTAATGAGAACTTTTGTCATGAACAGATTCCTTTTAAGGGAGAAAACAGCTCCCATGGCTTGGGAGGCTCTTTGACCCATATATCTGTTACATGCATTAAAGAGAAGGTCTAGAGTGCTCTATCAAACATATAGCGAGGTGCCAAACGGCTTTTTCCCTAGTACCCAACCAATTTAATTTTGAGGTGTAAAACTGATGCGAAAGCTCTCGTGATTGGACTTGTGCAAGCTCCTTAGTATTAAAAATATAAAGGGGCTTGCACAAGTTCAATCACGAGGCTTTGGCGCAGTTTTACACTCATCAAAACTAAGTTGGTTGGGTACTAGTTTTGCCCCCATTTTTCAGCGCGTTTTTTTCTTCTTTTGGACAAGAAATTCACTAAAACGTAGATTCTTTTTAAAGTTTTACCAAGCCGTTTAAAAATAAAAGATGCCCCTAAAATTTTTTATGTGAGGTCAAGAATGGATCCCGTAACAGCTGCTACAAGCCATTCAGAAATAAAAACTTCTGAAAAAACACCCCAAATTCTTCCTTTAAAATCACTCTACGATGATTGCCGTAAAGAGGCAGCCTTCTTTGGAATCACCACAGCTACAGCTGTCGCTCTCTATAGCATATCTCAGCTGGTCGACGACTGGCAAGTCGACCGGCAGAATATCGCCCTTAGCGTGACACTTGGAAGCTTTGTCGGTTCTATCGTGTCTATTCCAGCCGCCCTTCTATTTAAAACGGCGCAGACATGCTTTGCCAACTCAGGTCTTGCAGAGCTCTCAAGCCGCGTGATGGCCGATGTCAATAAAGGGGATAAAAAATGGATCATTCTCGGCCTCGGTCTAGGAGCCCTTGGATCTACGGCCTACGTTGTAAAAGAAAATTTATTGGCAAGAACTGCCTTAGAAGGGCCTGAAGAGGTTTCAGAAGAGGTTTCAAATGCTCCTTTGCTTCCCCCTTTATCTACCTACCAAATCGTGTTGGCGAGCAGCTTTGGAGGAGCCGTGCTAGGCGGAGCCTTGAATGCCGCTAAAACAAAAGCATCTGCTTTATACCGCAAAATATTTTCAAAAGAAAAAGCGGCCTGAGCCCTTGGAAATGGGAGGCTAAGCTGCCTCCTTTCATAAAGTCAGCACTCTTCGCACGTGTCGGCGCGGGGAGAAGAAGCTGAACTATTTGGACTATCTGGGCCGTCTTGGGCGGGGTCGTATTCTGAGATTAGCCGGCGGATCTCTTCCACGCTTTCAGCGCGGCTGATGCAATGGCGAAAGGCGCGGGCATTGGTCTCGCTTTTAAAATACCAGCAGCCAATTTTGCGCATCTCTAAGATGGCGCGGCGGTCTGGATGGTAGGCGAGGACGGCCTCAAAATGGGCGAGGAGAGCTTGGCGCAAAAACTCCATCGATTTTTCAAAGACGGGCTTGCCCTGGAAGTAGTCGCGGATCTCTTGAGCAATCCAAGGCTGCCCCATCGTGCCGCGCGAAGCTAAGACGCCGTCGCAGCCAGTCTGCTCGAACATATTCAAAGCAGCTTCTGGTGAAAAGACGTCGCCATTGCCGATGACGGGAATTTTTTTGGCGCGCTCTTTACAGCGGCGGATGGGGTCGAGATGAGCCTTTCCCTTATAGCCTTGCTGGCGCGTGCGGCCGTGGACAAAGATGAGGGAAGCTCCCGCCTGCTCGGCAATTTCGGTGATCTCCTCGGCATTGAGATTCTCATCATCCCAGCCGATGCGGATCTTGACGGTGACGGGAATGCTCACAGCTGCGACAATCGTGGAGATGAGATCGCCGATGCGGCGCGGGTCTTTTAAAAGGCCTGAGCCGCTGCCATCTTTAGTTACCTTATCGACGGGACAGCCGCAATTGAGATCGACGACATCGAAGCCGAGATCTTCGACAATTTTAGCGGCCTGGCCAGCGATGGCCACTTTGCTGCCGCAGAGCTGAGCGCCGATAGGGCGCATGGAGGGGTGGTAGTCGAGGATATGGAACGAGCCGGGATCGAGGCGGACGAGGGCGTCCATCTTGACCATTTCGCAGAACATTAAGTCAGGTCGGTAGCGGCTTGAGATGAGGCGAAAGGGGTAGTCGGAGCAGCCGGCTAGCGGGGAGTAGAAGATATTGCCGGGAAGCTGAAGCTTGCCGAGCTGGATGGGCTTTAAAAAAGAGTTCATCGAAAGATTGAATGTATGATGATTTGAACAAAGCGCTCTATAAACTGAAGCGCAAATAAGGCGACGATAGGGCTTAGGTCGAGCATGCCGCCGATCGGGGGGATGAAGCGCCGAAAAATGTCGAGGTAGGGGTCGGTGCAGTAGGCGATGAAGCGAAAGAATTGATTGCCCTGGTATTCGGGCAACCACGAACTCAAGATGCGCAAAAACAGCATCAGCTGATATAAATCAAATAGATTGCTGATCATTTGGTTTAAATAAAGGCTTGCTCTCATTGCTCTTAAGCTCGTTGAAGTTAAAACCCAACTTGCTTGGGTTTAAAGTACCATATTAGCAATATCCCCTCTAAAAAGCAAGCCAGACCCGTTGCCCCCTTCTTCACCTCTAAAGGGCGTTTTTTCAAATGCGCCCTTTCTCCAAAAGCACCTTTCTGCTAAGTTTATTTTAATGCTTCATCATATAAACAAAGTATAGAGTAAATAGTATAATCGTCACAATGACTGTTGCATAGATAAAGAAAGCACTATTTTGCATTGAAGGCTTATCATCTGTCTTCATAATCATCCCCTTTAAATAATTAAAACTAAACTTGCTATTTATACCCTTACTACTCACCCAAATTGGGTCATTGCCCGCCCTGAAAATTAATCTTTAGGAAGATATCATAGCCAAGTGTGGTTTAAAGCAATCAGTTTAATTGAAAACAAGATTTAGGGAAAAGCCTCATGAACTTAACATCTTATTTTGGCAATAGCTCTGCTCTGGCTGTCGAGGTTTTGCAAGGAGCAGTAAAGATTGCACAAGTTGACTTGCAAAAAGGGAAGATCGGCCGTTTAGAGCTCAAAGAAATGCCTCTCGAGACCTATTCTTCACAAGAAATTGCCAAAATACAAAATAAAAAGGATGTCTTTACCTCCTGTCTTCCAGCTAAAGATCTCTTCTTTCGCACCATGGACATCCCCTTGACCAAAGACCGGGAGATTAAAGAAGCGCTCCCCTTTCAAGCCGAGCCCATCCTGCCTTTTGCCCTAGAAGATAGCCTGCTTGAGTCGATCACCTTGAGCAAAGACCGGGAAAAGAGCAAGATGGCCCTCTTTGCCTATAAAAAAGAGGCGGTGCAGGCGCATTTGGAATTTTTAAAAGAGCAGCACTTCGAGCCAGAGATCACCAGCCCCCCTCCTATCGCCTTGGCCTACTTCGCTCATGCGACAAGCGTTGAAAAAGAGGCGCTGCAAGTGGTCTTGCATGTCGGCTCTGTTGAAATGCTCTGCATCATCAGAAGTGGAAAAGCTCCTTTAGCCTTTGCCACATCTGACATGGGGCTAAATCCCTTTTTAGAACAAGGGGATTGGCACCCCCTCTGCCAAGAGGCTTTAAGGCTGTTTTATGCCTGCTTAAAGGCCGCGGGAAAAGAGCAAGCGCTGCCCATTTTACTCGTCGGAGAGGGTGCGCACTCCCCTTTGCTAATTGCCGAGCTGCAACGCACTTTTAAATGCGAAATCGACCTCCCCCTGGCCATCGAGCCCTATCCAAGAGAAGAGGTGGCCAAACATGCGCTCAATATCGGGTCGGCTCTTGTCGGTTTAGAGGTATCGCCAGAGGTGAATTTCCGCTCCGGAGAGTTTTCCTATCCCCACCCTTGGCGCCGCCTAAAAGGACCCATGGCTCTCTTTTGCCTGCTGGCCGTCTTTTTAACGCTGCTCATCTACGGCGATGAAAGGTTAAAGATTAAAGAACGGGAGCGCTCGATCAAGGATACATATGCCAACGTGCTAAGCGTTGTAGGCAAAGAAGCGGCCGCTGTCGAGCAAGAGTATTGCAAAAAGCATGGGATACTCTTTGAAGAGAGCCTCTTTGCCTTAGATGCGCTCACCCCCTTTGAGATTGCCGAACGGGTCTCTTTTCTGCAGCAGGCCAAAACAGATGTCGAGGCTTTTCCCCTCTTTCCCAATGTGCCCAAGGTCTCTGATGCCCTCGCTTGGCTCTCCACTCACTCAAATGTGGTCCAAGTCGATCCCACCACATTAGAAAAGACGACCCTTTTGAAACTAGAAAGCTTTCAATACACGCTTGTTAAAAGGCCGGCTAAAGGCAAATTGCGCGATCACTATCAAGTGAAAATTGACCTGGAGATCTCTTCTGAAACGCCCCACCCGGCGCGCGAGTTTCATGCAGCACTAGTTAGCCCCAATCCGTTTGTCGACCCAAAAGCCGAGATCAAATGGACGGCAAGCCGAGGCAAATACCGCGCCACCTTCTATTTAAAAGACAAAACAGCTTATTCACTTTAAAGGTACTCCTATGAGCCAAACAGCCATTCCAATGCAAAGGCTTGTCCTCTACCTGACAGCCCTGATCTTGCTGGCCCCCTTCTTCCTCTTCCTTCAGATGAAGCAAGAGAGCGACGCCTTGAAGAGTGTGGAGATGGAAGTGGAAAACGCTTTTGAGCAGCTCATGCTTAAAGAGACGAAACAAGCTCTCAATAAGCTTGTGCAAAAGCACTTTCAAAATGCCGATCACTTTTACATGGAAAAGCAGATTGAGACAGTTGTGCCGCTCGAACCGGAAATCGAACAGCTTAATGAAATTGTCAACTACAGCGGATTCACAGGCGATGAGGCGATCCGCAAGCGGCTCGACCACCTCACCCTTGGCAGCAATGCTTTGGTCTTCACCGAAGGTTCCGTTCAAACCTACGCGACCTTTCAAGAGACGCTCGAGACCCTCGCCCATCCCGTCGAGATGGATAGCCAAGACATCGCCAAGGTACTGGCCCGCATCGAGGGGGTGCCAATCGGACCGTATGCCGCAGCAGAGGGGCGGCCGCAGCTGCTGATCACCGACTTTAAAATCGAACGCAAGAAGGCGCTAGAGACTAACGAAAACTTTGTTTTAAATCTCAAGGTTCTCAAGAGAGAATTCCTGTAGCCTCACCCAAAGGACATTTTCCAAGCGATGTTTCAAATCCTCTTTATCCTATCCCTTCTCTTTGCCGGCTGCCAAGGGCCTCGCGCCACTCATGGGACAGAAGTGGTCCGCATGCATATTGTCGATCGCAATGGATTGACCGAGACCATCAGCTCGCCAAAGAAGCTGGAGCGCTTTAAAATGGTCGATTTTGAGCAGCATCAGCCCTATCAAAAGGTGCTGCGCATTTACTCGGCCAACGAGCGGGGAGATATCTCTTCCAAGCTCACCAGCTACTACCCCAATGGGCAGATCAAAGAGTTGCTGGAGGTGGTCAACTCACGCGCCTTTGGGCTCTATCAAGAGTGGCATGCTAACGGTGCAACCAAGCTCAAAGCTCGCGTCATCGGCGGCATCGCCGACTTAAACGAGGCGGCCAAGCTCTCTTGGATTTTTGATGGCGTCAGCGAAGCTTTTGACGACCAAGGAGCCCTTTTAGCCCGCATTTTTTATGAGAAAGGCATTTTGGCCAACTCGGCCCTCCATTTTCATAAAAATGGCAAAATTTGGAAGCAAATCCCTTACGAAAAAGGGCTCATTCATGGTATAATGGAGGTATTCTACTCAGATGGAAGACTTTTACAATCAACCCATTATGTCAAAGGCTTAAAAACCGGAGAATGCAAACGGTTTTGGCCAGATGGAATTTGCAATTATGTCGAAACCTGGCGCGAAGATCGCCTGCAAAGCGGCCGCTATTACGACCATTTGCAAACCCTAGTTTGCCAAGTGGATCAAGGAACGGGACGAAAAGCCATTTTCAATGAGGCCTCTCTCATTCAGACCATAGAATACCGCTATGGCGAACCGCGAGGCGAAGTCTGCATCTTTGATAAAGACGGCCTGGTGATCCATACTTACTTTCTAGAAAATGGGCTGAAAGAGGGACCTGAGACTTATTACTATAAACTTTGGGACCGCGAACAACAAGCGTGGGACCTTTTCCCTAAAATCTCCATCTCCTGGCAGATGGGCAATATCCAAGGCCTTGTCAAGACGTGGTATGAAAACCGCGTTTTAGAAAGCCAAAAAGAGATGGCCGACAATAATAAGCACGGCGTCTTAACAGCTTGGTACATCGACGGTTCTTTGATGATGATTGAAGAGTACGATCAAGGAAAGTTGGTGCGCGGCGAATATTTGCGTTTCAAAGATGGAACAGCCGTTTCTAGAGTATCCAAAGGAGAAGGGACCGCCACTTTGTTCGATCCCAAAGGCAACTTAATCCGCAAAGTCTCCTATAAAGACGGTTACCCTGTAGAGTGAGTATCTTTTTCTAATAATGCACCCCCCTATGAAGGAGCAATTCCATGGCAGCTGAAGGCGACAAGAAAAAAGCATTAGAAGCAGCAGTCTCGCACATCAAGAAGCAATTTGGCGATGGCGCCATTATGACACTTGGGCAGCACCATTCCCAAAATGAAATTGCCGTTATTCCAACTGGATCGATCACACTTGACTTTGCTTTGGGCATCGGCGGCGTGCCGCGCGGCCGCGTCGTAGAGATCTTTGGCCCAGAGTCGTCAGGAAAATCTACTTTAGCCACCCATATCGTCGCCAGCGCGCAAAAAATGGGCGGTTTGGCAGCCTATATCGATGCCGAGCATGCTCTCGACCCAAGCTACGCGAGAAAGATTGGCGTCAACATCGATGACTTGATGATTTCGCAACCAGACAGCGGAGAAGAGGCGCTCAACATTGCCGAGATGCTGGCCAGATCCAATGCTGTCGACGTCATCGTCATCGACTCTGTGGCCGCTTTAGTTCCCAAGTCGGAGCTGGAAGGGGAAATTGGCGACGCCTTTGTCGGATTGCAAGCTCGGATGATGTCCCAAGCTCTGCGCAAGCTGACAGCGACCCTCTCTAAGAGCAACACCTGCGCCATCTTCATCAACCAAATCCGCGAGAAGATCGGCATGGCCTACGGCAATCCTGAGACGACGACAGGAGGAAGAGCGTTGAAGTTCTACTCTTCAGTCCGCTTAGATATCCGCCGCATTGGGGGCATTAAGGGAAGCGACAACACCGATATTGGCAACCGCGTCAAAGTCAAAGTGGTTAAGAACAAGCTGGCCGCTCCGTTCCAAATCTCTGAATTTGACATCATGTTCAACGAGGGGATTTCCCGCACGGGCGCTGTCATCGACTTGTCTGTCGACATGAACATCGTCGATAAAAAAGGCGCCTGGTTCAGCTACAATGGCCAGCGTTTAGGACAAGGAAGAGAAGCTGTGCGCGAGGAGTTGAAAAACAACCCAGCTCTCTTGGAAGAGATTGAAAAACTCGTCCAAGTCAGAATGCGCGACACCACAGCCAACAACAAAAAGACGTCTAAAGACAAACAGCAAGAAGAAGAAACTGCTGAAGCTTAAATTTTTGCGTTACGATCGATTTGTTTGAAGAAGGGCCATTCCTCTGCGAAAGCAAAGGAGTGGCCCTTTTTTTTGACTTAGCCTCGGAAAAAACGGATTTCCAATTCCTCACCTCAAGCTTGCAAAGAGGAAAGGAGGTTGCTGGCCAACTCTTTAAGCGGCGAGTGGTTGAGAGAGAGGGCGTCTAAGGCTTTTAAGAAGGCGGATACTTCTTGCTCGACAGCCTGAAGCGCCTTTTGCACGCCATAGGTAGCGGCGTAATTGGGGCGTTTGGCGGCGATGTCTTCTTGCAAGTCTTGCAGGTCGTCGACGATTTGAAAGGCCATGCCGAAGTGGTAGCTGGCCTGCTGAACAATCGGGAGAAGCTGCAATTTGCCGCCGCCAAATAGCCAGCCGAAGACAAAAGAGATTTCAAACAGGGTGACGGTCTTGAGGCGGAGGATTTCTTCGAGCGGTGTATTGGGGGATCTCTCGAGGTCGAGGAACTGGCCGCCCGTCGCTCCCTGTACGCCGGTATTGCGAGAAACGGTTTCGATGGCGATGGCTAGGATGCGGTCTTTGAGCGCCTGGTCTAGGGATAGGCTTTGGCTGGCGCGATGCAAAGCTAAGTAGCCGGCAGAGATGAGGGCATAGGTCGAAAGGAGCGCTGTCGACTCGCCGTAAGCTTTGTGGACGGTGGGGCGGTTGCGGCGCATGGCGTCATTATCCATGCAAGGGAGGTCATCGGCGATGAGGGAGGCGGTATGGAAGTATTCGACAGCCAAGGCGGCATCTTTGACATTCTTAGAGCCCAGGGCATCGGCGATGATCCAAACTAAAGCCGGACGGAAGCGCTTGCCGCCAGTAGTCAGGGCATAGGCGCATGCCTCATAGAGCTTTCCGCTGGATCCAAAATCGCAAAGAGAGGTTTGAATGGCCTCTTCGATGAGGGGTTGGTACTTTTGAATGAGTTGAGAGAGGGGGTTGTCCGTCATGGTCGATCATTTTAATGGTTGATAACTCTAATGGCTTAAAACTCAATGCTCCGAAAAGGAGATGCTGCCGGCTTTAGGTGTGTTTTTTTTAAAAAGACGCCGCCGATGTTCAAAGAGGGGTAGCAAATCGAGTGAGGAGCGAGCAGGGTGCCGGGGTTGGTGACGGCATTGCAACCGACCTGGCCAAAATCGCCCAGAATTAGGCCTAATTTGCGGCGATGGGTCTCGACCCGGGTTTCACCCACCTTTAATGAGATAGGCCCTTTATCGAGCTTTAAATTAGCGCATTTGACGCCTGCACCGAGGTTACATCGATTGCCCAAGATTGAATCGCCTACATAAGCAAAGTGGGCAGCGACCGCTCGATTGAGTAAAATGCTGTTTTTCACTTCTGTGTCATGGCCGATGACGCATCCATCGCCAGCGACGAGAGAGCCGCGGATATACGCGCCCTGCCTAATTTGGCAATTGGCCCCGATGATGGCTGGCCCTTGGATATAGGCTCCCGGCTCAATCACTGTGCCCTTGCCGATGGAAATGAGCTCTGGATTGACGAAATGAGCATGTGTGGGAATGTCGATATCTATTTGACCGAGAGGGATTTGCTTAAAATAAGCGCTCAGCTGGTCGAGGGCTTGCCAGACAGGTAGGAGAGGGTTATCTATACACAAGTCTTTATGAAAGAGCTCTTTATGGGCAAATTCGGATAAGTCAAAGAAAAGATCAGCTAAACAGAGCACAGTGGATTCAAAGTTCCTGGTTGAAAAAAAGAGAGTGTACCTTTTTCTCAAGCAATTGGCAACCTTTTCAACACCCACTTTCTAATTAATATATTCATAATATAGGTCTTTTTTCTTCTTCATTAGAGGCAGTGGAAATGTCGATAACACCCCTTTTTGGTAGTGACAAAATGGGTTGTTTGTAACTTGTCGGCAACTTGTCGATAAATCAGCTGTTATCGACAACTTGGCGCTATCAACAATTTTGCTGACAAAATCGTGAACAAATTCTCTCCTGAGAGCATGAACATTCTATCCACAAAAGGGATTTTTACCCCTATTGAGCCCCATTTTTTTGACCAAGTGCACTTTTCCATACCAACTACGAAGAATTGACTTAAGAATATATTTTTTCTTATTCTTAAGAGCTGGTGGAAATGTCGATAACTCAAAATAAAAGCTCTACGTTTTCCTAGAGCGTTTATTTTGTTCATACATTGTCGATAGAAAGATCATAACTGAAAGCTTATCGACAACCCCCTATTTTGGTGAACACCCTTTTGGGGGTTATCGACAACTTATCGACACCTTATGCACAAGAATTCCACCTTGAAAAAGGGGGTTTTTTGGCAAAATGCGTTGAGATTTAAAGGGACGGATTTTAAATTGGTTGGCCGCCAATAAGAAAATAGGAGCGCCTGTTTTTTCTAATGGGGGCTTTAGGCAAGTGCTCTGTTGAATAAAGATTTGACAGAGTGCAGGGGGGAAATTTAAATGCAGTTTCATTGTCGCCATTTTCAGCGCTGTTCGGGTTGCACGCTGGTGGAAAATTTATTAGAGCCGCCTCTTTTGCTGGAAGTGCGGGAGTTTTTCCAGGAGAGGGGGATTGCTTTGCCGTCTGTAGAGGGGCTGCAAGCGACACAATGGCGCTCGCGAGCAAAAGTGGCCGTGCGCCAGCAAGAGGGGGCCATTCAGATTGGCCTCTTTGAAAAGGGCTCGCACCGCGTCATGTCTATTCCCGATTGCCAAGCCCATCATCCTCAGATCAACGCAGCCATTCGCCATATCCAAGATTGGATGCAAGAGCATGCTTTGAGCGCTTATGACGAGAAGACATTTCAAGGGATTTTGCGCTACATCCAGCTGACTGTAGAGCCAAAAAGCGATTTGGTGCAGTTGGTCTTTGTCTTGAACTTAAAAGAAGCGGGCTATTTAGCTGAACAGCTAAAGACGCTGCCCGGGGAAATTTGGCACTCCATTTGGCTAAATTATAATACCGCGCGCACCAATGCCATCTTTGGCGCCGATTGGCATCTTGTCAAAGGCGATCCTTTCCTAACAGCCCAGCTCTCTTTAAAGGGCTCACCCTCGCTAGATTTTTTGCTGCATCCGGCAAGCTTTGTGCAAGCCAATTGGCCCGTCTTTGAAAAGCTCGTGCAGGACTTAAAAGGGCAGATCCGCTTAAAAAGCCGCCTGCTCGAGCTCTATGCCGGCATTGGCATCATGGGCATTGCCTTTGCCGATCAGATGGAGCAGGTGGATTTGGTAGAGATCAATCCCTTTTCGGCAATCAGTTTTGAGGAGTGGAAAAAGCGCTATGGCTGCCCTTCTCATGTGACCCACCATGAAAAGGACTCTAGAGAGGCGCTTGCCTTCATTGAGGGCGCAGAGGTGATCCTTGTCGATCCGCCGCGCAAAGGGCTTGAAAAAAGCGTTGTAGAGGCCTTAAATGGCGCTGCATCTGCCAAGCAGCTGATCTATGTCAGCTGCCACTTCGCTTCCTTTAAGAGGGATTGCCAGCTGCTCGAATTAAATTGGAAAGTGAGCTATGCTAAAGCCTATCTTTTCTTTCCAGGGACCGACCACCTCGAAATCCTCGCCACTTTTGAGCGCCGATAGAATTTTTAAGGGAGCGGCATCGACGGCTCTGAATGCTTACTTTTTATGAGGTGTTGTGAGATCTGTTTTTGATGCCTTTTTCTTATTTTAAATAAAAAATATACCATATAAATTTATTTGCCCTCTTATTTTTGTGTTCTTTATAATCGCTTAAATATTGCCTGTTACAATATTTTGCATTATCAACTAAAAATAGGCGGTTATTATATGGGTGCTGTCATCGGCAATTCAATTTTGCAAGAGACTTCTTTAATATATACAATTAAAGACAAGGGCAGATTGTATGTCTCTTCCGATAACGGTAAGCATATTGCCAATTTCAATAGCTATAATTACTTTTTGACCCAAAAAGTGGCCATGCTCTTTGGCAAGGCCGATTTTTACACCATCGGCAACGAAAAGTTTGTCTTGAATAAAAACAGCGTGGCTAAAGCCATGAGTGGTAAGTTTCAAGCCAAAGAAAAAGCGCCCCAAACAGATTTAACAGACATCTTAGCTGACTATCCTATCGAAGCGACCATCTCTTTAAGAAGCAAATTATCTGCTAGCAAACAAAGGTGGCTCGACCAGGAACTGCCCAAGGCATTGATAGCCGGAGATTATAAAGGTGCAGTTAAATTAGTCGCGACGGGCGCCGATTCTAATCTCAAATTTTGGGTTGGCGATGGCAACCGCTTGTTAAAATCCGAAAGAGATGAATCTAGAATCCGAAAAAGCGAAAGCTATAGGGCAACTCAATACACACCAATTCTCTTTTATGCGCAAAAAGAGATGTTTGACCATGTAAAGATGATGAAGGAAGCGGATGGAGATGAGCGTTTGACCGGCAAAGAAGTTGTCTTTAAGCGCGAATTTGGCAAAATCAAGACAGAAACTTACAAAGCAAAAGAGCTGGATACAAAAACTGAATATAAGTGGAAGCCGCAGCCAGCAGCGCGATTTCCAGCAGCGCAATTTCCAGCTGCGCGCCCGGCGCGTGGTATGCAAGAAGAGCAGTTCCCCGCCGGACATCGCCCTGCTATCGATCCAAGATTTTCTGCAAGAGTGGCTCCTGTGAGACCAGTTCCCATGACTCTTCAGCCGGAAGTGGTCCTATGCACCAAAACTGTCACCAAAACGCGACAAGTCCAGCATTATGTAGACACATTTAATGAAGTGCAGACCTCTGTCAATGTAAATGGCGATTACGAGGTGGGCTCAACTGTAGAAAAAAGAGCCTTTAAAGGCTCTTACATCCTCTAATTGGCAACAGGGCGGGCCTCTCTTAAACAGGCGCCCGCCTTTCAATGAGTGGCCTCAATTTTTCTTTGGCAGTGACTTTAGCTCTTAGGCCGGCATAAGTGTCTTGCCTCTCGTCATCTTCAATGAAATGCGCAAAAATAATCGTGCGCTGCTCTTTTTGGACCCAGCCGATGAACCAGCCTATTTGACGGTCTAATTTTTCTGTTCTATCAGGGCTGAGCAAAGAGCCGCTGCCCGATTTCCCATACAGCTTCCAGCCGCCGGGCAAATCTTCGACAAAGAGAATCTTTTTGGTCATTTGATGGGATTTGAGGCTGACAGGTAGCTCGTCAGCGAGAAGTTTTTGTAAAAAGGCGACCTGCTCTTTGGGCGAAATCTCCAAAGAACTGGAGAGCCAAGAGCGTGTCAAACCATTCATCTTACCTTTATCTCCTGAAACATCCTGATTGCCATAGTCAAATTTTTTGACATAGTCGGCGAATTTATCGATGCCCAGCTTTTCTGTTAAAACTTGTGAGTACCAAACGCAGCTATTTTTCATCCAAAGGTGAGGCGTGTGCGGCTGTCTCCAGCTATCGAGGTAATCAGGGTAACCTGGTCGAAAGGGCCACTCCGGATGAGTTTCGTCTATCAATAGTCCTTCGTTGTAACCCATCAAGCTAAGTGGAACTTTGAATGTGGAGCAAGGAGCGTGGCGCAGGCTACAATCGCCTTCACTTATGATCACTTGCTGATTTTCCTGGGCAAAAAAACAATAAGCTCCAGCCTCGGCTAAAGCAAAGCTGCTGAGCCCTAATCCCAAGCTCAACAATAAAAGGATTTTTTGCATGTGCCTCTCAAAATCTAAGGTGTGTCATCTGCTGCATATCCGATAAGCAATCAAAAAAACAAATAATTTAACAGACATTAAAGAATGCATCAAGGGTTGAAAGTTGAAGTTGATAAGCGACTACAATCAGGTTAGTTCTAAGTCTTGGCGCCTTTCGATCTACTGAAAATTTTGATTTATAACATTTATAATATATTTATTGTTTTCACGATAATTTATATTTTGTTATTATAAAAATAAATTGGAGTTGATATGTTAAATAATTTCTTGATTTACTTTTCTTATATTTTTTTGCTCATCATTCCGAGTCACAGCTTTGCAGCCGCAGGGGTCTTTCCCCTCGCTCTTTACAAAGGGGCGCCAACTCCTTATGTCAAAGAGGGAGAGCCTTGCATCTTATTTGGCGAGAGAAAAGCAGATCCTAAACGCTGGGCCGACTTTGGCGGCATGCGCGAAAAGGGTGAAAACTCGATGCAGACGGCAGCGCGTGAACTTTATGAGGAAACGGGAACATACGGCTTGACTGGCAACACCATTGGAATTGATTTATGCGCCCTAAAAATCACAAGCAGAAGCTATACGCTTTATCTAACTTCTCTTTGGTTTTGTCCCTCAGATTCTCTCAAAAAAAATGCGAAAGAATGGGCGTTAGAGCACCATGGCAAAGTAGAAGTGACGAGCTTTGATTGGGTAACGCTTGAGCAACTGATGGCCTCTTTAAGCAAAAAAAGCCGCTACGTGACAACGACTGAGGGCAAGACCATTAAAATTTGGTGGCCGCGCTATCAAATGTTACAGCAGGCTTATGAGGATTTAGGAGAACGGAAAATGTACTCCATCTTGTGGGAAAGTGTGAGATATTGTTGGCAATAGATAAAAAAAAGAGCGCAACCTACATGGCGTATTTTTCTGGCTCATAAAAAAACGCCATGAGGTTTGTTCATTTTGCAGATTTATGCAAAAGTTTTTTTAAAATAATTAATCGATTGAACTTTTTCTGGATTAATTAAAATTGCAAAAAATTGAAAAGCAATCTTAAGAGGCATCATAACAACTTTAACAGGAATATTGGCGGTAACTCCAAGGGCCCAATCTGTATGTGCCAGCGCATCTTTTAATGTATACTTATCAAAAAATGCTGCACCGATCAAGTTAATAGCAGCCATCGCTACACATTCAATAATACGCACCGGCATTTTAACAGTATCCAATGTAACATCTAATACAGAGACAGGAACCGAACACATGCGCCCTAAAATCTTATGGGAGTGAGAAAATTCATTTAGTTTATCATAAAGTTTATCTTGCAAACCTGTAAAAGATTCTGATATTAGATTTGACTTCATTTCGAAACCCCGTATTTAAGTTTGCTTTAAATTATACTATTTTTAAATTAAACAGTCAAAATAAATTAATAAATTTATTTTGTTTTTTTATAATTGGATAGGTAAATAGATTTTTTTGGGGTTGGGTAGGCCGGTAAGGCCGGTAGAACGGTAACATTTCTTTAGAATTGAAGAAAGAGGACTGGATAGAGTAGAGAAAAAAATAGCTATTTTTCCAAAAGTTCTCCGAAAATTTCTGTAATGATCAGTATATAAATCTTGTTATTTATAGAAACAATTTTATATTTCCGAATTAGATAAACTATTGAGTCGTGTATGATTGATTAGGTGAATTACCTTTTTCAGGGTAGGCATAATTTAAAAGCCCTTCTTTGACTAGAGGGGTTAGATATTTCCTAACTAAGTATTTTTTATCCTTTCTCTTGATAAAATCTGCAATTTGCTGTGCTGTAAGTGATTTCCAAGAACATAATTCACATATAATCGATTTTAGATCTTCGTAATTTGAATGTTTTTTTATATTTATTAATTTTTTACTTAATTGCTCAGGCAAATTTCTTGTTTCGAAAGTCTCTTCTAGCTGGTGCGTTTTTGGCTCGATCTGGTGCGTTTTTGGCTCGATCTGGTGTGTTTTTGGCTCGATCTGGTGTGTTTTGTGTCCGGGCTCAGCTAATTTTTCACCATTAATAGTAATTTTTCGGGTGGCCTCTGGGTGGATGGGCAAAATAGTTAAAAAGAAACTACGAGCTTCATCAGTTTTAAAAATAGGAGGAGGAGATCCATTTGCTTCCATCGACTTTCGAATTTTAGGCACGCCAGTGCAACGCCCTTCTGTTAAATGCAGTTCTTTAAGAAAATCTCCTATACGCCTGTTCCTATAAGTTCGCGATCTTACAGCACCCTGGTTTAAATCTTCAATCTTAAGAGGCGGCAAAGGCCCTGGGAAAGATAAAATTTCAATCCGATCCACATGAATGCTGATTTCTATTGGCTCCCTTTGCGCGTAATCTTTATGGTAGACGGCATTTGCTATAGCCTCTTCCAAGGCAACATAAGGGTAGTTATAAAAACGGTCAGCTTCAGCTCGATTAGGGCGTTTACGTATCTCCTCCTTGATTAGCATAGACTGTAGATAACGCAGAACTTCTTTAAGTTGAATCTGGATGGGGCCTTTAAAAATTTTTTCCGAAAAACTATCACCTGCTTCATCGTGAAAATCGACAACATCAATTTGAGCAGCTGGGAAAAAGTGCTCAGGATGACTATTGAAAACCATCAATCCGATATTGAGTGGTTTTAAGTATTCTTCTGGCCCTTGAGCGATTTGCATCTGACGACAGAGATGAGTAAAAGGAATTTTATCGACTTCTAAGAAAAGGTCGCTTTTAACTTCCCGAAGAAAATCTTTAATGAGACTTATATCTAGATCACTTAATTGAGCTTGATGGTGAATACGGTCGTCAAATGGTACTTGGTTTGCCGTTTCATGAAGCCTCTGAATATCTGGCGTCAATGCTTTTATGGTAGAGGAATTGCGCCTAATAAAATAAGCATAGTTTGCATTCTTTCCAAGCGACTCGGGTGTTTGATAAGGTCTTGTTTGCCCTCCAGGACACCAGATAACCAAGATCAATTTTTCTTGAAGACAATAAGGTACAACGACAGGGTGATAGTGGGGACGAATTTTGTACCCTAAGCTTAAAATTTCTTTTTGAATGGCATCGATTTGATTTGGAACTAGCCCCTTAGGAGGAAAGATAGGCTGTCCATTCACCTCTTCAATCCCAAATATGAGATAACCACCGCCCCAATTATTTATATCATTGGCGAAGGCGGTAACCGTACGAATGAACTCTTCAGGGTTCCAGCCTTTTTTAAATTCTAGCCGTTCCCATTCAACAATATGTCCTTTAAGCAGCTCGTCGATGTTAATGGGAAGTGCTGTCATGGTAAATCTTTTGGTGGAGATTTCTTTATAAGTTTTCCTATAGCCTATTTCATCTAACTTTATAAATCGAGTGTATCTAATAAGAGCAGCTTCAATTTTTGCATAAAGCGCTTCAGGTGTGGATCAGTGCGCTCGAAGGGGATCTTTGCAAAATCGAACCACTGCACCGTGTTGAATTCTTCTCGATCGAATAGGTACTCGTCTTTATAGCTGCTTTTGATCACATACCACAGGCTGACATCAGTATGACCGGCAGTCAAGCCAACGGTCTCTGTAGAAGTTAGAAAAAGCGGCGTCTCCTGCCAAAATTCGGCGTTTAAGCCAAGCTCTTCTTGGCACTCGCGGACTACCGTTTCTTTGGGATGTTCCCCTAATTCGACATGTCCGCCTGTTGGGAGCCAAAGCTGCGCTTTTTTGTGGTCTACCAGCAAAATTTTTTGCACTCCTTCATCGAGCAGGACAAAATAGGAGACAAGGTGTTTGGGAGGATTATCAGGCTTTTGGCTGCGGAAGAGAGGTGCTCCGCTTTGAATCCAAATCAGTGTGTCTTGGATCAGCCCTCTTTCCAAATCGTCGAAAGGAGTGATTCCAGCGATAATTTTGGCGATGGTTGCCTCAATCGTTTCTTCTCGTTGCATGCAGCTACTTTTAATTTGCAGTATTAGAGGGAATCTCTCCAGCAATCACAATTTCATCTTCTTCGTTGACCTGATGAATTTTTGAGGTGAGATCTTGCATGATATCATCAGCGAGTTCATCAAACATCGCTCTGAACAAAAGGCCTTAGCCAGATGTACAATTGCCTTAATCTAAGGGAGACACCCGAATAATATGGCCGTCAGGGTCTTTTGCGAGGAAAGTGCGGCCAAAAACTTCATTGTAAGGTTCCCGCACGATATTGATGGCGGGGTTCTTTCGCCATTCCTCAAAGAGGCTATCTACATCTTTATTGGTTGGCAACATAATGCCGATCTCAGAGAACCGAGGGGCTGCGACATCTGGCGTTGTTCCGCCTGTCCAAATGGCAAATATTGCTTCACCGCCAGCGGAAAATGCCACATAGCGGGGGCTTGAGAATACAGGTTCAGCATTGAAAAGTGCCTGGTAAAAGGCTCTCGAACGTTCGATGTCAGAGACGTAGACCAGCTGAAGGTTGGGTTTAGGGGATATTGTCATCTTGTCATTTTCCTGTATATATCGTCGGAGGCATCTTCTATATTAGCTTAAGACTTAAACTGACAGGCATCGATAAGTCCTGTCAAAACTCTCTGGATAAAAATTCCTATCAAGGGTTTGCAAAAAACAAAATGGCATGACTCGCCGCATCGGGCAAAAAAAAAAGGCAACTTCAGCGAAGATGCCCTTAAGAGAAAGAAATCTGGGTGAAAGGATTCGAACCTTCGACCTCTTGCACCCCATGCAAGTGCGCTAGCCAAGCTGCGCTACACCCAGATATATAAATTAGACGGAAGTGATGCCTTCAAATTCCAATTCGCTGCGTTTGAATTCTTTGACAGCGACTTTGGCGCATTCTTCGATGATTTTTTCGAGCGAATCTTCAGCTGGGTTGACTTCGATGACGCTGAGATCGACCACGATCGAGGCTGTGAAGGCTGTGCCTCCGCGAATCCCCTTCGCTTTAAAATTGACAAAGACGCCGCCCTTCTTCTTGGAGATACTGATAAAGCGTACGAGATTGTTCTCTGCAAGAGTCGACATAAATTTTCAGCCTTATCCAGGGGGTTTGTCCTAAATGAATGACTTATTCTATTTAGCGCTAAGATTGCCGTCAAGCCTAAAAATAGGGGGTCTCTCATTTTGTATTTGGGTCTTGGAACGCAAAAGTTTTATGGATCAGACAAGCAAAAAGCGCCCTTTTCTCTAGCATAAAGAAATTGCTACCTAAACGCTCTCCTTGTTATCCTTGACTTCCCAAAATCTTTTTAAGGATCTGAAATTATGGACTCATTTTACCCCTTTGAACTCGGCAGTGAATGGGAGAGCGCTCTACAAGAGGAACTAAAAAAGCCCTACATCGCCCAGCTCGCCTCTTTTGTTGCCGCTGAGAGGAGAGGGGCCGACCCCGTCTATCCGCCAGAGCATCTGATGTTCAACGCGCTGAAAAAGACCCCTTTAAGCCAAGTGAAAGTGGTCATCGTCGGGCAAGACCCCTACCACGGCCCCGGACAAGCCCATGGGTTGAGCTTTAGCGTGCCCCAAGGAGTGGCCACTCCCCCCTCTTTGCAAAATATCTTTAAAGAGCTCAACGCTGATCTGCACATTCCCATCTCTTCAAACGGGTGCCTGATCCCATGGGCCGAACAGGGCGTGCTGCTGCTCAACGCCACGTTGACAGTCAAGAAGTCGACCCCTCTTTCCCATCACGGCAAAGGGTGGGAGATTTTCACCGACGCCATCTTAAATGTTGTCGCTCAAAGGGCGCAGCCGACGGTCTTTATCCTCTGGGGTAAAAATGCCCAGCAAAAGGCTTTGAAAGTGCCAAGCATCGCACCTCCTTCGCCCCATCTGATCCTGACGGCGGCCCACCCGTCCCCTTTTTCCGCCCACTCCGGGTTTTTTGGCTGCCGCCACTTTTCTAAAACCAATGCCTTTTTAGAGGAAAATAGATTGCTTCCCATCAATTGGGACCTCTCTTCGGCCAATCCCGCCGCTGCTTGAGGAAAATCTTCTCCCTCAGAAAATAAAAACCATTGGTTCTCAAGGGCTCAGATTTTCTCTCGGGGCCCTAAAAAATTTCCCCTGGGGCTGGCCTGGCCCTTTCTAAATTTTATTTGCTTTAAATGCCCGGCTCCTTTAGTTGTATGTTCTGATCGTTATCTTGAGAAGTCTGGAGCGCTCCATTGCTCACATTTTGTGGAACTTCAAGCGCGCTCAAAAGATGAGTTGGCATTGTTCTTGCTTCCTTATCTCATGAATATGAAAGAGGAGAATCAATATGACCGATGCATTGATGGGAAATAATCCGCTCAGGATGCTGAAATCTGTCGTGGGATTGCATGCCAAACGTCACGAAGTCATCGCCGGCAATGTGGCCAACGTCAACACGCCCTACTACCGAAGAAGAGAGTTTCGCTTTGAAGAGGAGCTGAAACAGGCCATCGAGAATAAGACAGCCTCTTTTGAAGAGCTCGACGGCTCCATTGAGCGCCCGAAAGACACAGTCGTGCGCAACAACGGCAACGACGTGGATATCGATGATGAGATCGTGGCGATGAATAAAAACACCACTCTTTATGGCATCTATACCCAAATCTACCAACAAAGAGCCAGCCAGATTAAGCATGCAATCCGAGGAGGTCGATAATGGCAACTAATACCATTTTTAGATCCCAAGCCATCGCCGCCTCCGGCTTGAAGTCAGCTCGCAATTGGATGAACACCATCGCCAATAACTTGGCAAACGCGCTCACTGTCGACACCGGGCAATTGGACAAATCCGGCAATTATGTCCCCTACCACCGGCAAGTTCCGGTTTTTAAGAAGATGCTGGAAGATAAGATCGGCTCTAGTCAATCTGTTGAAGAGATTGAAGGGGGCGTCGAAGTTGAAAAGGTCGTCTCTTTAAAAAACCAAGTGAGAAAAGTTTATGACCCGACGCATCCCGCTGCGCGCAAGATGGGTTCGGTCGATGCAGGTTATGTCTACTATCCGGAAGTAGATCCGACGCAAGAAAAGGCCGATGCTGATATCGCCAGCGCTTACTACGAGGCAAACTTGGCTGTCCTTTCAGATTTCAAGCGGATGATTGAAGAAACTTTAAGATTGGCTAGGAGGGCTTAGGTGAAATGTCTACCACTGTAAATTCAATAGATCAAGCATTCCCAGCTAAAAAAGGGATTGAAAAACGCTTTAAACTGGATATCAAAGACGATATCGAGATGCCAAAGCTCAGCGAAGTGGGCTTTGATACGCAAAATGACTTTGGCAAGGTGCTGAAGCGTTATTTGCAGCAGGTCAACGATGCCCAATTCTACTCCGATCAGAAGATTGAAGATCTCGTCGCCGGCAGGACCGAGAACTTGCACGAAGTGATGATCGCCATGAACGAAGCAGAGACTGCTTTTGAGATGATGATGGAAGCGAGAAATAAACTCAGTGAAGCCTACCATGAGCTAGTTCGAATCCAAAGCAGCTAAAATAAGAGACCATATGCACGTCGAAGAGCAGTTCAGTCAGTCTTTAAAAGAGCTGAAGGCCAAGCAAAAATCCTTCCTGACCTGGGATCCTTTTTTGCTCAGCCTTCAGTTAGTCGACCAGGGGCATAAAGTGCTCGTCTCTACCCCTGTCTACAGAGGTCTTAACTTCATTCCCAAAAGTGTGCGCAGAGCTGCTCTGCAACAAAAAAATGGGGGCGAGATGAAGACATTCCTCTCAATCGATGAGTCCTGTTTTTCCATTTCCCTTCACTATCTCGACCAATATTCTATCTTAGAGTCGGGCCTTTTGCGCCAGCTCAAGTCCTTTATCAGTATCGCCGATGACTGGTCTTATGTCTTCGAAGAGAGAGACCGCGATGACCGCGTCTACTCTAGAAAGTGAGCGCCATTTAGGCGTTAAAACTTTTGGCTTGCCACACTAACAATAGCCTCGATGACGATAGGCAAATTGCTTGTCGTCAAGCCAGCGATATTGACCCGCCCGCTCGTCGGCAAATAGATGGCAAATTCTTTGCGCAGCCTCAGCACCATTTCTTCTGTTAAAAAAGTATAAGAGAACATGCCCTGCTGCCTTTCCATAAAGAGCAGATCTGTTTCGGGAAAGCGCTTTTTGAGCTCGCCGATAAAAAGCTGCCGCATCTTGACAATTCTTAACCTCGCAGCTTCTAATTCCGCCTGCCATTGCCTATTCAAATCGACAGAGGAGAGCACTTCGCTGACAATGAGCGCTCCGTGCTTGGGCGGATTGCTGTATTCGCTGCGGACGATCGTCTTCAGCTCGCTTTCCAGCATATTTTTTAAAGAAGCTTCGAAAAAGAGTAGGGTTAAAGCGCCCAAGCGTTCGCCATATAGGCCAAAATTTTTAGAAAAAGATTGGCAGATGAGAGAGGGGACTTTTTTGGCAGCAAATAGGCGGATGGCTGCAGCATCTTCCATTAAACCCTGTCCGAAGCCTTGGTAGGCCAGATCGAATAAAGGCAGCACCTCTTGCTTTTGCACCGCATCGGCGATCCGCTCCCACTGAGAGGAAGAGGGATCGACTCCTGTCGGATTATGGCAGCAGCCGTGCAAGAGCAGTGCGCTCTTAGGCGGAAGCGTCGCGATGAAGGAGAGAAGGGCTTCGATATCGAGTTCATGGCGCTCTAGGTGATAATACGGGTAGGTGTGGCAGTTCAGGCCCGCTTTTTCAAAGATGGTTTGGTGATTGGCCCAGGTGGGGTTGGGGATGTAAACCCCTGTCGCACCCCAAGATTTTAAGCAAGTAGCAGCGAGCCTTAAAGCGCCTGTGCCGCCGATAGTCTGGGCTGAGGTGATGCCCTCTTCTTCTAAAGAGAGGAGGCTTTTAGCCTCTTTTAAAAAGGGCTGGTAGCCTAAAATCGGCAGGTATTCCTTTTCCACTTCTTTGAGCAGCAGCCTTTTTTCAGCTTCTTTGACTACATTGAAGATGAAAGGGCGCTCGTCATCGCCCCGATATGTTCCGACGCCTAAGTTAATTTTAGGGTTCCTGGCCTCTTGCACAAATTCGGCCTGCAAGCCGAATACGGGATCTTGAGGAAATAGCTTGGCCGAATGGAAAAGGGACATAGGTGTTCCTATAGGTGGCAACTTGCGGTTAAAATACCAATGGGCTTTTGGCTTAAAGAGCCGATGAAGCAGAAAAATAATAAGAGTTTATCGGTTAAAATTGAACGCATTTTGAGGTTTTTTCGCTCTCTTTTTGCATCGACAGAGGCGCAAGCTCGGGTTTTAGATAAAACCTAATTTTTTCCTTGCTTTTTAATGCTTTCATTTTATATATTTACCTTTTTGATTCCTCCAAATTAAAAAAAGGGGCGTTAGCTCAGCTGGTAGAGCGCAACAATGGCATTGTTGAGGCCAACGGTTCGACTCCGTTACGCTCCATTCCCTTTTCATAAAGCTTCTCTTTCTCCCTTTTTCCCTTAAAAAAAGCGAGCCCCCAAATGGCGCTCTTTTTCGTTTTCAACCCGCACCTTCGGTTGTTGCCATGCAGCCAGCCTCTTTAAAAAAATTGCTCTTGGAAAAAGATGGCCCGTTCATCGATCCTTATTTAGAAAAGCGCTTAGCTTTTAGCAAAGACAGCTGCAATCTCTTCGACTGGATCGATCCGAGCGATTTGCCCCTCTTCAAAGAGGAGCTCGAGCGCGCTTGTCAGACAAAAGACCATCTGGAAAAGAGGTTTTACCTCCTCTTTTTAGAGGAAAGGTGCGAAGTGCAGCTCACAGCCTTCATCGCTCTTCAAGATGGCAACTATCACATTGTCAAGGGAGCGTTATTAAAGCGCGCATCCCATCCCCTTTCAAAAGATCCAAAGCTGCTCTTTCAGTCGCAAAAATTTCTCGATTGGCTCGATTACATCTTCTCATGCAAGGGCGACTTGCAAAGCGCCCATTCCCTTCCGATTGAGAGCCTGCCTTGCCTCATCTGGTCTGCCACCGCCGACGGCTTTGTCGATTTTTATAATCAATCCTGGCAGATCGTCTTTGGCACCTGCCAATATGGCGGGTCAGATTGGCTCTCAGTCGTTCACCCAGACAACCAACAGGCCTCTTGGCAGAGCTGGCAGAAGGCAATCTGCGATGGACAGGCCTATCAGCAAGAGCAGCGCATCCGCTTGAGCGATGGCTCTTACCGCTGGTACTTAAACCGCGCCTGGCCGCTCAAGGGCTTGAGCGGCCAGGTGATTCGTTGGTTCGGCCTCTCTACCGACATCGATTCCTTCAAATGGGCCGAAGAAGAGAGAGAGCGACTCCTTGTGCTGGAAAAAAAGCGCAGTCAGCATTTGCAAGCCCTTTCTGAATATGCCCTCAATATCAATGCCTGCTTCTCCCCCCATCTGATTGCAGGGCACACCTCTCATTGCATCTTGAATACCACAGGGTGCCTATCGCGCATCGAGCTGTTTGCCTTCCCTTCTCTAAATAGAGAAGAACAGGCCATGGCGCCAACCCATATGCCCACTCTCTCCATTCCTCTAGCTAGCAAAGGGAAAAAGAGGATCGGCCTCATTGAAATATGGGCTCCACTTCATGCCCCCTTAAATGAAAATGCCCACTCCATCCTCATCCAGATTGCCCAGATGGCATTTGTCACTTTGGAAAAAACCCGCCTCTATCACGAGCAAAAATTGGCCGAAAAGCAGGCAAAAGAGTCCATGCGGTTGGCTGAAAAGGCCAGCAACAGCAAGAGCGCCTTCTTGGCCAATATGAGCCATGAAATTAGAACGCCCCTCTCCGCCCTGCTCGGATTTACCGAACTGCTCATCGAAGCCTCTTTGCCCAATGAAAGAGAGCAGTTTGCCGAAACGATACGGCGTAATGGGCGGCATCTCACCGCCTTGATCGACGACATCTTAGATTTATCTAAAATTGAATATGGGTTGCTTTCGGCTGAAAAAATCCCCTTTTCCTTAAATGAGCTGCTCTTAGAGATTGAGTCGCTCCTTCTGCCGGCTGCTAGAAAAAAGGGCATCGCCCTCACCATCGAACAAGAAGCCCATTTGCCCGATATCATCTCCTCCGATCCGACCAGGCTCCGGCAAATTTTAATCAACGTCATCGGCAATGCCATCAAATTCACTGAGCGCGGGAGCGTTCGCCTTTGCGTGAAGGAAGATCATGGCTTGCTATTTTCCGTCAAAGATAGCGGAATCGGCATCAAAGAAGAGTGCCTAGAGCGCCTCTTTCAGCCCTTCATGCAGGGCGATGAGTCAATTGCGCGCCGCTATGGAGGGGCTGGGCTTGGCTTAGCGCTTTCGAAGAGGCTGGCGCAAGCCCTCGGCGGCGACTTGCAGCTGATAGAGAGCACAGACGCCGGCTCGACCTTTCAAATCTCCATCGCCCTAAACCGCCCCGATAACTCCTTGGTCCTCCAGGCAGCCCCAAAGCGCCCCCATTATTCTTTAAAAGGGGTCAAAGTGCTCGTTTGCGAAGACTCGATAGACCATCAACAGCTGCTGCTCCATTTTTTAAACAAAGCTCAAGCGGAAGTGGACATTGCCTTTGATGGCAGAGAAGGGGTATCAAAAGCCCTCTCTCACACCTACGATGTCATCTTGCTCGATATCCAAATGCCTCACATGGGGGGGACTGCCGTCGCCGCAACTTTACGCCAAATGGGCTACTGCCGCCCGATCATCGCCCTGACCGCCCACGCCATGGCCGAGGATATCGAGAAAAGTTTGCAGGCCGGCTGCAACGACCATCTGACCAAGCCGATCGACTCTTTGCTGCTAATTGAAAAGGTCTTTCTCTTTTCCCGCCCCTTCTCCTTCGAAGGAGAGACCCTGACCTTTGCCCAAGAAGGGGCGCCAGATGAGATCGGCCAAGAATTGCAAGAGCTCTTTCTCAATACGCTCGACCAGCGCATTCAAGAAATTAAAAAGCGCTTGGAAAAGGAGGAGTTTGCCCGGATCGGCCAAATTGCCCACCAAATCCGCGGCACCGCCGCCAGCTACGGCTATCCGAGAATTGGCCAGCTTGCCGCTCAAGTGGAGATGCTGATCGATCAAAAAAAAGAGGCCGATCTCATCATCTCCTCTATCCAGGCTCTCATTGAAGAGGCTTAAGCTTTAGGCTAGTGCTTGTGCCCTTTTTTATAGGGCCGCCCTTTGGCATCTAAAAAAAAGGGCAAAAGGAAAGAAACCTTTTTAAAATTTTCTAGAAGTAATTATAAAGTAAAAAGGGTTGCTTTTTTTGATCGCAGCTTGCATGAAAAGGCGAAGAGGGGCCATATTTATGTCCCGGCCATTTTTTAATATAAAAAAAATAATTGAAGATGCGAACAGATAAAGATTTTACTTCTGAAAAGGCGGCTGAGCTGCTCTCTCTCCCCACTTTGGTCCTTCTATTCCATGGATTGCCATTCATCCTATTTGGCGTGTTTGCCGCCTACTGGCAAAGATCCGGGTCTAGTTGGAAGATATTGACCCTCAGCTTTTTATTGAGCTGTCTGGGCTCTTTGACGCTGATTGCCCTCTTTCGCTTGAGGGAAAATGCTCTCTTAGAGGCATCTCCAACACCAAGAGAGGAAAAAGCACCTTTTAAGGCTGATAGAGAACTTGTCACAGGAAATTTTTCAGAAAACTTTCCTGACAACTCTTCAGATCACTCTCTAGATAACTCTCTAGATAAATCTTCAGCTTCTTTTCAAAAGAAAGCCCCCTCTAGCTTTGACGAGGATCAATTGCACACCCTCTCTGAGCAATCCCGCGATAAAGACCGGCAAATCGCCCATTTAAAAGAGATGAAGCAACAGCTGTTGCAAGAGCTCGAGCGCAGCAAAAAGCATGAAGAGCAAGAGCGCCAATCTGCAGAACAAAGGCTGCTGGCCGATGAAAAAAAGATCTATGATCTTGAAACGGCTTTAGAAGATATGACAATGTCTTTGGAAAAAAAGCAGCAGCTCATCGCCAAGCTAGAAAATAAAGTGCGCGACCTCAACTATGAAGTGAAGACCCTGCTGCAAATTGGCGATATTCAAGAAGAGGGAAAAGGGACGCAAGAACCCTCCCCTTTAAGCCTTCTCTTGCCAGAAAAAGAGGGGCAAGAACAGACTCTCTCCCCTGAGACCCTCTCCCCCTCCTTCGATAAAAAAGCCCTCAGCCCCTATGACGCTTCCCTGCAGCTGGAAAAATGCATCAGCACAGCAAAAAGGCTATCCGGCGCCAACCACCTCGGAGGCAAGCGCGCTCGCTTCTTAGATTTGGCCATCGACAGCAATGTGATCGACCTGCGCCGCCTCTTCGACAGCTTCCGCAATGAAAACAGCATGGCCATCATCGTCTATGCCCCAAAAGATGAGCGCGTCCTCTTTGCCAACCATATCGTCAAAGACCTCCTCGGCTGGAGCACAGAGCGCTTTTCCAAAGATTTCTTTCAGCTCATTCAAGAAGGATCAGATGACTTTCGCCGGGCGATTAAAAAGCTAGAGCCCAACGAAGAGACCCTCGTCCACATCTCCTTAAAAGGGCGGGATGGCGACACCTACCGCGTGCGCTGCCATTTAGGGCTAGTTCCTTCAGGGGTCTTTGTCAACCACGTCATCGGCGTCTTCCTCCCTGTCTAGACGGCAAAGCTCAAAGCCCAAATGCCGTAAGATTTTTTTCCCTTTCGAGACGAAAGTTGCCCTCCCAAACCCTCCTCACTAAAGGGCAGATGCTTTTCTTTGCCGTTATTTTCAGCCTTCAAGGCCGTCACTTTTTAAAGGTGAGCTCGAGAAGAGACTCTAAAAAAAGGCCGTAGAGCTCTTTGCAAGATTGCCAGCAAGCCCCTAGGGAAAAGGCTGGGGCCTCTTTAAACCATTCCGGATGTTTGCCCTCTAAGTAGAGGCTGAGAAGATCTCCTTGGACGAAGAGGGGGCGCTTCAACCGCTCTTGCAAAAGAGGTGGGGCCTTCCCTTTCCATGGCGGAACTTCGGCAAAAGAGGCGATGTCGATAGCAAACAAGTGGCCTGCGCTCTTTGATGTTAAGGGTAGCCGGTCATAGAACTGCCCTTTTCCCAAGGCATTGAAGTCGGTGAAGTAGCAGTTGATGTGAGAGAGCCCTTCAACCTTAGCTCCTCTAAAGCGATCCAAATGCAACAGCCAAATTGGGCGGTAGCCCAGCGAAAGGTAGTCGGCTGTCCTCTCTTTGATCTCCTCGATGGAGATGAGCGAGCACTGCACCTCAAAAATCACCTTTTTCTCCGGCAGAGCGACATCGGCAACCCGTTGGATAGCTTCAAAGCGCTTTTCCATTTGCGCTTCCTTTGGAAAGAGGGAGGCGAGAAATTGCTGCAAGGCGAGGTGGTTGGCCGACATCTGCGCCCGCCGGCAGGAGTTGGCCTTTTTGACATGGGCAAAATGGGGCCGATTGATAGAGCCTTGCCGAAGCAAGAGAGGAGATAAGCATTCGGGACAGCGGTATTTTTGGCGGCGGTCGGCAGACTCGATTGAGACGATTAGATTGTCTTCATTGAGAGCATAGAGCTGCATGAGACACCCTTGTCAGTGAAGGACGCTTTCAAGTCATTCTTAAGAGCCGCCACTTGAGCATAAGTGAACATCGAATCGCAAGCGGCAACTTGAGGCGGCAACCCTCAGATTTGAGGAAACGCCTTGTTTTTTAACCGTTGATTAATTACGCTTTTTTTAGGCATTTGGTGTTTTTGTGCCTCTTTATCCTAAAAAAGCTTTTTTGAAAACCCTGAAGTTCCTATGTTAGCAAAAGCTTGGCTAGAAAAGCGATCTTTTTTTCCTAGTGTCTAGACACTAGAGCACCAACAATCGGTACAAGTGAAGTTGTCAAACCTCTTTCAGTTTGAGCAGTAATGAACAAAAACAGTTTTAAAAGCACTTTCTCGCAACAGCAGCAGCAAAAAGTCGACGAGCTTGTAGCCATAGCCAAAGAGCAAGGCTACATCACTTACGAAGAGATCAACGAAGTGTTGCCGATGACTTTCGACTCTGCCGAGCAGATCGACCAGGTCTTGATTTTCCTCAGTGGAATGGATATTCAGGTCTTGAACCAGGCCGAGGTGGAAAAGCAGAAGGAGCGAAAGAAAGAGGCCAAAGAATTAGAAGGGTTGCCCAAAAGGACAGAAGGATCTCCCGATGACCCTGTGCGGATGTACCTCAAAGAGATGGGAGCCGTCCCCCTCTTAAGCCGTGAAGAGGAAGTTGAGATCTCTAAGCGCATCGAAAAGGCGCAAATCCAGATTGAAAAGATTATCTTGCGCTTTCGCTATTCGGCGAAAGAGGCAATCTCCATCGCCAACTACTTGCTGACCAATAAAGAGCGTTTTGACAAGATTGTCAGCGAAAAAGAGGTGGCCAACAAGGCCGAATATCTCGTCATCCTGCCCAAGCTCGTCTCCCTTTTAAAAGAAGAGGACGCTACATCAGAGCGGCTGCTGCTCGAGTCGCTAGACCCCGGCCTATCCAGAAGCCAAAAAAATAAATATGTCGAAGACCTCGAAAAATGCCGCATCCGCAACCAGGCTTACTTACGCCGCCTGCGCTGCCGCCATAATGTGATCGAAGACTTTGGCGAAGTGATCTTAAAGGCCTACGACCGCTTCCTCTCCTTAGAAAAAGAGATCAATGAACTGGCCCCAAGAGCTGAGCGCAACCGCTACGTCGCAGCTAAATTAGCAGCTGCCAAGAGAAAGCTGCGCAAAAAAGAATTGGCTGCCGGCCGCACCTTGGACGACTTTAAAAAAGACGTGCGCCAACTGCAACGCTGGATGGATAAAAGCCAAGAAGCGAAGCGAGAGATGGTGGAGTCAAACCTGCGCTTGGTCATCTCGATCGCCAAAAAATATACCAACCGCGGCCTCTCCTTCCTCGACCTGATTCAAGAAGGGAACATGGGGCTGATGAAGGCTGTCGAGAAGTTTGAATACCGCCGCGGCTATAAGTTCTCCACCTATGCCACCTGGTGGATCCGGCAGGCTGTCACTCGCGCTATCGCCGATCAGGCGCGCACCATCCGCATCCCTGTGCATATGATTGAGACGATCAACAAGGTATTGCGCGGCGCCAAGAAGCTGATGATGGAGACCGGCCGCGAACCCACTCCAGAAGAGCTCGCCAGCGAAGTAGGCATCACCGCCGACCGCGTCCGCGAGATTTATAAAATTGCCCAGCACCCCATCTCCTTGCAAGCAGAAGTGGGCGACGGCGGCGAAAGCCAATTTGGCGATTTCCTCGAAGATACCGGCGCCGACTCTCCAGCAGAGGCGACAGGCTACTCGATTCTAAAAGACAAGATGAACGAAGTGCTCAAGACATTGACTGAAAGAGAGCGCAAAGTGCTCATTCAGCGCTTTGGCCTGCTCGATGGCAAGCCCAAGACGCTCGAAGAGGTCGGCGTCGAATTCAATGTCACCCGCGAAAGAATTCGTCAGATTGAAGCTAAAGCGCTGCGCAAAATGCGCCATCCCACCCGCTCAAAACAGCTCAAAGCATTCCTAGATCTACTTGCAGAAGAGTAAGAGTTAAGAAAAAGGGGCTCAAGCCCCCTTTTTTTTTGATCGGTTTTAAAAAGCCCCTTTTTCTTAGGAAATTGCCCATGGCTGCAAAGCCTCCTCTCAGAGAGTTGATAAAAGAGCTGATGAGCCCTTCAGGGCTTCTTAGCGAGAATATCAAAGGCTTTGAAAGCCGCCCCGAGCAAGTTGAAATGCTGCTCAATGTCTTTGACGCCTATGAAAAGGGATTGATCTCCCTCATCGAAGCGGGCACGGGCACAGGCAAAAGCATTGCCTATCTCCTTCCGGCTATTCTATGGGCCGTCCACCATAAAGAAAAGACCCTCATCTCCACCAAGACCATCAACTTGCAAGAGCAATTGATCGAAAAAGATATCCCCAGCCTTTTAAAGGCTTTGGGCGTCGATCTGAGGGCGGTCTTGGTCAAAGGCATGGGCAATTACCTCTGCTTGAGGAAATGGCATGATCTCTTAGGGTCGCAAAATTCCGGCAGCGAGGCAGAGATCGACACCATCGGCAACTGGGTGAAGGGAACGCAAGATGGGTCTTTATCCTCTCTAACTCGCCAGCCCTCTTTGGCCATATGGGAGCAAATTGCCGCCGAGCCCGACGCCTGCGACCAAGCACGCTGCCCCCACTATCAAGAATGCTTTTTCTTCAAAGCGCGCCGCGAAGCTCAAGAGGCGCAGCTGCTCATCGTCAACCATCACCTGCTCTTTGCCGACTTGCGCACGCGCAGCGAAGAGGGCAACTGGCAAAACCCAGCCATCCTCCCTCCCTATCAGCGCCTCATCCTCGATGAAGCTCACCATATCGAAGAAATTGCCACCGAGTACTTTGCCTCGCGCGTCAGCCGCTTTGAGATGCAGCGCGTCATGGGCAAGCTCGCCTCCGACCAGCCGGGCATCCGCATGGGAAAGATCGGCCAGCTGCTCAAAAAAATCCAAGAAAAGAGCGGCAAAGAGCCGCCTCGAGAGCTCAGCGCCATCATCAACCGCTTGACCATCGACATCCAAATGGAAAAGCGCGCCCTCAGCGAGCAGATTCACCTCACCTTCGATCTGATCTCTTATTTTCTATCCAACCACCCGAGCGCGGGAGATGGCGATGGAGGCGATAAGAGAGAGCTTAAACTGCGTTTTAAAGGCGAGGAGAGAGACCCCGCTTGGCAGCTGAATGTGGTCCCTAAAGCCCTCGAGCTCTCCAAAAGCTGCCTTAGCTTCATTCAATCTTTAAAGGGCATTGAAAATGATTTGAAGG
>JARBTN010000091.1 GCA_029240195.1 Chlamydiales bacterium
GTCTTTTGCAATTCAGCGTCTTGGGTCGTCTCCACTTTTTCTAAAGAAGCGAGCATATCCCTTTGGATTTGATCGATAACTCTTTGCAGATCTTGCAGGGAATGGAAGGCAAAAGGAGATTCTGGCAAATTCATGGAAGAGGCCATTCATTAAAAGGTTGATCGGGGTACTCGTCTATTTTAAAGGAGAGGCAAAAAAGGTACAAATAAAAAAAAACCCGAGCCTCTCAAATAGAGAAGCTCGGGCATATCTGCCTCTTAAGCCGCATGAAAGATGCAGCTAAAGACATCAAATGGTCACAAGAGGAGGCGACAGTTATGAAGCTTAAGCTAAAGCAGCTTTTGCTCTGTCGATCACAGCCGCAAATCCTTGCGGATCGCGGATGGCCATCTCGGACAACATTTTTCGATTTAAATCACATCCCGCCTTCTTCAAACCATGGATAAACTTGCTATAAGATATGCCATGGATTTTGGCCGCTACGCCGAGACGCACGACCCACAAACTGCGGAAATCCCGCTTCTTCTGTTTGCGATGTCGGTAGTTATAAGCCAAAGCGCGCATGACGGCTTCTTTTGTCATCTTGAGGTGGTTCTTGCGATCTCCCCAGAATCCTTTGGCTCTTCTCAACATCCGTTTCTTGCGGCGATGTGAAGCGACAGCGTTGGTTACTCTTACCATGCCTTAGTCTCCACTCGTTTTAACCTTAACGAAAGGTTTATTTTCATTTTTTTTCGCGCACTTTTTTAACTTAAACACACATCAAACGCTTATAGACTTTCACCTGAGCTTCAGACACAAGAGATGGCTTACCCAGCTGACGTTTACGCTTTGAAGTTTTTTTGGTTAAAAGGTGGCGCTTTCCTGGATGATTTCTTTTTAACTTCCCGGTCGCTGTGAGCTGAAATTTTTTCGCTACAGCTTTACGCGTTTTCATTTTAGGCACAGATGTTCTCCTCTTCCTAAAATCTGCTCTTTTTATTCATCGCATGTTTTGCGAGTCACTTACAATCCATTCCCTTGAAAAGGGTCGCTCTTTGCTTCATTTTTATTGCGCCAGAATCTTTAAAGGATACAAAAGCGCGCCATCATTTCGCTGAAAAACCGGACCTCTTTTTTCTAGGAAGGCACTTTCTCTCCACAAAAAAGAGAAAGATTTTTCTATAGAAAACTTGGCGAGGAAATTAAGATTCCTCTGCCCCGGAGCCTGCATTTTCTGCCGACAGGGGTTTTTTCTTCTTGCCAGGTGCAATGACCATTGTCAAAAAGCGGCCCATCACTTTAGCTGGGGCTTCGACAACGGCGACATCTTCTAGCGAGTGGCTCATTTTATCGATCAACTTCTGGCCAATCTCTGGATGGGCCATTTCGCGACCGCGAAACATCAAAGTCACCTTGACTTTATTGCCTTTGGCTAAAAAGTCGCGGGCATGGCGCAGTTTCACTTCGAGATCGTGCTCATCAATATTCGGCTTCAGCTTGACTTCTTTGATCTTAACTTGATGCTGAGCCTTCTTATTCTCTTTTTCTTTCTTTGTCTGGTCGTAGCGAAATTTACCGTAGTCGATAATTTTGCAAACTGGAGGATTGGCAGAAGGCGAGATTTCCACTAGGTCCAATCCCTGCTCTTCGGCTAGCCTTAAAGCTTCACCAACAGTAAGAATCCCCAATTGCTCTCCATCGTGACTGATGACACGGAGTCTAGGGGCTCGAATTTCTCGGTTGACTCTTAAGTTCAAGTTAGCTTTTCACTCCCAATAAGATTCGCCATCTGGCGAACGATTCTATTTACTGCGGCCCTAAGCAAGTCTGCTTTGCCTTATCTAGCAAGCAGTCTCTTCTCTCTTGCATTGAATTGTGCTGGAAATGGGGCATTTTCTCAAGCTGAAAATGGCCTCTTAAAAAAAAGGAAGAGAAAGTGGCCAATTTCAGTCATTTTTAGCAGCGTCGAGCGCTTTAAAAAGAGCGTCCAACGTTGTCTTTTGAGGGCGCCCTTCTTTTAATAAAAAGAGCTGTCCCACATCTTCTGTTTCGCTAAAAGCGCCTTCAACATGCAGCTGAAAAGGGCTCAAATGCGCTAAAGCGCCGAGCGTTTCATGGACAGATGCCAAAGTTGAAGCGCCACTAAATCGGACTCGATAGCCGAGTGAAATCAGCCTTTGCGCTAATTTTTCAGCTCCAGCTTTTCCTTTTTCGCTAGCCGAGAGCAAAATTTGCCAGGGGGCGATAGAAAAGGGCAGCGGGCTGTTTCTTCCTAAGTGATCCTCTACAATCACGCCCATCAATTTCTCAGCGCAAGGAAAGAGCGATGTTTGGACGACGAATTGGCGGGCAGGCGATCCTTTGGGGGCCTTGAGAGGTTCAACCTGCAGGAAAGGGCCCAGCCAGCTCCGTTCAAAAGAATCGATCCATTCGATTTCCAGGCGCGAGCTGCGATTGCGGCGCAATAGGAGGCTGCTCTCTTCTTTAAACGACCACTCTTCATCTTCTTTCCAATCGGCTTCTAACTGCAAAGCAGAGAGCGCATCGGAAATTAAAGTGTCGGCGGTCGAAGGGGGAGCTTTCTTGGAGTTCTGCCGTTTAAAAGCAGTAATCCGCCACCTCAGTCCCAATATACTAATCGTTTTCAAAATGAATTGCAAGGAAGAAATAAGAATATCGCGCGCATCTTCTCGAGGCAAAAAATAAGTTGTCACATCAAAACGGTAGCGGCAAAGATCGAACAGGCCGTCGTCGAAAGGGAGCTTTTTCGGAAAATAAGAAGAGCGCCATTCGGCATAAGCGCCTTTCGGCTTCTTCGATTGCATCAAGAGAGCCAAATGGTGCGGCAAGGGGTTGGCCAGAAGAGAGGAAGCATCGCCCTCGAACCCCATGCGCTCAACAGAAAGAAGGGAAGAGCTAGAGAATGGACCGCGGCTAGGGGTTTCCACTTCCTCTTGAAAAGAAAGGCTGGATCGCCAATAGCACTCTAGCTGCCTCAAAAGGGCGGATCCCCACACCCCGAGAGAAACTTCAGAGTGAGATAAGGTCTCAACAGGGGAGAAAAAAGAGGGGCCGATCTGCCCATGCAGCACTTGCTCTAAAACTTTTTGCCGTTTGGCGTGCTGCTTGCTTTCAAACTTGCTGGCAAAGGCGCGTCCATGCAATCGAAACAAGACAAAAGAGGGGCGCTCTTCATAAAAGCACGCCTTGCGCTCGATGGGCTCCACCCGCTCCACTTGAATGTGGTCGATCAAGTCGACCTCGACATGAGGCTCTGGGCAAATCAAGCATTCCTCATCCATTTTTAAAAGGCTGATCAGCGGCGCGTGCGCGCGCGCAGCTACCTCCCCCTGCACCAGATTTTTTTGGCTCAAGAAAAGCGCTTCAGCGCTGACCGGAGTCATCGTCATCGACTTCAAAGGGATGCTTTGACATAAAAGAGAGCGAAGCTGCTCTTCCATCAAAGGCTTGAAAGAGGCATCGAAATAGCGCAACGATTCTTTGGGCACGAGCAAATCGACATAGAATCCCTCCCGCCAGGCAACCACATCCCCCGCCTCGACGCGCGGAAAAATTTGGCGCACCGCCTTGACAACAAGACATGATGCTGTAGAAGACAAATGAGTCATTAAAAACCTTAAAAACTTTGGCAAATGATCGGAAAAAATAAGAAAGATATGGGATATAGCTGACTCGAACAGCTGACCTCCACGATGTCAACGTGGCGCTCTAACCAACTGAGCTAATATCCCATAATAAAGAGAAGGGTCCGGTGAAGAAGATATAATATAGCGAAAAATCCTTTTTTTTATCAAGAGAGAAAAACCAATCGGCTTAAAAAAAAATAACCCATTCCCTTTCAACCCATTAAGTCGAGAACTTTCCAAAGAAAACGTCTCTACGCAGGTAAGATCAGGAGCATTAAAAGTAAGGATTTGCTAAAAGCAGTGAAAAGCGAACTTTTAATTGGATTTTCTTTCGGAGCAAGGAATGGACAACTCCCCTCACCATTTGGAAATTGTGCTGATCCTGACTATGGGATTTGGACTTGCCAGCGTCTTTGGCTATTTGGCCCAACGCTTCAAACTCTCTCCCATCTTTGGCTATCTCTTTGCTGGCTACATCATCGGGCCCTATTCGCCAGGCTTTGTTGCCAGCTTAGAAATCTCTGAACAGCTGGCAGAGGTTGGGGTCATCTTGATGATGTTTGGCGTCGGGATGCATTTTAAATGGGAGGACTTGGCCCGCGTCAACCGCATCTCCATCCCCGGCGCCCTCGGCCAGACCGCCTTGACCTGCCTCATCACCTGTCTGCTGCTCTTTGCCTATGGCTGGACCATCAAAGCGGGCATCATCATCGGCATCGCCATCGGCGTCGCCAGCACGGTCGTCTTAGTGCGCGTGCTCAACGATAACCATCTGCTCAATACCCCAACTGGCCATATTGCCGTCGGCTGGCTCATCGTCGAAGATCTGTTGACTGTGATTGCTTTTGCCTTCCTCCCCTCTTTTGCCACCTATAGCGGAACCCAGGAGATCTCCAATCAAGAAATCGCCCTCTCCCTCGCTTGGATCCTTGCCAAATTTCTATTGCTCGGCCTGTTCATGATGCAGCTCGGCGGCAGGCTCGTCGCCGGCTTTCTTTATAGAATTGCTAAGCTTCGCTCATCTGAGCTGCTCACGCTGGCGACGCTAGCCATCATCTTTGCCATTGCCACCGGCTCGGCTCTCATCTTTGGCACCTCGATGGCACTCGGCGCCTTTTTAGCGGGCATGGCCATTGGCAGGACAGATGTCCAAGAGCAAGCCTCTGCCAATGCCCTCCCCCTACAAGATGCCTTTTCAACGCTTTTCTTCATTGCCGTCGGCATGCTATTTGACCCCCTTTCTATTGGGAAACACCCAGGCCTTTTCCTGATCATCTTAAGCATTGTCGTCCTCTTTAAACCCCTCTTTGCCTTTCTCATCGTCAAAGCGCTCAAATACCCGGTGAAGATGGCCTTGACGATCGCCCTTTCTTTGGCTCAGATTGGAGAGTTTTCTTTCATCTTAGCCGAAGAGGGGATGCGCCTCAAGCTTTTGCCCGATGAAGGGTATGACATCATCATCGCCTGCGCCCTGATTTCGATTTGCCTCAATCCCCTGCTCTTTAAAGCGCTGGCCTATTTTGAAAAAGGGCAAAAAAAAGAAGAGGAACCAAACGATGAGCTCTTTTTACAATCTGATAAAGAACAGGCGATCATCGTCGGGGCTGGCCCCATCGGCAAGATGGCAGCGATCCTCCTAGAAAAGAAAGGCTATCAAGCGGTGCTGATTGAGCAAAATATTGAGTCGGTCATTCAGCTGAAAAAGCAGCTGCAACAGGCCATCTACGGAGACGCCCGCAATAGCCAAATCCTGCAAGCTGCGGGCATTGAGACGGCCAGATTGCTGATCATCACCGCTCTAGAAAAAGAGGCCAATCTAGAGATCATCCGCACCGCGCGCTTCCACAACCCCAAAATTAACATCGTCTCTAGAATCACCTATCTTCAGGAAAAGCGGGAGCTCTCCGAAGCTCAAGTCAACTGGATCTGTAGCGAAGAAGAGACAGAAAAAGCCTTTGCAGCCAGGCTCGAAGCCCTTTAGGTTTTTTGAAGGTGGGGCTTTGCTCCTCTCCAGACTTTTCTCCTTAAAAAGAAGGCCCCTTTTTTAGGGGCCTGATCCTAAGAGAAGAGAATCGATTAAGCAGAATTTACCGGGAATCTTGGTCTTTACCGGGAATCTTGGTCTTTACCGGGAATCTTGGTCTTTGAAGATCTCGCGGGCCCGCTCCATCAAAGAGGCCGTCTCGGCGCTCTCTTTGCTGCCAAAAAGGCGCTCTTGGATCCAGGCAGCGCCTTTTTCTACAAGAGGCGGATCGATGTAGTAAAGACCTAAGATGAGGATCACTAAGAGGGCGATGAAGCTAAGAAGGCGGCTAAGCAGCATCCAAGCGACATAAAGGCAGACGGCGGCGACCAAGACCGTGGTGAATTGGCCATTGCTGAGAAGAGCGCTCAGCCAATTTTGCATCATTTCTAACATGAGAGAAAAAACTCCTTTCTAAGCACACAACAATTCAAGTTATCGACGGTTGACCTGTTCGGCATGAGCTAACAGATAATCGAAAGTTTCTTTGGGCGTCCAGGCTGAACCAAGCCGATTGAAAGGCTTATTTTCTCCATGGAAATCAGATCCGCCTGTGACAATCCACCCTTTTTTTGCGGCAACCGAGAGCCAATTTTGATTCGTCGCCAAGGGAAACTGGGCATAGTACCCCTCCACTCCATCTAAAGGCATATTGAGCACTTCCCTCAAAAGCTTGCGGTCTCGAATGACATGGGGGTGCGCTAACACGGCAAACCCTTTTGCTTGTTGAATCAAATGGATCGCCTCCGCCACCGGCACTCCCTGGAAAGGGACATAGGCCCTCTTCCCCTCTCCTAAAAAGCGGGAAAAGGCCTCAGAAATGGTGGGAGCATGCCCCTCTAAGACCAGCGATTCGGCAATATGCATGCGGCCCAAAGAGCCGATGTGGCACTGAGGCTTGGCAAAGACCTTCTCTTGCAGGTCGATGCCCAGCAATTTGAGGCGGTTTAAAATGGCCAAAAAGCGGTTCAAACGCAGCTTCTGCTGATTTTGACAGAGGCTTTGCAGCCTCTCATCCTTTAAATTAAAGGCATATCCCAGAAGGTGCACCCCTTTTTTGCCAAAGCTACAGGTCAGCTCCACCCCGGGGACCAGGGCAATGCCCTTCGAATCGGCACACATTTTAGCTTCGGCATAAGCATCGAGGGAATCGTGATCGGTGATCGACAAGCCTTTCAAACCCGCCTCTACAGCTTGCAAAATCAAGTCCTGCCCGGAGAAGGTTCCATCCGAATGCAGAGAGTGACAATGCAGATCCGCTTTAAAAAAGTCCACTTTTAAGTCCTTCGTAGGGAATATAACGCACTTCATGCTCTAACTGCACGCCCTCTTGCTGCCAAACACGCTCTTGAATCAGCGCGATCAGCTCGAGCACATCTTCTGCTTTGGCGCCCCCAGCATTGACAATGAAATTGGCATGGAGGGGGGAGACCTCAGCGCCGCCCACTCGGGTCCCTTTGAGCCCGCACCGATCGACCAGGCGTCCGGCAGAAGAGCCAGAAGGGTTGCGGAAGATGCAGCCGCAGCTTTTATCTTTATAGGGCTGGCTCTTCTTGCGCTCTTGAAGGAATTGGAGATTGCGCTTTTCAGCATTCAATAGAGGATGGAGCTGAAAGAGTGCATCGACAATGGCCCCCTCTTGCACTTGCAAAGAGCAATAGCGATAGCTAAAAGATAATTGATCTTTAGAGTAGCTTTCTAAAGAGCCCTCTCTTTTTAGATAGGTCACCCCCTCTAAAGCGTCTTTTGTCTCAGAGCCATGCGCACCGGCATTCATAAAGATGGCGCCGCCGACGCTGCCCGGAATCCCGGCAGCAAATTCCAATCCACTATAGCCTAAGCGCGCAGTCTTGGCGCTGACATAGGGGAAGCTCAAGCCCGCCCCCAGCCGAAACAGGCCGCGTCCCAGATGCTCAAAAGGCTGATAGCGGTTGATAAGCACCACGCCGGCAAACCCAGCATCGGAAAAGAGCGTGTTAGAGCCTTTGCCGATGACTAAGAGGGGCAGCTTTTCGCTTTGAGCAAAGCGCATCGCTGCTGAGAGGGCATCGATTGCGCTCGCCTCAATGAGGTAACGGGCCTTTCCTCCAATGCCAAATGTTGAATAAGGAGCTAAGAGAGCTCCTTCATGAATGGCATATGAGCTGGCAGGTAAATGCTCAAAAAAGGGGGCCGGGCCTTTCATCTTTCCCTCAAGTATTTAAGCCTTATGCTTTTGATAGATGGAATCTAACAGGCCATTGGTAAATGAAGCCGCTTCTCCAGTCGTGAATTTGCG
>JARBTN010000092.1 GCA_029240195.1 Chlamydiales bacterium
CGTGTCAAACGCCCTTTATCCAATAGCTCTTGCATGTCTTTAAAAAAGTAGAGGGGATTTTCATTGTGGATGACGAGCGCCGGCGCCGTGGCAAAGCAAGAGCCCACCGTCTGCCTAAAATAGGTCAGCCAGCATGCTAAGACAGCGCGCCGCGCGTCTTCCACTTTCAAAGGGGCGGCATCGAAAGATCCTAGAGCCTCTCGCATGTAGTTTTCAGCCAAGCGATTAGATACAGGTGGTTGGATGGCTAAGAGCGCTCTTTGGCACTCCCCATCTTTTTGTAAAAGGGAAAGGCGCTCTAAGAGATGGCGCCGCCGCACCCCCAAAGAGACCTTTTGTAGAGCAAATAGGTCAGTTTGAAGTCTGAGAATCGATTCCTCTAATGCATCGGCGCGCAGCAGGCCGGCGTCGTCGATCAGCTCCCGCACCAATTTCTGCACGCCTAAAAGGTGCTGCCTCTCCTCGCCTCCCTTTAAAAAGAGGAGCTCTTCAAAGAGCAGGTGGCCGTTGAGGGCGCTCTTCTTTGCCAAGGAAAGATAGAGCGCTTCGCAAAAGGCCTCATCTATAAAAAAATTCTCCACAGGAACCTGTTCCATCAAAGATGCTTCCTCTTTTTTGGCCTGCCCAATCCAATACTAGATTCTATATGGCAAGTTTTGTATTCTATTTACTTGTATTTAAGGAGGAAAACCACCCTCCTCCCCTTAAGATTGACCCTAGAAAAAAAGGTATGGCATGATACGCGTCAACATTGTAGGTCAAAAAGAGCCTTTTGAAATAGAAAAAGGATCTTCTCTTTTTGATTTAAGCGATAAACTCCATCTAAAAGACCCCGCCCAAGCGGTCGGCGCCGAAGTCAACGGCAAAAATGTCGATCTCAGCCACGTCCTAGAAGACGGAGATCATGTCACCTTTTGGAACTTCACCGATGCCAAAGGTAAAGAGGTCTTCTGGCATACGAGCGCCCACGTCCTCGCTCAGGCGGTCCTCCGCCACTACCCAGATGCCCAGCCGACCATCGGGCCTCCCATCGAAAATGGCTTTTACTACGACTTTGCCAACCTCAAAATTTCCGATGAAGACCTGCCCAAGATCGAAGCGGAGATGGAAGCCATCTGCAAAGAAAACTACACCAGCCAGCGCTACCAGTACGCCAACCGCGCCGAAGCGCTTGCCGCTTTCCAGCACAATCCCTATAAATGCGCCCTCATCGAAAGTTTTCCGGAAAATGAGCCATTGACCTATTACACGCAAGGGGAGTTTCTGGACCTTTGCCGCGGACCCCACCTGATCAAACTTGGCAAAATCAAAGCGCTCAAGCTGTTAAAGACATCCGGAGCCTACTGGCGCGGCGACTCCAAAAATGAGATGCTCACCCGCATATACGGCATCACCTTTCCAGAGCGCAAGATGCTCAAAGAGCACTTGACCTTCTTAGAGGAAGCTAAAAAGCGCGACCATAAAGTCCTCGGCCCCAAGCTCGACCTCTTCTCTCTCAAGGAAGAAGCGCCCGGCATGCCTTTCATCCACCCCAAGGGCATGGTCATTTGGAATAAGCTGCTCGATTACTGGCGCTGCTGCCACCAGCGCTATGGCTACTTGGAGATCAAGACGCCCACCATGATGACGCGCGAACTCTGGGAGCGATCAGGCCACTGGGCAAACTATAGAAGCAACATGTTCACCTCCCATATCGAAGAGCGGGACTTTGCCATCAAGCCCATGAACTGCCCCGGCGCCATCCTCTTCTACAAGTCGCATTGCCATAGCTACCGCGAGCTGCCCCTCAAAGTGGCAGAGGTCGGCCACGTCCACCGCTACGAAGCTTCCGGAGCGCTATCAGGGCTATTCCGCGTGCGCAGTTTCCACCAAGATGACGCCCACCTGTTCATCAAGCCCAGCGACATCGCCGGCGAGATCACCAAAATCTTGCAGCTCACCGATGAAATGTACAAGACCTTTGGCCTCTCCTACCACCTGGAGCTCTCCACGCGCCCAGAAAGCAACACCATCGGCTCTGATGAGGACTGGGAAATTGCCACAAACGGCTTAAAAGATGCCCTTATCGCCAACAAACGCGATTTCCGCATCAACGAAGGGGACGGCGCCTTCTACGGCCCTAAGATCGACATTCACATTCGCGATGCCCTAAAACGGACATGGCAGTGCGGAACGATTCAGCTGGACATGGCCCTGCCAGAAAAGTTCGAGATGGAATACACCGCCGATGACGGCAGCAAAAAGCGCCCCATCATGCTCCACCGCGTCATCTTCGGCTCCATCGAGCGCTTCTTTGGCATCTTGATCGAGCACTATGCAGGACGGTTCCCCCTCTGGCTCAGCGCTCACCAAGTGCGCATCCTGACCGTCGCCGACCGCCACCAAGAGCGGGCCGAAGCAGTCAAAGCGATCATCGAACAAGCCGGATTCACTGTCGATGTCGACGCCTCCAGCGAGTCGATCTCCAAAAAGGTGCGCAATGCCCAAATTAGCCAGATCAACTACATGTTGACCATCGGCGATCAAGAGCTCGAAAGCCAAAAGGTCTCCCTGCGCACGCGGGATAATGTCGTCGTCGGACCTGTGGACATCGCTCTATTCTTGGAAAAGCTCCAAGAAGAAAACCAAGAAAAAAGAGAGCACTCCTCTTTTAAAGCCTAAAAAAAGGAGGCGCTGCCTCCTTAAACCTCCGCCAAAGGGTTGCACCCCTTTGGAAACCCGTTTCTTAAACAGCCTCCGGCCATTTCCATTGCTGACGCAAAAGAAATAGCCGGAGGCTTTAGTTTGAATAGCTCCTCAGCAATGAAAAGGAATGGCCTGTGAAATTAGAAAGAGAGCAGATCTTTAAGCTGACAATCCTGGGAACCTTGCTCCTTCTCTTAGCCCTGCCAAAAAGCTTTTCAGAATCGCTCCGCTTGAAAGCTGCCAACGCTTCCTACTTTTTCTTCGATACCTTTTCCCAGCCCCGCCTTCCAAGCATCATCAACTACCAGCTCTTTCAAGGGAAGACGCCCTTTGCCCTCTTTAAAGAAACCCTGGCCGATGAACGCTCTTCTTTAGAAGAAGAAATGAAAGGGCAAGCCCTAAAGCAGGTGATCGACTGGAACCGCATTGACCAACTGGCGGCAAGCCAAGTAAATATCATCGACCAAGTCATCTATCCCCTGGCAAAAGATCCGCAAGATCAAACCGCCAAAGACGTCCTCTCCCACCTCTACTTGAAGAGCGTGCCGGCCAAAGTGATCCGCCGCTCCCCCAACACCTGGTACAGCACCCTTTGGATCAACGTCGGCGAAGAGACCAACCAAAAGCTCAAAGAGACGCTGATAGCCAAAAATAGCCCCGTCGTCATCGGCCTCTCCATCGTCGGCATCATCGAAGAAGTCGGAGCAAAGTCCAGCCGGGTGCGGCTGATCACCGACAACCGCCTCAAACCCTCTGTCCAGGTGGCCAGGGGATCTTTGCAAAACATCGAGCTCATTCAACATATCGATTCGCTATTAGATAGCCTATCTTGGAGAGAAGACCTTGCCGGCCAGATGGCCAACGGCGAACGCCTTTTCGAAGAGCTAGAGCTCTTCTACCAAGATCTCTTGAGCTGTAAAGAGAGCGTATTATTGGCTAAAGGAGAGCTGCAAGGGAGCGGATTGCCCATCTGGCGCTCAGGCGGATTGATTTTAAAGGGAAGCGGTTTTAATTTAGACTACGGCGATGAGACGGGCCCAGCGCGCGAATTGCGCTCAGGAGCTATTTTAGAAGGGGAAAAGGGAGAACCTCTCCCCCTCTTAAAGGTGGGCGACTTGCTGGTTACGACAGGGTTAGACGGCGTATTCCCCAAAGGGCTGCACGCCGCCCGCATCTGCCAAATCTTCCCCCTGCAAGAGGGCGACTACTACTACAACATCGAGGCCATTCCTTCTGCAGGCTCTTTAAATGACCTCTCGCTGGTCATGGTGCTGCCGCCTCCTTCAGAGAGCTAGTCCCTGGGCAAAAGTCCAGCCGGCTTCTTGCTGTCTAATGTATTCTTTAAAAGCCCCATCCCTTGTGTATCTTCATAGTGCAAAAAGAGCTCCACCTTCGACGTGCCGTCTTCATTCTGCGCGCGGCTAAAGGAGAGCACCGTATTTAAAAGGCCTAAGTTATCTTTAATGCGGTAGAAGAAGAATGTGTCACCAGAGAGGATTGCCTGTTTGATCGCCGCTTCTGAAGCATCTCCAAAGCGCGATCCCAAATTAGCCAAATACGCCTTGAGCTGGCTATCCATCGCTTCTTTTTGCTCATCGATCTTAAAACGAGGCCCTAAAGACTGCATCAGCTGCTCTTTTAAAATGAGGAAATTCTCATAGGTCGGGGGGAAAAACAGATCAAAGCTGATCAGCCGCTTTTGAAAAAATACCAGGCTCATCGTCCCCTGCCGCACATCCACTCCCTTAGGCATGCCCTTAAAGGCAAAGATATCGAAGCCAGGCTCTTTTACCTTTCTTCCATCGAACGAGCTCTCAAACTTCACACCCATAGAGGCCAGCGTTGAGATGGCGCTGCTCGGCGGCATGCCAAATTCCAATCCCAAGACCACCGTTTTTTTTAAGTCGGCGGCATCAGAAAGAGAGCTATCAGAGACCTCTATGGCGGAGACGGTCAAGATAGAAAAAAGCATTGGCAATAGCCAAGTCAAGATAAGGGAGTAGGGCATCAAACAAGCCTCCTTTAAAAACAGATCGGACGGTTCAGGCGATTATTGCTTTCTAACGCTCTTCATATAATGGCGCACCTTCATCTGGTCTTCCGTCGACAGCTTTTTTAAATAAATGCGACAGATGGCATTATCTCCGACCCGCTTAAAGTCAGTCAAAAGCCCTCTAAGAGCCATCGGAGACTGACCAAGCTTAAAACTGATGACTGCCGGCAGGTTGCGCGGCAATTCTTCAATCGCTTTAAACTGGAGCAGGCACCACTTTTGGCTAATCGACAAAATTTGGGCATCGGCATCGAGCATCGCCTGATCCGTTCCTTTGGAGAATAAAACATTGCCCTCGGCCTGAACCGGAACTAACACCTCTTCCTTGACCAATTTTTGGCTATGGCGGATGCACCAAGCTTCCTTATCTCCGTCGACGCTGGAAGCGAGCACGCTATGAAACGAAATGGGAGAAGAGTCGTCTTTAAAGAAGTAAATCTCGCAAGAAGGCTTCTTGTAGACCATGCCATCTTTTTGTAAGTCTAAGCTTGGGGTCGCAATGGCAAGGGAAAAGGCGTGATTTTCCAAGATCTCGCTTTGAAAGAAGATGATATTCTTCGATTCTTTATCCTCTAAGAAGATGATCACCGGGGTCGACACCTTCAAATCGCGCGACGAGGTCATCATCCCTTCAGGAATGGGGGGAGCTGCCGCGGCAATTTTCTCAGTAATCTTATCGAACAGGGCAACTTCTGTCGCCGCATTTCCAACTGTCGATTCCAACCCTTCATAAAAGTGGGCGACGCGGTTTAAAAAAGAATGGAATTCTTTGATGTTATTTAAAACCTCTGCCTCATTTTGAATATTGAGCTTTCGCACAAAGGTATACATCAAGTTCTCTTCGAGAGGAGTCAAACCTTTCTTCCGGCAAAGGCGATAGAACCGAACCCAGCGCAGCTTATGGTAGATAAAGGCAATGATAGCAATTAAGACAATCAGAACCCCGAGACCTTGCAAGTAGGGAATGATATCCGGGCCGGCGCCGCCCTTGTAATCTTTTAAAATCCACCCTCCGCCTTCATCTGCAAGAAGTAAAGTACTAAATAGCATAAAAATAACCAGCCTCAATGATAAATCGTGTCTATCGCCTTCTTAATTGTTTGCTTCAATTTCCGGCAATATAAATTGCGGAGGAGAGCTTTGCCCTCCCCAATTTTTACAGCCCTATGAAATATGGAAAAGGCGGGCTTTTAAGACCGATTCTTTAAGGAAGGCAGACCACTTCATCGGAAATGGGCGTGATGGCTTCAAAGCCGTTTTCCAAGACGAGCACCGTGTCTTCAATGCGCACGCCGCCCTTTTCTGGCAAGTAAATGCCAGGTTCAATGGTGACCGCCATCTGCGCCTTCAATAGGGGTGCATTCTCCATCGTACGCAGGGAAGGGAACTCATGCACATCGAGCCCCACGCCGTGGCCCAGGCTATGGATGAAATAATCTCCGTAGCCAGCCTCTTTGATCACTTGGCGCGCAGCTGTGTCGACAGCGGCAGTAGACACGCCATCTCTCAAAAGCGAGGATGACTCCCGCTTGGCTCTTAACACAATTTCATAGATAGAGCGAATTTCCGCTTCAGGCTCTCCAAAGAATACCATGCGCGTCATATCCGATTGGTAGCGATTTAAGGTGACGCCGATATCCACTAAAATGGCCTGGTTTTTCTTTAGTACAGTATCCCCCGAATGATAGTGGGGCTTGGAGCCATTGGCGCCAAAGGCGATGATCGATGGAAAGGCCAGCTGCTCTCCTCCCTCTTTTAAGAAAAAAATCTCCAGCTGTCTGGCTAAAAAACGCTCCGTCACCCCCTCTTGAATCTCTCCAAGCAGGTATTCAAACCCGCGCGCCAACAGCTGCGCCGACTTTTTAAGGGCTTTCACCTCTTCCTTTTCTTTGATGGCGCGGATGTCCTGCAACGGATTGGCGATCGAGCGCAAAGTGACATTCGGGTTGTTCTTCTTAATCTGCTCAAACTCCTCATAAGTCAGACGCGAGCCGTCAAATCCAAGCATAGCCACAGAATAGGAAGCTAGACACGCCTTTAAATCCTCTTTTGAGGAGAGAGCCACCTTAAATGGGCACTTTTGACAGGCCTCAAAATAGCGCCCATCGACAATGAGGCAAGCCTCTTGATTTGTAATCAGCAGTTTGCCCAAAGATAGCGATTCTCCCGTCAAATAAAAGAGATCGACCGGATCATGCACCAGCAGGGCGTCAATCGACCAGCTGGCAAGCCGGCTTCTAAGCTTAGCAATGCGGTTGAGATAGCAATTCATAAAGGAATCCTTATTTAAGGTAGAGGTCAAACAAAATAAGCTTATCAAACCCTTTTTTAAAATGAAAAAGCAAATCATTTACATTGGGGATTAAAACCAGTTTTAATTAAGATGGTAGGATAAAAAATCTTTTCATCCTATCATTGGGTACTTCTCATGAACTTGAGGCTGCTGAACCTAAAATTCTTCCTTTTACTGCTCACCTTCCTGAACTTTTCACCCCTCCTTGCAGAGGAAGAGGTAGAAGAATATTTAGAAGAAGAAGCTTTAGAATATCTACAAGAGAATGCCCTTATTGAAGATGAAAGTCTGCAGGCCAAGGCCGTTCCCGAATGCGTGAAAAACCCCGTCCCCTACATGCAATCGCTCAATCCCATGAACGTCTTAGAAGGGTGCTTCGATGTCTTGAGCGGCAGCCCATTCTATCGCGATGAAGGGCTCGTCGTCGGCAACGGTCAGAATGCTCTGACCTGGCAGGGATTTATTTCCGACCTGCAAGGCGTTCATCGAATTTCGGCCAAAAATTATCATGCCTTATCCTGGAGAACACGCAAAAAAGATTGTGAAGCCTTCATCACAGACTTATATCTAGGTCAAGTAAAAAGGGGCGGTTATGATATCCACGATGCGACGCCAGAAAATCAATACCAACGTATGTATTTTTCAAGCAAAGTAGAAAATAAATACAAAAAAGATAGCCAGTTTAAGATAGATTACAAAACTCACGGTTATCTAAAAAGTGACCAATATTCCAATTCTTATAACACTAACTTTGACAATATCTCAGCGCGCAATAACCTCAAAAATATGAAGTTGTCTTTGTGGTGGCCGGAACCGAAATCTGAAAGTCTATTATCACTGTCTCAGCCTCTTAACTATGTTGAAGGCCATTTTGAACTCACTGAAGGAGAT
>JARBTN010000014.1 GCA_029240195.1 Chlamydiales bacterium
TTTTCGGACCTTTCTCCTTTCTCTAAACAGCTAGGATAAAACGGGATATCTCTTGTTTGAGGCACCTTTAATTCTAGCTTGCCAAAACGAGTTTGAAGACTTTTATCTTTAAATCCGTTAGCATATCCTTTACGGCTTTCGCTTCGCTCATAAGAAGCCGCCTGTAAAGTCTGCTCCCGTTCTATTTTCATTAACTCGTTGAATAAGCGCTGTAAAGTGGGGCTTAAATCGCACATCCCTTCTTCAGCTAGTTCTCCGAGTATCTCTGCTATGACCGGTGTATAAATTCTGTTTGAGGCCATCATTTTCCTCTTTTGTTTAGCGATTAAAGAGAATGTGGTCTCAAACTTTTTTATTCAACTCCCTTCTGCTATCTCCTTCAGGAAATCGAATTTACAAAAACAATGTTACACTACCGGCATATAGGTTCAATACAACAGTTAAGACAGGAAATCCAAGCGTATGTTGTTATTCGAAATAGACGACATTCAAAAATAGTTTGGGGTTTTACGTTTGAAAAAGCCCGGTCGAAGATGAAGTTTGCTTATTCGCAATAACAAATGTGGTCGGGCACTAGTGCTTGAACACAGATGTTTTTTAGATATACATTAATTATCAAATTAGATAAAATAATTAACACTTACAATTAGGAGACTAGAATGTCTAGTATTGCGGCGTCCTGCACTATAAATAATACTTTATTACGGGTAGATCAAATCTGTGATTATATCCCTATCGTAAGTACAATAACGAATCTTGTTGATATTTTTGAAAAGTGCATTTTTAAGGGCTGTTGCAGTCCTAGGTCTATAAACTCAAATCGTTACTTTTCTCACATAAATGATAAGAGCATTTTGCGTTGCATTACTTTACTTGTGCCTATCTTGGGTAATACCATAGTTGGTATTTATGATCTTATCCAAAATCATCGAGCAGAAGTTGAAGAAAGAGAAGATCAAGACTCTGAAGCTCGTATGCTAGGGTTGGAGGTCAGTCAATTACCTCAAAGTATTTCGGAGAGACGTCAAATCATAGAGAATAAGCGACAAGAAAAACTTCAAGAAATTGCCCAACAAAGCATCAAAGCTCTTGATATGGAAATTGTTGGAATGCGTCAGTCCATTGAACAATTTAGAAAAATCATTGACAACCCTGATGAACCTTTAGAAGTCACAAGATGTTTTGGGTTATTAAGAGAAACTTATAATGGAACGCATCGAGAAAAAATAGATTATATTTGGCTTAATTTTAAACTAATGTATGCCTTTCAAGATTTAGGAAGCAGCTTTTTAATTTTAGGAGAACTAGATCAAAATGAAATAATTAGTCAAAAGCAACGAGAGGTTTCTGAATTAAAAAAAGAGTTGTCAGGACTCAGACAAACATCATATCGTGAATACATTCAATCTATTAGAACAGAAGAATTATTACAAGAAGCTCAAAAATATTATCTTAAAAGTTTTCCAGAAGAAGAACGGGAAGGTCTCACGGCGTCTGTAGAACAAATGACTCTTGAAACACTTGTACCTAAATTGGAAGAAAGGGTTCTCGCTCAAGCTAAAAATGACTATAATATCATTGAAATGCGAGAGATTATTTCTCAAATAGAATGCATTTAATTTTACAATGCACTAGCTAGTGCAATTTTCATATTAAATTTAACGATAAAAATTTCATGTTTTTGTTATTAAATTTAATTTAATACCGTACTAGCGGTGCTGTGACTGACCCATCAATGGTATCAACTTAAGCGTTAGCAACGCATACGTTAGGGTCATAAGAATTCAAATTTCTAGCCTATCCCTGAAAAGGTAAAGTCTTTTTTGGAGGACTCGATTGGATCAGTTTCCTTAAGTTGACACCATTGACTGACCCATTGCCCGTCAAAATCTCTAAAATTCCAGTAGCTTTGTCTTTCTAATACCTTTGGGGTCATATTAAGGGCCACCCCTTATTATGATAAACAGCTGCGAACTCTTTTTGCTTCCTTGACCAGCCCAATTTTTACGAGGCCTAAAGGCAAATTTTCCATTAGTTTACCCCAATCAAAAGTTCTGAGCCCATCCAATCGCCCCCAATCTTTTTTCTCTTCCCCTTCATTTCCCAGAATACCTCCTCTTTAAACCAATCAATTCCCCTTTCAATTCTTTTCCCTACCGGGAAACCAATCCCTCTCTTTTTTTTGATGCGCCAAATGCGTGCGCAAGCCCTTGTTAAACAAGCAAAAGGCATGGAACCTCAAGTGTCACCTCTCAAAGTTTCATCCCCTTTGATTTGCAGCAGACTTTTAAGCCTTCAATACATTTTCCGGCGCCTGAGGGCCTAGAACTAAGCGCCCTTTAGCATCGATCAAATTAAAAGAGTTGATGAAGGCGTCAAAATTACCTTTCAGAGCTTCAGCTCGATGGGCCGGATAAGAATAAGAGACGATATAGGCATTTGAGCCATAGGCGATGACCTGCCCGAGCATGCGGTATTCCGCCCCACCCTTATGCTCTTTAGCGGAAAAGCGAAAAGAGGCTAAATTTGGCTGGACATTGTCGCTTTCAATTTGCACGTCCAATCCCCGTCTGGATAAGATGTAGTACATGATTTGTAAGGCATCTTCCTTCTCCCCTGAAAAATAGCAATAAGAGGCTCCATCATACGAGGTTGGGCGCTGCAACATGTCAAATTGCTCGACCACAAACAAATCTTGCTGACCTGTGGAAGAAGAGTACTTGGCACCTTTGACAGAATAGCTATGGCCGCTGAGTCCAAAGAGCGCTTTTGACGTCTGTTCTTTTGGAGCGGAAGGGAATGCAACTTGGAACAGACTCGGCCGCGATTGATAGCAGCTCCAAGAGGCATCATAGCTGACAAAAGGAGATCCCGGCTGAGCGACGACAGGTGTGATCGACTCTTTTTTGGAAGAGCAGGCGCTGCTTAGAAAAAGCAGAGAACAATAGGCAATTTGGCAATACTTTTTCATCATCATCCTTTTTTATAGTTGATTTAAAATTGACGCAGATTAGTAATATACTGCGAACAATCACAAGTCGACAATGATTAAAAAAAGGCTTACTATAAAAAAGTCATGATTTCATCAATTTGAGGAATTTTCCGTAAAATGAAACGGCTTTCTGACATAAGGCCGATCCGAGCGAATTTGCTCCATCAGATGAAAGTCCAAGTAATAATTGGTTTGATAAAGGGAAAAAGAGGACAGCTCCTTGAGCTCAGCTGGAGAGAGGAGATCCCTTGCCAGGTAGAGCGCATAAGGGGAATAGATGAAGAGATCTGAGGGCAGCGCGCGCCCCCCCTTTTCCTTCTTGTCCCCCAAGATCAGCTGCACCTCTTTTGACTTGCGCATGGCAATGCGCCTCAGCTGCCGGTCCTCTTTGGAAGAAGGATAAGGGCCAGACGCAATGACAACTAGGCGATCATCTGAGAGCCGAGCGACCAATTGGCTATACCCTCCGCCAAGGTTGATCTCGACCCGCTCTTTTCTCTTCAATTTCTTTTTCGCAATATCGACCAAGCGAAAACCAACTTCCCGCTGCTGCTGCTCTAAAGAAGAAAGCTCTTTTAGCATCGGCAACGGCTGTTCTTGAGCCACCCCGAGAGAGCTGCACACACATAAAAAACTAAGTAGCCATTTTTGAGACATCATACGCCAAGGGGATAGAGGCAAAAACATTCAGCGATGCTATTTTGCCATGAGTTGAAACCCAAGTTGCAGTCTATCATTTGGGTGCAGAGCTAAATTTTGAGTCAAGCTTTGACAAAGCGCAAATTAAGCTCCAGAGTTTAATTTTTTTTTGAGAGCTATTTTGTCAAGACCAGCTGAAAATTTAAGATTGAAGAGGAGATATAGCAGCTTGAGTGGGAAGTCTATTTTTTCTTCTCCATAAAAAATTTCCCCATATTTGGCCAGCTTTTTTTAATAGAGCGGCTCATTTGCAAGAGAGTCTCTCTTCTTTCAAATGAAATGCAAAGCAAAAAAAAAAGCAAGTTGGACGACTGCCAACTTGCTTTTTTTGTCTTATATCCTAAGCCATGAGCGGCGAAGGTTTAGAGCACGTGTACTCAACAACACAACCTAGACAACAGCTTGAACAGCTTTCCCAATGAGGGGGGCAATTTCAGCATCTAGAGGGCTTGGCAGGATGTGCTCTCGAGACAGATCTTTGGTGAGGGCAGCCAAAGTTTGAGCAGCCACCACTTTCATCAAGGGGGTGATCTGCTTAGCTCTTGCATCTAAAGCGCCGCGAAATAGCCCAGGGAAAGCCAATACGTTATTCACTTGATTGGGCAAATCACTTCTTCCTGTGCCGACAATGGCTGCGCCGCCACGGTAGGCCTCTTCCGGCATAATTTCAGGAATGGGATTGGCCAAAGCAAAGACAATCGCATCCGCGCTCATCAGGCGAATATCCTCTGCTTTCAACAAATCGCCTTGGCTCACGCCGATAAAGACATCGGCGCCTTTTAGGGCATCGAATACAGTCCCAGAGATATTCTCACGGTTGCTATAAGTTAAGAGGTGCTTCTTCGCCTCGTTGAGGTCGGTGCGGCTGTTGCTGATGATGCCCTTGGTATCGCAAAGGATAATTTCTCGCACCGATTCAGCTGTGGTCTCTTCGTACCCTTTTTTGCAGAGCATGCGGGCGATGGCAATGCCGGCAGCTCCAGCTCCATTGACCACCACTTTGAGAGAAGAGAAATCCTTGCCCAGCACTTTGCAGGCATTGATCAAGGCCGCCAAAACGACAATTGCCGTGCCATGCTGGTCATCGTGGAAGACGGGAATGCCGAGCGATTGCAGGGCATCTTCGACAGCAAAGCAGCGAGGGGCAGAGATATCTTCTAAATTAATGGCGCCAAATCCAGGGGCGATGCTTTTGACAGCTTGCACAATCTCTTCCACGCTCGTCGCATCGAGGCAAATGGGCCAAGCATCGATATCGGCATATTTTTTAAAGAGAAGCGCCTTGCCTTCCATCACTGGCAGCGCAGCCAGAGGGCCGATATTGCCCAAGCCTAGCACAGCAGACCCATCGCTGACCACAGCGACCGTGTTTCTCTTTGTCGTCAAATCAAACACGCGCTCTGGATTTTGATGAATGTCGCGGCAAGGGGCGGCGACGCCAGGGCTATAAGCGAGAGAAAGATCGTGGCGGTCATTCAATGGAATTTTTAAGGCGAGGGCAATTTTACCGTGATGCTCTTCATGCAAGGCGATCGATTGCTGATCTAAAGATGGGCTCTCTTCAAGGCTCATAATGTCTCTTAAAATAAGTAAGTTCAGGCTTTAACGCTGGAAGCCACGAGTCGGCTTTGGCGCTACAGGCAAAAAATTCTAATCCTTTCCCTGCTTGGTGGAAAGGCCTTTCTAACCAGCACATGGCGATTAAAGTTTTTAGAGAGCCTTGGCGCCGTTTGATACTCACAAAAGTTTTAATCGCCGTTGCGCTAGAACGGATGTCCGCTTTGACGAAATGAGTATAGCAAGAAGAAGAAAAGGGGGCAATGCCCCTTTGGCAAGAGCCCTGTTTACAGGAGGAAAGACCTCTCAAAAAGATAGAGAATTATGGATGCTATAGAGCGCATTCTAGCGGCTCACCGCCCCATTAAATCCCTTAGCCTCAAAAAAATATTTAGCCTATGCTGGACCTGCGAATGCGGCAAACCAAAAATTTTAACGCGCAGAAGGCCCTGAGAGGCAGAAATTTTTTCTGCTCCCTATCCGAAAAAAACTGAGGGCAAATACCAATATTAATTTAAAAGTAGTTCAAATATAATAAATATAGTATAGAATCTCATCTCTGAAATTAAAATTTTTTATATTTAATAATTTTGGGTTTTTTTATGAAAGTTCCAGGATCGCCGTTTTCTCAGCCAAGTCTAATTTCAGCTAAGAGAGAGATCCCCCCGCAGAATAAAATAAAGTCAAAGTCCCCCTCCATAGAGCGCAAAGAGACCGATGAAGCTCTTCTTTGTTACCTATTTAAAAAGCATGTAGAGATCCAACAGCCGCAAGGAGCTCTTGAAGAGTGGATCCGCAAGAATAAAAAAGCGCTCATCGCCCATTTAAAAGAGGCCTCATTAGAAGAGGCCATCTCTCATTTCCAGGCCCAATATCCAAAATCCCTGCCGTTTCTAGGGAGGGAAGAGTTTTCTCAGTATCAAGGAGACTTTCCACTCCTATTAAAAAGGATCTTGCTGCAGACCATGCAAGAAGAGGACGAAATAGGATATCGCGAGTTATTTGCCCTCTATATTGAAAAGGCAAAAGAGAAACAGCCCCTGCTCGATCTTCCTCAGCTCAGACAAAAATTTTTAGAGGAGCTCTTTCAAGAAGGGCACTTGGGCTGCATCTTTTTCCTCATTGAACGGCGGCTCTTCTCTTCATCAGAAGTGGCTTTTTTGCTCTTTGAATTGATCAAAAAAAGAGATGTGCCAAACCTGCAGATTGTTCAAATCTTAAGGCTGTCCTTTCAGCAAGAGGAAACGCAACAAAACGCGTTGGATGAGCGGCAATGGCTCTTTTTGCTCGATCAAGCTCTACGCTATCGACCGAGCGCCCCATTCATCTCCTATCTGATCGAGCAAGCAATCGATCGAGGCATCCATTTAGCCAAAAATTCCCAGCTTCCCTCTGGGCTCAAAGGTTACTCCCCGCTCTACTTGCTTATCAAAGCCTCCTATTTTGATTTGGCCAAGAGCTTTTTAAATGCAATCGGCCCCGCGCAAGCACATGAGCAGTGGATGCTTTGGAATATGGCGCAAAAAGCCGGCCAGACTGAATTGGCCCATCAGATCTATTCGATGGAAATGCAAGTGAATGCCACTGATGAAAAGGGGCTGACCGCTTTACATCTAGCTTGCAGCGAAGGCGATTTAGAACAGGTGACTCATTTGTTGAAACATGGGGCAGATGTAAAGGCTCCATCGAACCTCGGAACTTTTCCACTCGATTGCATCTTGTTAAGACTGGCTGAAGAAGAGAGTAAAAAAGCCATCGAAGAGCTAGCCCTCATCGCCGAAAAGCTGCTGGAGAAGGGCGCGAATTCCTGGGTTCTATCAGACAATCTTGAAGCGATAGAAAACTTAGCCGTGCTAGCCATCGAGCTGGACAATACCCAACTCCTCTCCCTTTTATTAAAGGCCCATCCCTTTGACCTAAAGCAAAAAATTGCCCATCACGGCCTCTTTTCGGGCAGCACCCTTTTGCACATTGCCTGCCGAAAAGGGTCCATAAATATCGCCCACTTTCTCGTCAATAGCGACCGATCTTTGCCATACATTGCCGATGCGCTACAAGAAATCCCTCTGCATACGGCCTGTGAAAAGGGGTTTTTTAAGCTGATCTCCTTATTGGCAGCCGATCAGCCCGATCTTTTTTATATCCCGAATGAAAAAGGGGACACCCCTTTTTACCTGCTCTTAAAAAAGCAGCACTTTGCCATTGCCGATCGGTTTTCCATCCAGCTCGATCAACCCATCGGAGAGAATGGCGACACTCTTTTGCACTCTGCTGCCCAAGGGGGCAACCAAAAAATCATGGCCTATCTGGTCAAAAATGGCGCCTCGATCGATAGCTTAAATCTCTTTAAAGAGACTCCTCTCCATATCCTATGCAGAGAAAGCTTAGACCAAATCTCGGGTGTAGAGCTTCTTCTCAGCCATGGCGCATCCTTGCAAGCAACCGACGATTATCAAGAGACCCCATTACATAAGGCATGCGCCGCTAGGCACTATCAGATTGCCAAAAAGATCATGAAAGACAGCGATCTCAATGCATGCAATGCATGGAATGAGACACCCCTCACTCAGATTTTACTCAACAGCGAGTTTTCGAAAGAAGATATCGAAATGGCGGCTCTGTTGATTCAATATGGGGCCAATCCGTTCATCCGCGCTCAGCCAAGCGACCAATGCAGCGCCGCCATTTTATATGATAGGCTGTCCGAGCAGTCAGACCCGGAACTGCAGTCTCTCTATCGACAGCTTGAAGGGAGATACCCACAGGAAATGCAGGTCATACAAGTAGAGAGCAGCCTTAAAAATAACCAAATTCCAGATCAGGAGCTCTTCTCTTGGCTAAGCAGAGAAAATACCCATAGCCCAGCATTTCAGCTGGCCATGGAAAGCAAAGCGATCCTCTCTCATATTTTAACACAAACACAAAGAAACCAGCGCCCTCTAGCGATTGAAATTGCCTACCTCGAGCAGCTCTTAAAAGAGGGAGAGCCCCTTCCCGAAGAGTCGCTATCTTTTCTCCTCAGCAATTCTGACCTTTTAAAGGCGCTGATGAGCGAGCAACGCGCGCCTCACCTGATCACCCATCTCCTCCTCCATTTTGAAGAGAAACTGGCCGAAAAAATAGCCCCCTTTATCCCCACTTTCCCCTTAGAAAAACAGCTTGCCCTTCTTCCCTTGGCCAAGCCCTCCACCATACGGGAAGTGCTTCTAAATAAAATTTCCCAGGTGGAAAAAGAGAAATGGATCAATGCTCCGTTTGCCCTCAAAGGGGATACTCCAGTCTCTGCAAAAAGCTGGATTCAATCCATTGGCGACAATTACCCTCTTCATGCGATTTTAGAAAATGAGCACAGCATATTAGGGGAGCTCTCTTACATGCCTCCTGCAAGCTTAGGCCTGCTCTATCTAGAAGAACCCTTTGCTGAAATCCTCACCTCCCTTTTGCCCATTTTGCCAGAGATCTACCAAAGGACGCTCATCCCCCTTTTAAGCCGGGAGGACCTGATCCAAAAAATTTTCATGGACCCCGCCAAACCTTACCTCATCAAAATGGCCACCCTTCAGCAAAAAGAGCAGGCTTTAAACCAAAAGCCTTTTGAACAGCTCCTATCCTCAGCTCAGCAAAGTCTCAAGGCCTCTTTAAAAACCCTAAAAAAAGCGATTAAAACCCCCTCTCGAGAAGCTTTGGAAAGACTCATCCAACAGCAAAGCCGATTCAACCAAATTAAAGAGCGCAGCCAACGTTCGCTAAGTGCTCTCATCGGCCCCCTCCTTCAAGGAGAGAAGTCGCCAAGGATGGCAGAACGATTTGCTGAGGAGCATCAAAATGCCTTGCTGCAGATGGAATTATTAGCGCAAGCCTTGCAATCAGTGAACTCTTTTTTGTTATTGCATGAGCATCTGCTCAGCGAAGCAAACTTAGACGAAATCACCAAAGAACCTCTCGATCATCCCGTCTCCTATTCTATCGGCGATAGATCCGTCACGGTCAACTTTTCAACCATCGAAAGGCAACCGCAAAAAGGCTTAAAATTCCTCTGCCCCTTCACCCGCGAATGGATTGCCATGAAAGCCTTAAAAAAAGTGCCTCTCTCGGAGGAAAAGACGCTCGAGATGAGAAACGTGTGAACCACCGTTTAACCGCTCTTTTTCCATTTTAAAAAAAATTTAAGTCTGTTAAAACCCCATAAGGGCAATCAACGACGATAAAGAGATTGCAACTGAAGCTCCCCATCTCTCTTACCCTCGGAAAACGCTTTTATGGACAGAAATCGATCATTTGCCTGGGCCACAGCTCTATTCTTGACGTTAGGAATTGCCTACGGCGCTTATTGGTGGTTGATTCTCCAATACCAAGAGGCGACAGATGACGCCTATGTGCAAGGACATATCTTTTACATTTCCCCTGAAGTGGCGGGCACGATCACCGCATGCCCCTATGATACCATGGACTTTGTTGAACAAGGAGCTCCCCTCCTGCGCATCGACGACACCGACTATCAGCTGGTTTTAGAACAGCAAAAAGCCAATCTGGCATGGACAGTGCGACAAGTCGCACAGATGAAAAGCCAGCACCAGCAAGCCAAATACCAACTCAGCAGCCAACGGGCCGACCTGGATCAAGCCTCATTCGACTACCGGCAAAGGAAGGGGCTCGCAGAAAAAGGGGCCATTTCTAAAGAGGATTTTGAACAGGCTAAGACGCAGCTTGAAGTCTCACAATCTGCCTTTAACTTAGCGCAAAGCCGTTTAGAAGAGATGCGCCTTCTGGCTGGGTCAGAAGCGATCAACGACCATCCCTTAGTTAAGACAGCGGCGGCTCTGCTTAAAGAAGCCTACCTCAACGTCTGCCGCTGCCAGGTGAACTCCCCGACAACAGGCTACATCGCTCAAGGATCAGCAGAAATTGGACAGCGCCTGACTCCCGATTCTTTAGCCTATTCCATCGTCCCTTTAGATAGCTTATGGGTGGAGGCCAACTTCAAAGAGACGCAGCTGGCTCACATCAAAATTGGCCAAAAAGTCACCGTCCAGGCCGACATCTATGGTTCTTTTTCCTACCAAGGGAAAGTGGTCGGCATCGGAGCCGGATCGGGCAGCGCCTTTGCTTTAATACCCCCGCAAAATGCCACCGGCAATTGGATCAAAGTGATTCAAAGGGTGCCGGTCAAGATCGCCCTCAATCGAAAAGACCTCATCACCAAACCACTGAGAATAGGCCTTTCGACTAAAGTGATTGTCGACACGAAAAGTCCAGCTGTCCGAGCGGCGCCCGCTGAAAATTCAGCCGGCAGCCCGAACATCTCCTTGAGCACCTCTGAAGCCCTGCTTCCTATCGAAGCTGAAATCGAAAAAATCATTGAGATGCATGGCGGAAGCAGTTTATGACCAACCGTTCCATCCATCTGCCTCTATTGACATTGGCGCTCGGGCTTGGCACCTTCATCCAGGTTCTCGATGGCTCGATTGCCAATGTCTGCATCCCCAACATCGCCGCCGATCTGGGAGTCAGCCCCCGCGAAGGGGTCTGGGTGATCACCTCTTTTTCGGTGAGCAATGCCATTGTCCTGCCCCTCACAGGTTGGCTGGCTAATCGCTTTGGGTCTGTGCGCCTTTTTTCGCTCTCCACCCTTCTATTCGGCTTTTTCTCCGCATGCTGCGCGCTCTCCTATGACTATACCGCTTTGATCATCTCCAGAATCTTGCAAGGGGCCGTAGCCGGCTCTTTAATTCCCCTCTCTCAAGGCCTACTTGTCATGCACTACCCGCCCGAAAAAAAGGGCATCGCCCTCTCCATCTGGGGCATGATCGTCATCGTCGCCCCCATCTTGGGTCCAATCGCTGGCGGTTGGATTACCGATAATTACGGCTGGCCCTGGGTTTTTTATATCAACATCCCCATTGCCCTGTTATCGGCAGCTTTAAGCTGGAGCCTCTTAAAGGACCACGAGACGCCGAGGCAGCGGCTGCCCATCGACTTAGTGGGCTTTTTCCTGCTCTCAATTGGCATTGCCTCGCTTCAGATCACCTTCGATAAAGGACATGACCTCGACTGGTTCTCCTCCCCTTTCATCCAAGCGCTCGCAGCGACAGCCTGCGCCTCTTTGATCTATTTTTTCATCTGGGAGCGCGGTCAACCAAATCCCATCGTCGACCTCTCCTTTTTTAAAATACGCAATTACTCCCTTGGCGTTTTGCTAAGCACCCTTGCCTACACGCTAATTTTTGGCACTATGGTGCTCTTTCCCCTCTTTTTAGAACAAAATCTCGACTACACTCCCTACCTCTCAGGGCTGGCCATCGCTCCCATCGGCATCCTCCCCTTCTTCCTGACTCCCCTAATTGGGCGCTGGCTTCTCAAAGTGGACTTGAGGTACCTGGTCACCTTGAGCTTTGCCTCCCTCGGCGCAACCTTCCTCTGGTTCACCCACTTCAATACAGCCATCTCTTTTGAAGACATCTGCCTATCCAGGCTCATTCAAGGATTTGGCAACGCCTTCTTCTTCATCCCCCTCTTCACCCTTGCCATCGCCGATGTCCCCAAAGAAAAGGTCTCTAGCGCGTCTGGCATTTATAACGGCATCCGGCTTCTCATCGGCGGAGGCCTCGGCACGTCCCTCTTCACCACCCTCTGGAATAACTGGCAAGCAATCTACCTCACTCTCTACCGCGAAAAGATGAATCCCTTTAATCCCGCCTATAAAAATGCGCGCACGCTCTATGAAAGCTTGTCCTTCAAAGGGGCGACTGCTGACGCTTTGATCGAAGGTGCCATCAGTCGGCAAGCTTCTATGCTCGGCTTAAACGATATCTTCTTACTCTCAGCCATCCTCTTCTTTGCCTCTATTCCCCTCATCTGGCTCATGAAAAACACCCTGCAAAGCCAGCCGGCGAACAACGCCGGCGAGTAAAGCTCTCTCTTTCTTTTGAAAGCTATTTTTAATCTTTCTTATTTAACTTAATTTAAAACAGCTCTTTAAATAATAGAGGATTTCAGAAGGGCTGCCTCTGAAAAAAAGAGGCCTATCTAAAAAAGGAGCGCCGCGCAAACTTATTTCCTTTTTTCTACCCTTTGCGATAAGATAATGCATCTCTTTAAAAACCCAAATTGCCACCTATGGACTTAATTCATGGCTTAAGCTTTAGGTCAGAGAAAAGGCTAGAGCGATCTATCCTCTTTTCCCGCCTAAAGGTTGAGACCTAAAGTTGCTCATAGATGGCGAGTACTCGGCAATGGAAGTTTTTAGGTTTAAAACGCAGGCAAAAGCTTTCGCGGTTGGACACCCATCAAAACTAAAATCGCCCTGTAAAAATAGCTTTTTTCACATAACCACTCTTGTATCAAAATGAACTCTACTCTCAAGCGACCTGTCATCATTCTCCTCGGCCCTCCTGGCTGCGGCAAAGGCACGCAAGCTAAGAAGCTTGCCCATGAGCTCGGCCTACCTCATATTTCGACAGGGGACCTCTTTCGGCAATGCCTGGCCGATGGAGAATCGATGGGCGGCTCGGCTCGCCAATGTCGAGAATTGATCAAAGAAGGCAAGCTCGTTCCCGATTCTATCACCTTAGAAATGCTGGGAGAGCGGCTAAAATCAGATGACTGCGCTCATGGCTACATCCTAGATGGTTTTCCCAGGACACTGCCCCAGGCTGAGGCTTTTATGCCAAAACTTGGCCTCTTTTTAGCTGTCAACTTCAGCATTCGCGATGAGAAGGTGATTCAGCGCATTGAAGGGCGCATGACGTGCAAAGGGTGCGGCGCGGTCTACAACACTTACTTTTCTCCCCCCAAAGGAGAGCTTTGCGACCTTTGCAACTCAGAACTGATCAAACGCGCCGACGACCATTGGCAAGCCGTAGAAAAGCGCCTGCAAGTTTATCGAGCGCAGACAGAGCCGCTCATCGAATACTACAACGGGCAAAAAGCCTTAGCCACGGTCGAAGCGGACCAAACGCCAGAGCAGGTATTCCAGGCCATTCTTGCCCTGCTGAACGCCAAAGGCATCAAAAAGACTTCTTAATCTTCAGGACGTTCCATGACTCGAATTTTTATAGACACCCTCAAAGACCATGTCGGGCAACGCGTGACTTTGCGCGGCTGGCTCAATAATATCCGCTCTTTTGGCAAATTGAGCTTCCTCATTCTAAGGGATAAGACAGGTTTAAGCCAGATTGTCATCCAGGATAGAGAAGAATACCAAAAGCTAGCGTCCCTTCAGCCCGGCTCTATCTTGCGCATTGAGGGAACAGTCAATCAATCGGATCAAACGCACCTGGGGTTTGAAGTGCTCGACCCTTCGATCATTGTCGAAGTGCCTATCTCAGAAGTACCTCCCATCGAATATTATAAGCCAGAGATCTCCTCCGAGCTCGACTTCATCTTAGACCACCGCCCCATGGCCCTCAGAAACCGAGAGCTTCAGGCCGTCTTTAAAATTCAAGCCGAACTCGCCCACGCCTACCGCCTATATATGCACGATCGGATCCAAGCGGTCGAATACTTTGCCCCCAATATCCTGGGAGCCTCTTCCGAAGGCGGCGCGGAATTTTTCAACGTCGACTACTTTGGCTACACCGCAACCTTAGCGCAAAGCAGCCAGCTTTATAAGCAGATCATGGTCGGCGTCAACGAGCGCGTGTTTGCCCTCATGCCTTTCTTTAGAGCAGAAAACTCCAGCACCACCAGACACCTGGCTGAAGGCAAGCAATTTGAATTTGAGATGGGCTTTTTTGAACACTGGCACGAGCTGCTCGATATCCAAGAAGGCGCGATCAAATTCATGCTCGGCTATGTTAAAGAGCATTGCGCTGAAGAGATCAAGCTTTGCGGCAGTCAGCTGATCGAAGCCCCGGAGTCGGTGCCCTTCCCCCGCCTGACCTTTCAAGAGGCGCAAGAGCTTTATTTCAAAAGAACCGGCATCGATGAGCGACAAGAGCCCGATTTAAGCCCGCATGCAGAAAAAGAGCTCTGCCTATGGGCAAAAGAGACATATGGCACAGACTTGGTCTTTGTCCTCGATTGGAAAGCCAGCAAACGCCCCTTCTACTCTTTCCCCAAAGAAGAGGACCCCTCGCTGACCAATACATTCGATCTTCTCTGCGCCGGCACCGAGATCACCTCCGGCGGGCAAAGGTGCCATACCTTTGAATCGATGGTCAAAGGAATTGAGCTGAAAGGGATGGACCCGGCCAATTTCGAAGATTACCTCAGCATCTTTAAATATGGCATGCCTCCACACGGCGGCTTTGGCATGGGGCTCGAGCGGCTGACCATGACCTTCCTTCGCCTGCCCAATATCCGCCAAGCTTCCCTCTTCCCGTCTGATACCAAGCGCATTGCCGGCAAACGGCTCAAGGCTAAAATTTTCTTTGGCGGAGAAAATATCCGCAATGAAATCATCCGGCAGCTAAAAGCAGAAGAGATGCCCTACACCCATCTCACCCATGGCGAAACGTTGACCTCAGAAGAGTCGTCAGCTGCGCGAGGCACAAAAGCCGGAGAAGGGATTAAAGCCATCTTGCTCAAGGGTAAAAGCAGCAAAAAAAACTACCAATTCAACATCCCCTCCGATCTTAAATTAGATATGAAAGCTGTCGCTGAGCTAGTTTCGGAGAAATGCGAATTTGAAAATCCCCTGGTGATCGAGGAGCGCTTTGGACTACTAACCGGTGGAGTCCCCCCTTTTGGCAATTTACTCAACTTAGACACTTACTACGATGCAAAGATCCAAGAGTTAAATCAAGTGGCATTCAATGTGGGCCTGCGCCATGAGTCGATTGTGATGAAAGGCAAAGACTTAATCAAGCTTGCCGACCCAAAAATTGCCTCCTTTAGCAAAGAATAAGACAAAAAAAGCCTCTTTCAAGGCGAAAGAGGCTTTTTCCGCCACCCCTCATCTCTTAGTAATAAATCCAATCTAATTCCTTTTCCTTTTTATTGAGTTAGAATAACAACATAAATCATTGCTTATATTATATTTTCTGGATTACACTACCTAAGTTTTTTAGACCTTCTCCCTAAATAAGAGCAACCCTGGTAATCCCATGAAGAAAATCATCAAGGCTTTTTCGCCAGTATTCTTAAGCCTGGCAGCGCATCTCCTCCCTCTGACTCCCCTGACCGCGAAAGAACTCCCCCCCTTTGACTCCAAGCTGCAAAATTTGCAGCTGAAAGAAAAGATGCTCAGCGAACTCGATTTCATTAAAAGCATGGTCAAGACCACCTATGCCCCAGCGAAGTGGAAACAAACTTATTTCCAATGGACGATCGATGAAGCCATCGATCAAGCAAAAGAGCAAGTGCTGCTCTCTAAAGTGATCGGCATCAAAGACTTTCATCAAATCTTGCGCTTTTTATTCAATTCAATGAGAGACTACCACGTCGGCGTGCACTTCATCGCCACAGAAAAAGCATCCCTTCCCCTCACCATCAAAGGGCATCAAGGGCGCTACTACATCACGTCGATCGATCGGAGCAAACTTAAAGAAAAGCAATACCCCTTTCAGATTGGCGATGAGGTCATCTCCTTTGACGGAAAACCGATCGCTGAAGCCATCGCTCAAATTAAAGGCGATCTGATGCAGGCCTCCCCCCTGACAGACCAGTCGCTGGCTGAAATTGCCCTGACCAAGAGGCGGGCCAAAGCGGGCGACAGCGTCCCCTCTGGCAGTCTCGACCTCACCATCAAAACGGACGGCAAGCTGCAATCCCACAGCCTATATTGGGAATATAAAGAAGAAGTCATGGATGACGGGACATGGAAAAAAGGGGCCTTTTCTAAGAAAGAACAGTGCATTCACCTCTTTCAAAAACAATGCCGCCTCTCTAAAGAAAATGCCGAAGAGCTCTATAACTTCCTCAAGCACCCGATGATCTATGCCCCTATGGCCTTTGACTTATTAAAGGGCACGCAACCCAACCTCATCGGCCATCAAGAAAGCTTTGTTCCCCAATTGGGGCGCTTAATCTGGAAAGCTGCCCATCAAAAAATCAACGCCTATATCTTCCAAACCGAAGAGCTGGCGCTCGTCGGGTATCTGCGCATTCCCTCCTACGCCCAATTTAAAGGCGCCTATGAAAGCCAGCTCTTTGGCGACGATGTGAGCTTAGCGGATCTGGCCCAAGTCATTGCCCACCTAGAGGAGCATACCGATGCGCTCGTCGTCGATCAGGTCAATAATCCAGGCGGCCTCCTCCCTGAGGCTTATACCATAGCGGCTCTGCTCTCAGATCAGCCCTTAAAAACGCTCTCCGAGCATATTCAGCTTTCGGCCAATCTGATTCGCGAGCTCCATTCCCTTTTAGAATATATGGAACAGGGCTCTGGTGTTGAGGAATTGATTGTCGAGCTCATCTTCGACCCCCTCGAGATCGACTCCCAGATGGTCTCGCGCTTTAAGATGTTTTGTCATTGGATCATCGAAGAGTGGCAACAAGGGGTGAAATACACACAGCCTTGCTACATTTTCGGCATTGAAAAAATCAATCCTCACCCAGTGCACTACAGCAAACCCCTCTTGATGTTGATCAACGAATTGGATTTTTCCTGCGCCGACTTAGTCCCGGCCATCTTACAAGATAACAAAAGAGCCACTTTAATTGGGGTGAAGACAGCTGGCGCTGGCGGAGCGGTCAATGCTGTCTCCTATCCCAATGGCTTTGCCATCGATAGCTTCACAACGACCTGGACCCTGCTCAAGCGGCTCAATGACGAGCCTTTGGAAAACTTAGGGGTCACCCCCGATATTGAATTGCAAATCAATGAAGAGGATTTGACCCACAACTACGCCCACTATAAAAGAGAAGTGCTGACGGCCGTCAAAGCCCTATTGAAAAAATAGAGCTCTCCATCCAAGAAGAGGGCTTGGAAGCATTCCCAAGTCCACCTCACCTAGTGCCCGACCACAGATGTTGTTGCGCATGTTAAACGGCGTCAAAGCCTCTAGAATCGATCGATTACCGGTCCCCCCATATTAAGTCAATATGAGGGGACAGGTAATCGTCGAATCTAAAGAGCTTTCACGCTCGTTTGACACGTAAAAACATATGTGGTCGGGCACTAGCAAGCCCTCCCTCCCAAGAGCCGATGACGCATCCCATGATCTTTCATCAGCCAGGTGATGGGGGGCTTTTTTTTTATCTTAAAAAAAACCGCTTCTCATCCTATTTTCAAAGGAGTTCGCTTAAAAATACGATAGGAAAAAGCAATTTAGGGATTGATCTAAAAAAGGGATCGTTCTATGGTTTTAGATATAGGCTGAGAGATCAGTCAAAGAATTAATAAAAAAATAGAATTCTATGAAAACTATCTTCTAAAAGAAAGGAGTTTTATTATGTTAAACAAAAAATTTTCTCCCCGCATTTTTTCAGGTTTAATCCTTTTCAGCCTGGCAGCAACTCCTTTAATGAGCTTACAAGCAGCGACGGCGACGTCTTACGCTCGAGAAGATCAAAAGCCCAAGGGCTCTGAAGCTGCAATCAATGATAAAGTCACCTTTGAAGGGGCTTTTCACCATTTATCTAAAATTGCTGTCGCCGATCATTCTGTCGTCTTTGAAGACGGCTCTACCTGGTCTGTTAAAGAATCTGACTGCAAAAACTTAGAGAGCTGGAACGAAGGGGACAAAGTCATCATCACCCAATCGACAGAGACTTTTGGATCTTTGCGTTATAAATATAAACTGGTCAATTTAGATAGCAATAACAATGTGGCAGCTGTCAATTTACAGCACCCACCATCGAAACAAGACGAAATGCGCTGCATCTCCAATATCGACAAGGCGAAGAATGAACTTTCCTTAAGCGATGATTCTCTTTGGAAAGTGACCTCCGCCGATGCCAGCACTTTGAATTTCATGACGAAAAATTCCAGAATTGTCGTCGGCGTCAATGCCGATGAAGATAACAACGAATTCCCCTACATTTTGATCGATTGCGACCGCAATTTGTACGTGCGCGTCACTGAAGGATAATTTTTTTTTCTCTCTCTCTCCAAAAGGCCGGGCGTTCTGCTCGGTCTTTTTTTATGCCCCTAAAAAAAAAACGGCTCTGATTTTTTTTTATTATTTCCCAAGATCCCTCTCTAGTTTTGAAAGACTTACCCCTTTCATTTTACACAGCCAATTCTAAACGGCTGTCATCTGATTTCCCTTTTTTTCGATAACTTCTATGTCTCATTTTAAAAAAAATAATAGGAGGTTTTATGGAAAAAATAAAAGGATGGAGTCTTCAATTAGCATTTGCGCTCTCAGCAGTGCTATTTGCTTTGCCTAATATGTGCTTTGGTGCGACAACGGCAAACATTGCCTTGAGCGGAACTGTCGTCGAAGTGATCTCAGTCGCTGTGGATAATGCCACATTTGACTTTGGCGATCCAGCGACCGATACGCTCACCAACCAACAAGTGGCTATCGTCACAGTGAACTCTAACTCCGCTGACGGCTACACACTCACCTTGGCAAATGCCAACCCCTCATTCTCTCTGGTCAATGGAGCAAGCTCTATTGCCTATACGCTAGATTATGATGGGGCTCCCCTCACATGGGGTGCCAGCGTCCAATTAGAGACCGATGACGGAACGGGCGGCAACATCTCAGGCCAGACAAAAAACTTGACTGTGTCTTTAACAGCAGACTCTACTCTGCCAGCGGGTAGCTATACGGACACCTTGACTTTGACAATTGCCGGCAACTAAGTAAAAGAGATCTCTTTTTAGAAAAAAAAGAGGCTTGGAGCGGGAGCAATCCTCAAGCGACCAAGCCTCTTTTTTTATGCCCTGATTACGATTAATCCAAAGAAATGGCCGAGATATTCAAGGAATCAGTATAGGAGCCGGCAGAGATGCAAGGAGGCGCGTCGACGGCAATTTCGACAAAGTGCTGCCTGCCCTGTCGACCAGTCTTTTGCAAGTTTTTGACGATATCTCGCCCCCCAGGCGCCAAATTGAAGGGGCGGCCATCTGCTTTGACTTGGTAAGAGACATTTTTTTGTGAGCCCTGATGCTTGAGCGAGCTTTGGTTTTCAGACTCTAAATAAAGGGCGTATCCTGAATTGCTTTTGACAAAGATATTGAAAGAAAGCGTCTGAGGCCCTTGTAGTTCGCCAAGAGAAAGCTGCTCAAACCTCTTCCCCTGCATATCGACAGAAATATCGATGGAGCTTTGCACATGGATTTTTAAGGAGACCAAGTTGCGGCTCACCTCGCAGTGCTCCCCATAGCGCCCTTTATATAGGATGAGGAAGAAGGAATCGCTGTAGCTGCCGGGAGTGACAATTTGCCCTTTGGGGATGCTGACGGTATAGCTTAGGTCGAGCAGTCCATTTTTTTGCAGTGAAAAGGCAATGGCATAGTAGCTTCCATCCCCCTCCCTTAAAGGAATGGGGCGCGCCGCAGAATGGACAATTTGATAGCTTAGCAGATCTTTGCCATTCGATGCTTGACGTTCATAGCCTGAGTTGGGAGCAGAACAGGTGATAAAATAGGGCCCCTTTTCCTCATCCGAGCGCACTTGGAAATGAATGTCTTGGCTCGCCTCCTCTTCGCTAAATACGTCGTAGCCGCGGCCATCAGCTCCTCTCCAGTTGATGGACTGGGTCTTTAGCTGCACAGCCGCTTCTATCGATAGAGAATAGATCAGGGTGAATAAAAAGAGATAACGCATCATGGCTTGCCCTGCATTTGAATCACGCCGACATCGATAAAGCCGCTCGACCCAGTTGAAATTTCAAAAGTTCCTTCGAGAGGCCGATCTCCAAATAACACAATTCGGTACTTGCCGATCTTTACTCCCGGCAAGCGCACTTTCCCTGAGCGGTTGGTGAAGAAAGTGATCGGCTTATCCCCCTCTTCTGAATGGATCTGGCCGCCGCATAAAGGAAGTTCTTTTCCCATCTCATCTTTTAAGAGGGCGCCCAAAAAGACGGTGGCTTGAATTTCAGCCCGCACAAAAAACCCGCTCTTATAGGTGGGGCGCATCCAAAAAGAATTTTGAACGAGCGAATAGCCCAGGGGCAGGTTTTCCACCTCTAACGATAGCTTATTGACCCGATAGGGATTTAGGTTATTTTTAACTGCTGCCCCAAATCGGCCGGTCTTGGTTTCATAGGCGCCAAATTGCGGGTTGATGCCCACGAGATATTTTTTGTCGTTCTTGCCGGTGTCAATAATGGCAAAGCTGTTGTTGATCGGCCGACTTAAACTGATGTGGGAGCCGGCAAAGACAAGGGCGCTTGATAGGCGCAGACGGCCATTTTGGGCTAGGGAATAGGAGGGAGCGCTCTTCGAGCGCTCATGGCCCACGCTGGCCAAATAGCGCTCATCTTGATAGCCGACAGAGCCTTGGATTGTTTCATTTCCCTTCGATCTGTTGTAAGCAATTTCCTGCTCCCAGGCATCGACCGACTTGGGCGACTGGTAATGCCACTCTGCACGAGTCGTATGGCGCTTGAAGTCGTGGTTCATGCTGACCAGCTGATTTTTCTTGGCCATGTTGTAGGTGAAGCTAAGGAGAAGCCGCATCCCTTTTTCTTTTTTGAAGTTTTGATCTCGGCTAATATCAAATCGGGTCAAGCAACCGCCCACTGTTTTATAGCTTAAAGTCAAGCCCGCATAGTAGCGGTTGGACAGATTGGGAGTCGAAAGCTTTTTACCTCTAGCGATCTGATAGTCTGTATAGATGCTGCCATTGAGAGCTTTGGTGAGCTGCTTAGAGAGATTTAAAGAGGCCCCTACAGCTTTTTGGTTAATCCCTGTCGGGATATGCAGATCCGGGCTAAATGGCTTCATCGAGCGCCCTTGGTAGCTTAAAATAGCCTTCCATTTGACGCCCACTTGCTCATTATTTTTAAACTGGACATAGTTTTCAAAAGCAAATTCTGAAGACGCATCTTTTTTGACCCCACCCTGCACCCCAATATTGAAGGTCATCAATCCCCAAGGAACAGCTTTAATCCCCTCCACGCCAAGCAGCTGCTGCTGCCGGTTTTTCTCCAGATAGGCTCCGGCGGTGAATGTCTTAGAAAATCCTTTGCGATGGAAGAGGGCTAAAATGGGATTATTGTGATGGTAGGCACGAGATTGGTCCCGCCGGTCGTTGGGCACGCCAATGTTATAGGAGAAAGAGGAGGACCCTTCCATCAGCAGCGTCGGCTCATGGATGAAAGGAAAAGCAATCTTTTCTTCGCGGCCAAAACTATCGACGATGCGCAGCTCGACCTCATTTTGCCCCTCGGTCAATGGGAAATCTTGGAAGCGGTGCTCGCCGGGGTCGAGGGTCAAACTGCGCTGCAATAAGCCATTGACCCAAATTTCTACGCGGCTCCGCTCTTTTAAGACGATCGACTGCCGGCTTTGGGGGTAAGTCGTCTGAGAGGGGTCCAAATCAAAGTTGCGAGTGACGCTCAAGCCTAGCACCGATAAGCTCGACTGAAAACCGACTGTTGGAATGGAGAAGTCTCCCAGCTGATACTCTAAAAGCTGGCTGGGCTCTTGATGGACCAAACGAATATCGCCAAAATTCCACTTCTTATCTTTTCTGAGGCTGCTATAAGAGCATTGAGTTTCCAAGACGACATCCCGATAATTCAAGGCCCCATCGAGCAACAGGCGGCGCTGAGGCTTAGAGCCTGAGTTGACATCGTAGGAATAGTAGCTATTGACATAGCCGCTGAGTTCAGAGGGCTTTAAAATTTGCTCTTCGGGATAATTTTTTTTGCGCAGATAGCGCAGATGGTGTTCTTTAGCTGCTTTGAGATGCAGCGGTGTATCAATTTGCAGATGTAGCTTGCGCCAGTCAAATTGAGCTGCCAATCCCACTTTTTGCAAGGCCTCTTCGCTGATGAAGCCAAAAGGATCGACTTCCCTGTGAAGCATTTGCCAGCTTTCGGGGAGCATCTCTCCTTGAAGGGTCGGCAAGAGAAATTTGGCTTGAAATTTGGCGCTATGGGTGGCGGCGTTCAGCAAGCATGGGATCAGCCCCAGAGAATTGGCGCCAAAAGACACTTTAGCACCGAGAGAGGAGGGCTTCTGCTCTTCAGCCTGCGACCCGAATACTCTAGAAAAGAGCTGACTGCGCAAATTTTCCTTGGCAGCGGCAGCGCTCTCTTTAGAGGTTTCAAATTGCCCTTTGAAATCCATCTCCTGTAAAATTGAGAAGAAAAAAACGCGCGAAATTCTAAGAGCTTGGTTATACAGGCTATTTTCTGGGAGAGAGTTCTTTTTTTCCAGGGTTTCTAGCAGCCCATCTGGCTCAGCTGAACTAGAAGCCAGCGGGCGCTCTTCTGCATAGGCGCTCTCAGGCAAAGCTGCTTGAAAGCACGAGAGAAAGAGAGCCCACGAAAAGATTTTGCCGGCATGCCTTTTGAGCATGCCCTTAGAAAAACTGCTCACTCTCTGGCGCAAAAAAGTCTCCTTATGAAGGGGCGTTAAATTGAGCGCTAACTTCGATCACATCTAGCTGAAACTCTTTAGGCAAGGGGATGGAAAACTGCCGCTTTAAAAGGGCCAACATATTTGTCCCTTTGACCGCCTCGAAGAGGGTTTTCTCCACCTGTTCGGCCATTGCTTTGCTTAAAGGCGGCTGGCCAACGGGGGCTTTGACAGAAAAAGAGGGCATTTTGAGGATTTGGTGCGCTTTTCCTTGGTTGAAAAGGTTCAAAGTCAATAGCCGCTCGCCCGTGGGCTTCTTTTCAATCACAGCAGATTCCACAATGACGTGGGGGGAGACTTGCGGCGGAGTCACGTAGACGGCGGCCACATACTTGAACATGATTTTAAACCCTGAGGAGGTGGGCTTTTTCTCCGCGTTGAGATCGACGGCCACTTGCTCAGCAATCAAGCGATAGGCTAGCTCTGAAGAGACGGGCAGAGCGCCCATCCAAGATACGTGAATGGTCTGCTCTTCATCGGGCATGAGCACAATTTGCGAGGGATAGACAGAAAAATCATTTTCCACTTCCGGGTTGCTCTCTTTGCCATCTAAAGAGACGTCGCGCTTGGCCATGGTCACTAAGACGGCAGCCGGGCTATCCTGGTCGTTCTTGACGACGAAGGAGCGGACGGCATCCTTGCCAGAGGGGCTGAATTCAGCAGAGAGAGGCTTAAGCTGCATCGCATGCAAAGAACCGCATGTGCCAAAGAGCTGGCAAGCAAAGCGTAATAACTTGAGGTAACTTTTTTGCATAAAAAAACACCTTTCCACAAAAGAAGGAGAAGCCCCCGCTTGTGCGGCAAGGGACTTGATGAGTTAAGCCCTCCTATAGCAAATCGTTTCTTTAAATTTTAATGTTTTATGAGTGGAGCGCAAAATAGCAGGCAGTGCGCTTTTAAAATATTCTGATGAAGAAAGGCTTATGAGGTAATAAAAAGACAATAGAAGAGAGGCCAAGAGGCCCTCTCTTCTGAAGAGGAAGGGGTTACTTTTGCAAGAGGAGAGCTGACCAGCCATTTGCAGGGTGGCGTTTGATAAAAGAAAAGCCATGTTGCAAAAAGCTCTCTTTGAGCGCTTCTTCTTGGCTCTCTAAAATGCCCGACAGGATGAGGAATCCGCCCTCTGCTAAATTCGAGGCCATGTCTTTTGCCATGCCCTTCAATGGCTCTAAAAACAGGTTAGAGACGATGAGGTCGAAGGGCGCTCTTTTTGAGACTTCCAAGCTTGCGAGGCCATCGGAGAGGCAGACGGCAATGTCGGCGCCGTTATGGTGGCAGTTTTCTGCCGCAACGCGCACGCTCTCGGGGTCTAAGTCGACAGCCAGCACTTTTGCCTGCCAAAGGTGATAGATGCATAAGCTTAAAATGCCCGAGCCGCAGCCGACATCGAGCGCATTGTGAATCTTTTCTTCCTCGGAGAGCTCTTCTAAAAGGGCAATGCACCCTTTTGTCGTCTCATGATCGCCGCTGCCAAAGGCTGTCGCTGATTCTATCAAAAGGGGCACTAATCCTTCTTTAAGCTCTCTTTCAATATGCTTGCCATAGATATAAAAGCGGCGGGTCTCGAGAGGCGGCAGCTTATCTTCTGTCTCTAGCAGCCAGTTGCGCTCTTCAATGGCAGAAAAAGAGAGTTCAACCCCTTTTAGAAGGGATTGAAGCAAATCTGCCCTCTCTTTGGCCACCACGCCATGCACTGTCACATCGCTCTCTGTCCCCTCTTCCGGCGCATCCCACCAAAGGGCCTCGGTCAGCGCCTCCATGCCTTCAATGACATTTTGAGCCTCTTTCTCTTTGAGGGTGCATTGGAATTGGTAAAAATTTTCAGCGGAAAGCATCGCATCCATAAGTTCTCTTCAGTTCTCTCTTAGGTTTTCTCAAAAGATTGGCGCATAAAAAATCCCCAGCCCCTCAAAAAAAGGGCTGGGGTTGAAGTTGACACTTAAGGGCTAAAGCCCTTTTAGTCCCGGCCGGGGTGGCTTTGCATCAGACGCCGTGTTTCCTCTCTAGAGGGAAGGCGGCGGGCTGCCAATGGCGCATCTGGAGCAGCGGCTCCTCGTGGCAATTCTCTTTGAGGCTCTCGGTTCATAGGGTTCATAGCGGCCAGCACTTCAGAGCGGGTAGGTTCCTCTCTTAAAGGGACTGGAGCCATCAGGCGATGGTTTCGAACGGCTTCAGCCGCTCCTTCAAAGCTAGTGTGTTCCCTGCGATGGAGCGCTTCTTGCACCTCTTGGCGGGAGGGGACCTCCCTTGCATGGGGCGCGTCAGATCCGGCAGGTGCTCTCATCTCCCCCCCTCTTCTCAATTGGTCGGCGGGCAAGTGGTGGTCTGCTGGCAGGGTTGAGCTGGCACCCCTTTGATCGGCCGGCAGGAGGTGGCCTGCTGGCTCTCTTTTGGATCGCACGCTATTGCGCATGACTTTCATCGTGCGGGGATCGGGCGTGCGCAAAAATTCGGCGCGAGGCATGACAGGCTTACCGACATGCTCTTTGCAGCGATCTAGCTGCCTGGTAGGATGAGGGCCTGGATCGGTCTCGCCTGGCTTGCGCTCATTGAAGATGAGCATCACTTTTCTATGGCAGTTTTCAGGGCAGTCGGGAAGGGTTTCGTAATAGTCTGCGTGATAGGGAGAGCAAAAAGCCAGGCGCTGAAAGCGGTTGGCTGGGCCGGGTATGGTTGCCTCGTAAGGGCAATCGGTTAGAGAACATGAGGGCGTGGGTGACACGGGATGCATGATATTTAGTCTCCTCTGATGAGAAAATGAAGTTTTTCTTCGATTCTATTATTTTAAGGTAAAGCTTCAATTAAGGCTCGATCAATATTTGGATCGATGCGCCACTTAAGAAATTCCTTTTAGAAAGAGCGTATAAAAAAAGGGCGCCTCTTGCTATAGTAAAATATCCTTTAAATCAGGTCTTCTCTCATGCCTTTGATCCAAGTTCAAAACCTCACAAAGACATTCCATATTTTAGAGAGAACTGCTGGTTTTTTCAATACCTTATCCAGCGCATTCAAAGGTAAATACCGCCAAGTGCAGGCGCTAAAAGACATCTCTTTTGAAGTGCATGAAGGGGATATGATCGGCTATATCGGCCCCAATGGAGCTGGCAAAAGCACCACCCTCAAAATTTTGTCAGGGATCTTGACGCCTGACAAAGGGCAAGTTTCGGTCTTTGGCCGCACCCCCTGGCAGCACCGCATTGAAACGGTGCAAAAGATTGGCGTCGTCTTTGGCCAGCGCACGCAGCTTTGGTGGGAATTGCCCGTCATCGAATCGTTTGAGCTGCTGCGCGAGATTTACCAAATTCCCTTTTTCGAGTGGAAGGAGACGCTAGAGGAACTTGTCGACCGCCTCAACCTCTCTCGCCTGATCGATACCCCGGTCCGCAATTTGAGCCTAGGCCAGCGGGTGAAGGCCGATCTGGCAGCCTCCTTGTTACACCGCCCTAAGCTGCTCTTTCTCGATGAGCCCACCATCGGCCTCGATGCTGCCAGCAAAATTGCTGTGCGGCAGTTCATCTTAGAGCTCAATCAAAAAAGACAAGTGACGATCATCTTAACCACGCACGATATGGACGATATCGAAAGCCTTTGCCGCCGCGTCCTGGTCGTCAACCAAGGCTCCCTTTTCTTAGATGACTCTTTAGAGGCGCTCCGCCAGCTGGTCACATCTGAGAGGTGGCTGATTGTCGATTTGGAAGAGGAAACAGATTTCATTCACATTGAAAACGCCCAGTTCTTTAAAAAAGAGGGCAAGCGGATCTGGCTGAGATTTGATCCAAGTGCCATCAAAACAACCGACTTAATTCAAAACGTGGTTCAAAAGTATGCCATCCGCGACCTTTTTGTCGAGAATCCGCCCATCGAAGAGATCATTGCCGCCCTCTATAGCAGAAATAAACTGTCGCGCCTATCTCGCAATCTTTAAAGCGCGCTACCGCACCCTCTTTCAATATAAAGGGGCGGCAGCGGCCGGCATCCTCACCCAATGCTTTTGGGGGCTCATCCGCACGGCAATCTATACGGCCTTTTATCAATCCGGCATCCAATCCGGCGTCTTTGATCCACCCCTTCCCTTTGAAATGATCCTCTCCTACATCTGGCTCGGACAAACCTTTGTCCACCTCCTTCCCTGGATGCAGGACTTAGAGATCCGCCAGTTGATCTTGGAGGGCCATGCCACCTACGAGCTGAGCCGGCCTATCAACCTCTATGCAGTTTGGTTTAGTCGCATGGTGGCCATGCGCCTTTGCCCGATCTCGATAAGAGGCTCTGTTATCTTTTTTTTAGCCGTCTCCTTTTTTAACCTGCAAGGGCCAGCCTCTTTTCTGTCATTCCTGGCTTTTGCCCTATCAATATTACAAGCGCTGCTCATTTCGTCGAGCCTCTCTCTCTTTTTAATTTTGGCCCTATTTTGGACCGTCTCTGCAGAAAACGCCATCCGAGCGCTCAACCCCATCATGTCCTTGCTATCGGGCATTATGGTACCCATTCCCTTTTTTCCCGAGGCGGCAAGGTTTTGGGCCTACTGCCTCCCCTTCTGCGGCATCATCGACACCCCTTTTCGCATCTACCTCGGGCACATCCCCATCCAAGAGGTGCCGTGCGCCCTTTTGCACCAGACGCTTTGGATTGTCCTGCTAGTGGCAAGCGGCCAAAAGTTGCTACAGCGCGCCCTCTTTAAAGTCAACCGGAGCGGCTAATCCATGGCCTATAGCGCTATCCGCTTTTATTTCAAGCTTTTAAAGATGTCTATCAAAGCCCAGCTGAGGCAACCCATCGCCCTCTGGCTCATGTTCTTCTCCCATTTCGCCGCTACCAGCATCGATCTCATCGGCATTGCCATCCTCTTTCACCGCTTTCACGCGATCGGCAGCTGGCGCTTGGAAGAGGTCGCTCTGCTCTATGGCGTTGTCCACATGGCATTTGCTATAGCAGAATGCCTTTCGCGCGGCTTCGACCAATTCTCGTGGCAAATTAAAAGCGGGCAGTTTGACCGCCTCTTGCTGCGCCCGAGAAGCGCCCCTCTGCAAGTGGCGGCCATCGAAATCCAACTGCTGAGGCTTGGCCGCTTTCTGCAAGGATTTTTGGTGCTCAACTATGCCATCTATTCCCTTTCTTTGAATCTGGGCCCTGCGCAAATCCTCCTTCTCTTTAGCGCCGTCATCGGCGCAGCTTGCCTTTTCTATAGCTTGTTTGTCTTGCAAGCGGCGCTCTCTTTTTGGACCGTCGAATCGCTCGAGATGATGCATGTCTTCACCTATGGTGGCGTAGAGACCGCGCAGTACCCCATCTTTATCTATCAAGATTGGCTAAAGCGCTTTTTTATCTTCATCGTGCCTTTAGCTTCTATCACTTATTTCCCCATTTCTTACCTATTGCAAAAGGAGGCGAACCTGTTATATCCATTCCTCCCCGCCCTCGGGCCGGCTTTTTTATGGCTGGCCTTCAAAGTGTGGGCCATTGGTCAAAGGCGCTACACTTCTGCCGGCAGCTAATTGAAGCCTATTGACACAATTTTTATGAGCGCGTAATTTGCAAGAAGAGGGCGCTTCGCCCTTAAAAAATCCTAGACCTTCTTTCCTTGATGGAGCTTTCGATGGCCAAACGCTGGTTGAAACATGCTTTCTTTGCTGCTCTATGTGCTCAAATGAGTTTAAAGGCCCCTTTGACAGCAGCAATCAATTCTCCTCTGACCCTTGAGTTGCAGCAGCAAGGGAAAATCATTTATCTAAATAAGACAGGGCAAGCCATAAGAGAATCGCTGTATCAAGTCGAGCATTACCTAGAGGGTGCCATATATGCTAAAGATGATGTGATCCTTGCGCAGATCCACTCCGATGGAGAGGCCAAAGAGCTCCTCTTTACTTTTCATTGCGATAAAAAAGCAGACGCCCTGGCCAATCTTTTTGCCGAAGACTTAAAAAAGAGCATGGGCAGCAAACAGGCATTGGATTTACAAAAAGAGACCGCCCTTTTTTTAAGCGGCTTAAAAAACGATGTGCAAGTCAACGATCAGCTCGCTTTTCTCTGGACAGCCGGAGGCCATTTGAAGGTCTTTTTTAATGGGGATCAAACACTCGAGATGACAAGCATTCCCTTTAACCAGGCTCTTTGGAAAGTGTGGCTGGGTCGCCATCATGTCTTGCCAAATCAGTCATTGATCTCCTTTTTTGAAAATATCGAGCCCACCTTGACCAACTAGTGCTCAAACACCTTTTCATGGCATGGAACTTGCATCTCACCATCTGATCTATTCAGCCATCCATCCAATGAAAAGGTGTACAATGTATAAGCCATGGAATCTCTTAAGCCTTTTATCCATTGCCCTACTCCCCTCTTGCCAATCCTGGCATCAGGTCGACCCCCCTCAATTGGATCAGAGCATGCCTGGCAACTGGCAGCAGGAAGAGGAGGCCAATGATAAAAAAGCTGCTGTGCAGCAGATGAAATGGTGGACCGTCTTTAAAGACTCAAAGCTCAATGAGCTTCAAGAATTAGCGCTCGAGGCCAGCCCCTCTTTAAAGGAGGCCGCTTTAAAAGTGCTGCAAGCGCGCGTTTTAGCCCAGGGCGCAGAGTCTAGCTTCTACCCCGAGCTTACCGCTCAATTTGGCGCCGATTACCAGCGCGGCCTATTAGAAAAACTCGGCGTCGATGGCGCCCCCGCCGGAGCCCGTGGGCGGGTCAAAAGCTTCTCGCTTCCCCTCAATTTAAACTATGAAATCGACCTTTGGCGCAAAACAAAAAATAGCGCTTTGGCCGCATCGGCTAGGGCTCGCGCTGAAGAGCTCTCCTACCGCGCCTTTCTCCTGCGCCTGACTACCGACGTCGCCACCCTCTACTTTCAAATTTTGTCGACGCAAAAGGAAAAGCACATCGTCGAAGAATACCAAAGGCAGCGGCAAGCGTCATGGCACCTTCAGCAGGCACAATTTGCCGCCGGCCTCATCTCAGAATCCGATTTTTCTCAATCCGAGCTCGATCTGGCAGCGGGCACTCAAGATCTCCTAGGGCTAGAGAGCTCATTGGAGAGCTCGACCTACGCCTTGAAAATTTTAGTGGGGCAGCCAGAGCTCTCCCTTTCCTTAGCAGCGGAAGGGAAAATGCCAAAGCTTCCCCACATTCCGGCGGGACTTCCCTCTCGCCTATTGGAGCGGCGCCCTGACATCCGCCAATCGCAAGAGTTGATTGAAGCGTGCTTTTGCGAGCTCAAAGTGGCCCGCGCCGACTATTTGCCGACCATCTCCCTCTCTGCTTCATTGAGCTACATCTCTCCTGAGCTCAGCCAGCTGTTTAAAAAAGATAATCGCATCTCCTCTCTTGGAGGAGCCCTTGCTCAGTCGCTATTTGATGGAGGGGCTCGCTCTTCTCAGTTTCGCTCCCTCAAGCTGCAGCTTGAGCAACAAGCGCTCAGCTACCGTCAGACCGTGCTCGCCGCTTTGCAAGAAGTGGAAGATGCCCTGACTCGCATTCGCTATCAAAAGAGGCAGCTCGCCTCCCATCAGATGGCTGCGAGAGCTGCCGACCGCATCTTCGACCTCTCTCAAAAGAGATTTCAGCAAGGGATTAGCAGCTATGCCGAAGTGATCGCAGCCAAAGAGAGCGCGCTCACTGAAGAGCGCTCCAAGCTGGCTGTGACCACCGAAGGGCTGCTGGCCACGATCAGCCTCATTCAAGCGCTCGGCGGCGGCTGGGAATAGGCGGCAAATCACGCCAGCTCTCTCTCACTTGCGCCCGGCGGCATAGGCTTTCACATGCAAAGCGCGTGCGAAAAGCGGCCGGGCCAGGCACTCGAGCAGGCAAATCCATTGACTTCAATATCTTATCTCAATAAAATCATCTCACTTAAAGGTCGGTCAGCGGCAAGGTGCGGCCTGCATCTTTTCAGCGCTTGCCGCCTTATAACGTTAGGACTTATTATGTTCTCCATCCCCAATCTTTTTATCAGCGCCTATCCCCTGCTTGCCAGCTTGCCGGCCATGACCGCAAGCGCCTGGCTCGAATAGCAGCAGATCGCTTCATACCAGCAGGCCTTTCAAAGGGAAGTTCAGGCTCAAAAGCAGCGGGTATTGGATTTACAACAAGACTTGGCCAAGCCTTTAATCTCCCCAGCCCTCAACCTCAGGCTCAAAGAGGCTATGGACATGCTGGAAGTGAAAGACATCCTCGTCGGCAACTTCCAAAATTCGCCCAAATTAAAGAGCCCCGTCATCTGTGAGAACCTTCTCGCCGTATTAAAAAAAGAACACATTTCTGAGGCCGACTTAAGCGAGCTACAACGAGTCATCAACGAGCAGACAGCCCTACTCGGTCTTTAAACACCTTAAAAAGGCCTTCCCTTGAATCGCGACGACCAACCCTTACGCCAAGCCATCTTGCAAAGGCGCACTTTTGCCATCATCAGCCATCCCGATGCCGGCAAGACAACTCTCACCGAAAAGCTCCTCCTCTACTCCGGGCATATTCATACAGCCGGCATGGTGCATGCAAGAAAAGGGCGCAGAGGCGCCACTTCCGACTGGATGTCGATGGAGCAAGAAAGAGGAATCTCCATCACTGCTTCGGCCATGCAATTTCCTTATAAAGGGCGGGTCATCAACGTCTTGGACACCCCTGGCCATGAAGACTTCTCAGAAGACACCTACCGCACTCTCACCGCAGCTGACTGCGTCATCATGGTCATCGACGCGGCCAAAGGGATCGAAAAGCAGACCCGCAAATTATTTGAAGTGTGCCACCTGCGCAAAATCCCCATCTTCACCTTCATCAATAAGATGGATATGCCCGGCCGCGACCCCCTCGATTTAATGCATGAGGTGGAGCAGGTGCTCGGCATCCAAGCTTACGCCTGGAATTGGCCGATCGGCTCGGGGCGCGATCTCTTAGGCGTCGTCGATCAGCAAAAGCAAGAGGCGATCTTCTTTCAAAAAGTCTCAGTGGGCGGCTCGCAAAAGGCAGCCTTCTCCACCCTTCCAGTGCTGTCTGAAGAGAGTCAAAAAATCATGGGCCCCTCCCTTTTCCAGCAGGTCAAAGATGAGCTCGACTTGCTGTCCATGGCCGGCAATGCCTTTGATTTTGACCTCTTTTTAAAGGGAGAGGTGACCCCCGTCTTCTTTGGCTCCGCCCTCACCAACTATGGCATCGAGACCCTCTTCGATACCTTTGTCGAACTGGCTCCTCCGCCGCAGCCTTGCCAAGTTAATCTACCAAATGGCGAAGAAAAGACCATCGACCCAGCTGAGACGCCCTTCAGCGCCTATGTATTCAAGCTTCAGGCTAACATGGACCGCAAGCACCGCGACAACATGGCCTTTTTGCGCATCCGCTCTGGCCGCTTTGAAAAAGACATCACCGTCAAAAATCAGCGCACGCAGCGCGAAGTGCGCCTCTCGCGCCCACACGGCATGGTTGCCGGCGAACGGATGACATTGGATGAGGCCTATGCCGGCGACATCATCGGCGTTGTCAACCCAGGCGTCTTTGCCATTGGCGACACCATCACCTTGCAGGGAAATTTTCAATTTAAGCCCTTGCCCCAATTCCAGCCGGAAATCTTTGCCCGCGTCCGCCCAACCGATATCGGCAAGCGCAAAGCCTTCGATAAGGGGATCACCCAATTGACAGAAGAAGGCACCATTCAACTGCTTCACCCCTTGGACGGCTCCTTCGACGCCATCTTCGCCGGGGTCGGCCAGCTCCAGTTCGATGTGATGCAATACCGCTTAAAAGATGAATATGGCGTCGAGACCTCTTTGACTCCCCTCTCCTATCAATGCAGCGCCTGGCTGCTCGGCGATCTTCAGACGTTTAAGAAGACCTCTCAATCCCTTCTCGTCAAAGATCGCTTAGGAAGGCCCCTGGTCCTCTTCACGGGGCAGTGGGAAAAGCAGTACACCATCGAACAAAATCCCGAGCATCAACTCGTCGACATGCTCTCTTAAGGGAAAAAAGAAGGCCTTGCCCTCTCCCCTCCCTCAAGAGTCGGGAGGAGGCGAGGGGCTCTCTTTTTGCCGCTCCCGCTTCCTCGCCCGGCATTTCTTTTGCTTGCGTAACTTTTCTATAGCACCCTCTTTTTTTGTCTTCAGCTGCAGCACCTTGGAGGTGTAGTGTTCTAAAAGCTGCCTTCTGGCAAAGAAGCGGTTCATCTCGCGCGAGCGCTCCTTTTGACACTTCACCTCCAAGCCACTTGGCACATGCTTTAAATAAACGGTCGAATGCGTCTTTTGCAACTTTTGTCCGCCTGAGGAAGATCCGAGGATGAACCGCTCAATCAGATCTTTCTCGCAAAGGCCGAGGCGCTCCATCTCCTCTTGCAGCTGCTGCAACTTTTTCTCGCTGATCGGCATGGCTCTACCACTGATCTGGAAGGGTTGTCGAAAGCCCTTGCGCCGTCAGCAATAAATCGGCAAATTCGCGCACCGCACCTCGACCAGCCGGCCTTTGGCAGCGATAATCGGCCAAATTTAAAATCCGATCTGCTGCGTCATTTGGGCAGACTTTCAAGCCGGAGAGCGCCATGGCCCCTTCATCGTTGACATCGTCGCCCATAAAGGCAATCTCATCGAGAGACAAATTGAGATCTGAGGCCAGCTTTTGCAGCGTCTTGGCTTTATTGCGGCAGCCTAAGAAGATATGCTCAAGGCGCAATTTTTCCGCCCGCTTGAGCAATAGGGGCATCTCTTCGCTGGTCATCAAAGCCACTTCAATTTTAGAGAGCTTTAAAAGGGCGATGCCCATTCCATCGCGCACGTGAAAGCGCTTCATCACATCGCCCTCGGCTGTGTAATACATCCCCCCATCTGTCAAGGTGCCATCGATGTCTAAGACGACCAGCTTAATTTTTTTCAGTTTCTCTTGAAAGGTCATGCATCTCCTCGCGCGCTTAACTTTAAAACAATTTTAGAGATTTCCCCCTCTCCTAAGAGCGGGGCGTGGCCGTCATGGGGGAAAAAGAGGGCAAAGTAGCCGGCTGGCACTTGCAAAAAGGTCGTGGGGGCTTCTTTGAAGAAGACGATATCGCGCTCTAAGTCATAAGGGTTTTCCTCAATGCACTCGGAAATGGGCCGATAGCCAATCTCTTCTCGCCCTTCAGCGACATATTGGATATCGATAAACTTGCGGTGGGCCTCTAAACGCGCTTGAAATCGACCTTTGCCTTGAGAGACATCAAAAATCGCATCGAAACCCTCTTGCACGGGCACACGCTGCGTCTGAAAGGGAAGGGCTTGCGCTTTTAAATAGGCAAAAGCTGCGGGGAAGAGGGGATGCATGGACTCATAGAGGAAAGCGCGGTCAAGATGGTCGAGTATCATCAGGATCCTTTAGGGAAATGCGGTGGTTAGGGTCAAATAAAAAGACTTCTCACTATACTGTAATCTCCTTTTATGGAGCCACCAAATGTTATCTCATTCTATATCATATATGATTTATCATATCTTAAATAGGCTGTAGAGTAAGGGCATAAATTAGACTGTAAATCAAGCTAAATGAAAATGAATGCATTTTTTTGCTTGAGCTTTTTTGCTTGATCGCGTTACTTTTGTAGCAGAGACATCGTTTTTATAGCTCAAGAAGTCTTTTCGGGCCGATTGAAGTAGATAAAAATAGGTTTAGAATAGGCTTCAGTCGTTTTTTGGATCGATACCCTTGGGAAATTGATCAAAAATGGTCAACTTGAACAGATTGAAAGGGCTAAATACCAATTAAATACGATGTAATTTCTCTCGTCTTTAAAAATAAAACAACTGACACAAAAGCTCCGATTGAAAAAGCCCAACACGCCTCGCAAGCTCGGTCTCACGAGGAAAAATCGGAAGCTAGCCAAAAAGCGGCCGCTCATCGCAATCCACATGAAATGCAGCAAACGCTAGAAAAAGCAAGAGAAGCTTCTCAATCGCGATCCCATGAAGAGAAAGTGGAAGCGGGCAGAAAAGCGGCCGCTCACCGCGATCCTAATGAGATGCGCGAAACGCTAGAAAAAGCAAGAGAAGCCTCGCTTGCTCGTTCGCACGAGGAAAAGTCAGAAGCCTCCAAAAAGGCCGCTTCTCACCGCGATCCTAACGAAATGCATGAGACGCTGGAAAAAGCACGAGAAGCTTCGCTGGCTCGTTCGCACGAGGAAAAATCAGAGGCCTCTAAAAAGGCCGCTTCTCACCGCGATCCCAACGAAATGCATGAGACGCTGGAAAAAGCACGAGAAGCTTCGCTTGCTCGTTCGCACGAGGAAAAATCAGAGGCCTCCAAAAAGGCCGCTGCCCACCGCGACCCCAATGAAATGCATGAAACTTTGGAAAAAGCACGGGAAGCTTCGCTAGCTCGTTCGCACGAGGAAAAATCAGAGGCCTCTAAAAAGGCCGCTGCCCACCGCGATCCCAATGAGATGCGCGAAACGCTAGAAAAAGCAAGGGATGCCTCAATGTCAAGATCGCACGAGGAAAAGTCAGAGGCTTCTAAAAAGGCCGCTGCCCACCGCGATCCTAATGAGATGCGTCAAAGCCTTAGCAAGGCGCAAGAGGCTTCACGGGAGCGGTCGCCTGCAGAAAAATCCGAGGCCGCTAAAAAAGCAGCCGCTCATCGCACAGCCTTTGGAAACCAGCAGCCGCCGCAAAAAAGACCGGCTCGTTAAAGTTGTCATTCAAAGGAAAGAACTGCTTGCCTCTGCTAAAGGGGATGAGTAGAAAAGGCTTTAAGCCCGGCTCGCTCAAGAAAGCCGCAGGGTTTAAGGCCTTTTTTTCTTAAAAAGATAATTCATCTGCTACCCACCTTTCTTCGTACGCCCTTTTCTTGCTGGCGCCTTGCCCGCCTTGCTCGGGGAGCTCGTCGGGGAACTCGTCGAAGAGCTTGTATAGCTGCTGCTTCTGCCCTTTCCTTGCGGTTGATAGGGCGTCTTGGGCTTAAAGGGCACGCGCTTTGGCAGGGGCAAGCTGACAATCTCTCCCGCATCGGAAAGAGCCAGCACTGTCGGCTCGCCATCTTTGGCCGTCAGCGGGCGCAAAAGCACCCTCTGCTGCAAGAGCTGCTGGATATCGCCCGGCTGCAGCAAGATTCCCTCCCACTCACGCCAAAGGCGAAAAGAGCACCCCTCACGCCAACGGGAACAGCCATACCCGACCTTGCCCTCGATGACAGGAGCTTTGCAGCAGGGGCAGAGCCCCCACATTTGGGGATTGATCGGGGATGAGCCGGCGCTCACTAGCCGCTTGGTATACTCTGAGATCTCTTGCATGAAAGAGGCACTTTCTAATGCCCCCTCTTCAATCTGCTTGAGCTTCCCTTCCCATTCGCCAGTCAGCTCCGCCGACCGCAGCTGCGGGTCTTGCACTAGGGCAATTAAAAAGCGCCCCATGCCAGTGGCCTTTAAGAGTTTCTTTTCCCGCTCGATATACCCGCGCTTGATCAACGTCTCGATGATGAGAGCCCGAGTTGCTGGAGTGCCCAGCCCCTTTTCTTTTAAAGCATCTTTTAAATGCTCATCTTCGATGAGCTTGCCGGCCGTCTCCATCGCTCCTAACAAGGAGTTTTCGCTGTAGTGCTTGGGCGGCTCTGTCTTGCCTTCTTTGAGGTAGGGCGCATGCGGTCCTGACTCCCCTTCGCTAAACTGCGGCAATTCTTGCTCGTCTTCTCCAGCATTTTGCTTGGGGTAAAGCTTGGTCCACCCTTGATCTACGATGACCACTCCCTTGGCCCGAAATGCAGAGCTGCCGGCATTCCCTTCGACCACCGTCACCTTCTTTAAGCAGGGGGGATAAAAGGCGGCAATCATGCGAGTGACAATGGCCTCATAGACTTTAAAGGCCGGGCTTGAAAGTTCGCCGACCCGCTTGCCAGTGGGCAAAATTGCATGGTGGTCTTGCACCTTCTTATCGTTGACAATGCGCATTGAAAAAGGCAAGTTGTCCAAGGGCAGCGAGGCAATCTCTTCTCCCTTGAATTGGCATAAACCTCTAAAAATTTGCACCACCTCTTTTTTCATGTCGCCGCTTAGAAAACGCGAATCGGTGCGCGGATAGGTGATGGCCTTGCTCTCATAGAGCTGCTGGGCTATTTCTAATGTCTCTTGAGCGCTCAAACCAAAACGTCTGTTCATATCGCGCTGCAAATCGGTCAAATCATAAAGCTGAGGGGGCAATACTTTCTCATCTTTACTTTGAATGGAGGCAATTTTAAAGGAATCAACCTTCACCTTTTCCACCAAAGCTTCCGCCTCTTCTTTTTTTTTAAAGCGCTCCCCTACCCATTTAAAGGCAACATCACGATAGGAGGTAAAGACTTCCCAAAAAGGCTCTGTCTTGAAATGGCGAATCACCTCATCTTTTTTGACAATCAAAGCGAGGACCGGCGTCTGAACGCGGCCAACGCTCCAAAGAAGGGATCCAAAGCCATATTTGACCGTCAAATAGCGGGTGGCATTCAACCCGACAATCCAATCTGATTCGCTGCGGCAGCGGGCCGCTTGATAGAGGCAGTCGAAGTCATCTAAGGGGCGCAAGTGCTCAAAGGCCTTTGCCATGGCCTCCTCTGTCAATGAGTTGAGCCACAAGCGCTGCATGGCAATCCCTTTGCAGTGGCTTAAACTGAGAATGTAGCGGAAGATGAGCTCCCCCTCCCGCCCCGCATCGGTTGCCTCGATCACCTGATCGGCGCTCTCAATTAAGCGTTTGATGACCGCAAATTGCTTTTTGACAGACGCCGAATCGATCACCTTCAGCTCAAAGCGCTTAGGAATGATTGGCAAAGTAGCCGTCGACCATTTTTTTAAAGACGGGTCATATTCATCCGGATCTTTCAGCGCCACCAAATGGCCAAAAGCCCAGGTCACCTGGTACCCTTCCCCTTCAAAATACCCATCCCGTTTCTTCGTTGCGCGCAAAAAAGCGGCAATGTCGCGCGCCACAGAAGGCTTCTCTGTCACAATCACTTTCATAAGTTTTAAGCGCCCCTTGCAATCAAAAAGGAAAGAATACGGGTTTTCTCAAAAAAGGAAAAGAAGCTTTCTCTTAGCAATCTCCCCCTCAATAAAGGTTTGCAAAGCTGGTGCCTATTATATTATAAAAGAGCATTCATAGAAGACCAAAGGATCTATTACAATGGACCGATCACAGCCGACTTTGCTTCGCTTCTACGCTCAGTTTGTCAGAAAATACGCTCCCTTTTTCATGTTTTTCTTCCTCTTAGGAACTGCGAAGACGCTCTTAGATACCCTCTCTCCCTACTTCTTCAAATGGATCATCGATGGGTTCACTGAAAGTGGGGAAACCCCCTCCTTCGAGCGGCTGCTCATCCCCATCTCCATCTATGTGGGAGCTTTATTTGCCTCGGATTGCCTCTCGCGACTCAGCGATTACTTAGAGATGCAGCGGCTGCCCCGCCTTCTCGGCAAGATGCGCAAGACGATCTTCAAACAGCTGCTCAAGCACTCTCACCGATTCTATCAAGAGGAGATGGTCGGAAAGCTGACCAGCAAGATTTTCGATATCACCCGCGGATTCGATGAGCTCTACTACACCTTTTATCAAGGGCTATTTCCAATTACCCTCTCCTTTGCCGGGTCTGCTTTTTTAATGTGGCGCTTAAATCCGATGTTTGCCGTCAGTTTAATCATCTGGTATGGCGCCTTTTTAAGCATCAGCGCCTTCCTCTCCATCCGCAATATCCCCCTGGTCGAAGCCCATTCAGAAACCTTAAGCCGCCTCTTTGGCAAAATTGTCGATAGCCTCAGCAACATCTCTACGGTGCGCTTTTTCTCGGGCCAAGCTCATGAGATCAAGGAAATGGCTCAGCTACAAAATTTAGAAATCAAGCAGCTGCAGAGGACGGACGGACGCGTCTTAGCCCTGCGCTTTTTTCAAGGCCTTTTCTCAAACCTATTGATGCTCTTTTTCTTCTACCTCCTCTTTCTCAGCGCTAAAGAGGGAACGGTGAGCGCCGGCGATTTTATCTTCATCGTACAAAGCGCCTTTTCCCTGATCCGCACCTCCGTCTGGACGGCCGACCGCATCGCCAAGACTTACCGCATCTTCGGCTCGGCCAAGCAAGCTTATAAGATGATGCAAGTGCCCATCGAGATCAAGGATAAGCCAGACGCCAAGCCCATCTTAGTGCCGCATGGCCGCATCACCTTTGATGACGTCTCCTTTGCCTATAGCAACCGCCTCATCCTCGACCACCTCAGCTTAGAAATTCAGCCGGGCGAAAAAGTGGGCATCGTCGGCTTTTCCGGCAGCGGCAAGACCACTTTTGTCAATTTGCTGCTGCGCCTTTTCGAAATTCAAAAGGGCATCATCTCCATCGACGGGCAAAATATCCAGGATGTGTCTCAAGAAAGCCTGCGCCAAAAAATCGCCATCATCCCGCAAGACCCGGTTCTCTTCCACCGCAATCTGCTGGAAAATATTCGCTATGGCTCCTTTCACGCCACCGATGGCGAGGTCATCGAAGCAGCTAAAATTGCCGATTGTCATTCCTTCATCATGAATATCCCCGAGCAATACCATGCCCTCGTCGGCGAACGGGGCATCAAGCTCTCGCAAGGGCAGCGGCAGAGAATTGCTATCGCCCGCGCGCTCATCAAAAATGCCCCCATCCTCATCTTAGATGAGGCCACGTCCGCTCTCGATTCGATGACGGAAAAAAGGATTCAAGAAAGTTTAAATCACCTGATGCAAGGGCGCACTGTGATCGCTATCGCCCATCGACTCTCGACCTTGCTTGGCATGGATCGCATCTTAGTCTTCTCAGAAGGAAAGATGATCGAAAGCGGCTCGCATGAGGAGCTTTTAGCTTTAAACGGCCAGTACGCCAAGCTTTGGCAGATCCAATTCTTAGGTGAGAATGTAAATTTAACCCCTTCTCATTAAAAAGTTCCTTGTGCTTAATTGATCGAGTTGCTAGTATTAATGTCAAACGGGTAAAAAGTCTGGCTTCGAAATGATATAAGACAGGCTCCCCTTTTACTGATCGCCCTGAGATTTCTCTTTAAGAGCTTCTTTGATAGAGCTCTTCTTAAAATGAGTTTAGACTTTTCCTCCATATAGAGAGAAAAAGACCTAAATTTAGTTGGACAGCAGCGTTTGTTCTGAGATCGTAGGGCTAAATATGCATGATGATTTCAGCAACACGGAAGACAAAGCTAACCACACATTCTTCTATGACTTTTGCGACATACAAGGACCGGCCTCTTACTTAAGACGCCTCTCCTATCGACAAGATCCCTGACTGACAGTTTGCTCAAAATTTTTCATTTTGAACGGCTCTAAAACAGGTAGAGCTTGCTTTCAAATCATCAAAAAATAGATCGCCTGAATTGCTATAGATAGCGCTTCATTTCTTCTTAGGAAGCAATCAGGCTTTAAACAGATATACTTTATCAACTTTTTTATCTTTAAAAGAGAACATATGACAATAGACGAAACGGCAATATTGGAAGTAGAACCAGCAATCAGCACACTCACATTCTCCTCCTTTGGCCTGAAAGACTCCATTTTAAAAGCAATCGAGTCCGCCGGGTTTAAAACGCCAAGCGTAATCCAAGAACAAGTCATTCCTGTCATCTTAGAAGGGAAAGACGTCGTGGCTCAGTCTCAGACTGGAACTGGCAAGACAGCCGCCTTCGGCCTGCCAGCGCTTCACCGCATCTTAGAGAATCCAAATAGCAGAATGCTCGTCATCACTCCAACTCGTGAATTGGCTCAACAAGTGAGCGATGAGATTTACCGCTACGGCAGCTTTGCCGGCATCAAGACAGCAACCGTGCAAGGGGGCCAATCCTTCACACGCCAGCTAGACTTCATCAACCGCGGAGCGCAAGTTGTCGTCGCCACACCAGGCCGCCTCCTTGACTTGTATCAATCCAACCGCCTGGGCCAATTCAAGCCTTCCATCATCGTCTTAGACGAAGCTGATGAAATGCTCGACATGGGCTTTTTGGAAGACATCCAATCGATCTTCACGTTCCTCCCTGAAGAGCGCCAAACACTTCTCTTCTCGGCCACGATGCCGCCAGCGATTCAAAACCTGGCTAAAAGAATTTTAAAAGAGCCTGTGTTTGTCAAAGTCACTCCTAAAGAGACGACCAACAAAGACATTCGCCAGATTTACTACGTCATCCGCGAAACAGAGAGAGATGACGCCATCATTCGCTTGATCAACTGCCACGACCCTGTCAAGTCGATCATCTTCTGTAAGACAAAGAAAGACGTGGAAAGACTATCGACAGTGTTGATCAAAGAAGGCTACATGGCCAAAGGTCTGCACGGCGATATGGAGCAAGCGCAAAGGCAGCAAGTGATCGGCAGCTTTAGAACGGGCGGCATTGACATGCTCGTCGCCACCGATGTCGCTGCAAGAGGCTTGAGCATCCCTGATGTCTCCCACGTCTTCAACTTCCACATCCCATTTGACGCAGAAAGCTACGTTCACCGCATTGGCCGAACAGGCAGAGCGGGCAAAAAAGGGATTGCAGTCACACTCCTCACCTTGCCTGAGCTGAAAGACCTCAATCGCGTCTTGAAATCGCAAAACAGCCAAGCTGAGCAGTGCTTCATCCCGACAATGCACGAAGTGCGCAACAACAAGATCGCGCGCCTCCTCGAAGATTTGAAGAGCCATGACAGCTCTGATGAAGCAAAGACCATCTTAGCTCTCTTGCAAAGAGAGATGAACAGCCAAGAGATTAATTTAACTTTGATCTCTTACCTGCTCACTCAACAGCAAGTATCCGGCCCTGACCACCTTGGAGTGTCCGCGCAAGAAATGGAGCGCTACCAATCTAAGAGCTATGT
>JARBTN010000015.1 GCA_029240195.1 Chlamydiales bacterium
GGCGTTGATCAAGGCAATATCGGTTTTAGGGCCAGTTTTGCCCTGTAAGATATTGAGAATAATCTCTCCCCGCTCTTCGACAGAGGAAGCGGTCAGGTCGGAGGGGACTGATCTTGGAATGTGGAATTGCTCGGGAGAAATCTTATAACGTTTTACCTTACTGTCATGCACTTCGATGACATAGGTCTGCGCTGTCGTGGAAATTTCATCGAGTCCATCCGCTCCGTGGACAATCATTGCTGAAGCGCCTCCCAAGAAGGCAAATGTCTCAGCCATCAGCTCCATTGCCTCGATTGAATAAGCGCCGATCAGCTGACGGCGGGCGCCAGCAGGATTGGTCATAGGCTCTAATAAGTTGAAGATAGTCTGAAATCCTAAGCTGCGCCTGGAGGGCATGGCAAAGGCCATTGCTTTATGCAGCAAAGGGCCGAAGAGATAGCAGACACTGATTTCTTTTAAGATAGAGGCCACCTCTTCTGGCTCTAAGTAGATATTGACACCGAGGTATTCTAAGACATCGTTCGACCCACAAGAAGGATGGATGCTGCGGTTGCCGTGTTTGGCCATCGGCACGCCAGCTCCGGCAGCAATGAACATGGCTGTCGTAGAGATGTTAAAGGTCTTTAATTCGGTGCCGCCGGTGCTGACGACATCGACAAAGGACTCAGTGCCCAAGTTGATATGGCGGCAGCTCTCGCGCATCACCAATACGGCTGCGGCCAGCTCTTGCACGTTGATCTTCTTCATCTTCATGGCCACGAGAAAAGCTGTGATCTCCATATCGTGATAATCGCCCTGGATGAGGCGGCTCATCAGCAAAGTCATCTCCTCCCAAGACAAATTCTTATGGTTGACCAGCTTCTTCAAAAATTTCTGCATCATAAGGCCCCCGTCATCGCCGGCAATGCGCCCAACTGTTGCCTGGAGACAATGGTTCCAGAACGCCAGACTTGTTCTATACGATATTTTTCTCTCAACTCGACGGTGAACAGATGCAGCAAAATGTCGCCAAAATCGAGCACAATCCATCCGCTGTCCTCACGCACTTCTTTGCGAATTGGATAGCACTCTCGCTCTGCCATTTTGTCTTGCACCTCGCGGCAGAGAGACTGCAAATGGCGGTCGTTCATCCCTTCGGCGACGATCATGTAGTCGGTCAAAGAAGAGATGCCTTTCACATCGATAGTGATAATATTGTGCCCTTTCTTTTCATCGATCACATGAGCGATTAAAGCGAGCAGTTGGTAGGTATCAAAGCTCATAGTACTCATCAGTCATAAAATCAAAGATTTAATAGGCCATTAGCGGCCGACCAGCCCGTCAAAAAAAGAATCATCACAAATATAGTCCATTATCTTGAATGTAGTCCAGAACTTTTGTCGGCAGCAAATGATTGCAATATAATTGATTACGGATGCGGCGGCGAATCTGGGTAGAGCTGATGTCTAAAAGAGGCGTCTTGGTCCACCCTCGATCGACCAGGTGCAGCATCTCCTCGCTTAAATCTTTGGCCAGAGGGCAAACGCCAGGCTCGATATAGCGGCTGGCAATGAAGGGGGGAGCTAGAGAGAAGATTTCTTCAATGGAGCGCCACTTGGGCAAAGAGGGCACGAGGTCTTCACCGATCAAAAGGTGCATTTCTAGGCCCCTCTCTAGATCTGTTTCGGCCAGGAGCTTGAGCGTCTCAACCGTATAAGAGGGGTAGCGCCCCTCTTCAAGGCGCGATAAAGAAAAGAAGGGGATGCCACAGATGGCGATCTCAGCCATGGCCAGCCGGTGTGCATAAGAGGCCACAGCACCCTTTTTTAACGGGTTGCAACCGGTGGGAATGAAGAGCACCCTTTTTAAACCTCGCTGCTCTTTGAGCTCTAAAGCCAGATTGATATGTCCGAAGTGGATGGGGTCGAACGTGCCGCCAAAAATACCGATCTTCTCTTTCATCCAAAACTCTTTACTCTAAAAAGATGGGCGCTCGCCGCCGGTTGCAAAATCAAAACACAGTAGCGCATCTTTTTTTTTGTTTCAATAAGCAATGACAAGGATTGGCCGGGAAAGGGCGTTTTATTTAACTGGGGCTGTTCACTTTCGGGAGGAGGCTAAAATCTTTACCCTCCCCTATCTTTTATCCCTCATCAGACTAAAAAGAGCAGCTCGCGGTATTTGGGAAGGCGCCACAGGGCATCGTCGGCCAATGTCTCGAGAACATCCACTTTGCGGCGAAACGATTCCATCAGGGGCAGAAGCTCTTGGGACATGCGCATCGGCCTTGAGAGGAGGGGCTCCTCTTTTGCAGCATCGAGCTCTTTTTTCAGCTGATGGGCTTGTTGCATGGCCTGGTTGACCTTATGGGTAAGGGTCTCTAGGAAATGGGTCAGCTCAAAGTGGCTCTCGGCGAGCACCTGCTTTAAAGACAAAATCGTCTCGGCAATTCTTTGCTGATAAGCGGTGAGAGCGGGAAATAGGGTTGTCCAAAATAGGTCGAGCATGAGATGCGCCTCGATGCCTGCGGCATGACTATAGTGCTCTAAAAACACCTCATAGCGGCTTTTAAGCTCCATCTCAGTTAGAGTGCCTTGAAAGAGAGCGATCGTCTTTGGATCAATCCAGGCGGAAAAGGCATCGGCAGCTTTTAGCAAGAGGGGCAGCCCCCGTTCTTGAGCCTCTTCTAACCAATCCTGGCTGTAGTTATCGCCGCCGAAGCGGATGGGCTTGGAGGCCAGAAGGTAGCTTTGCAAGACGTGGAGAAGATGCGCCTCTGGATCCCGCTCTGTTTGGCGCGTCAAGTCGCCTAAAATGAGGGACAAGCTTTCGGCGACAGCCAGATTGAGCACCGTCATGGAGAGGGCGGGGTGCTGGGAAGAGCCGACAGCACGGAATTCAAATTTAGCACCTGTGAAAGCAAAAGGAGAGGTGCGGTTGCGATCGGCATCGTCCCTCTTTAAAAGGGGCAGCGACTCCACTTGCAAATCGAGATTGGATATTTCCTCTTTGATATTTAGCACTTGACCATGTTCGATGCTCTGCAGCAGCTTTTCTAATCCCTCACCCAGATAGACCGACAAGATGGGGGGAGGCGCCTCATGGCCGCCTAAGCGATAGTCATTGCTAAAAGAGCCAACTGAGGCGCGCAAAAGGGCGCTATGGCGGTGGACGGCGTGCAAGATGGCTGTCATCAAGATTAAGAAGCGATTGGGTTTTTTGCTCTCTAGCTGCAGCAAGTTTTTCCCCTTTTTAATCGACAGCGACCAGTTGCAGTGCTTGCCCGAGCCGTTGAAGCCGGCAAACGGCTTTTCATGGAGCAGGCATTTAAGGCCGTGTTGACGGGCCGTCTGCCGCAGAATCTCCATCAAAATGAGGTTGTGGTCGATCGCCAAAGAGCCCTGTTCAAAATGGGGGGCGGCCTCATATTGCGCAGGGGCAACTTCATTATGGCGCGTCTTTAAGGGCAGCCCCATTTTAAAGGACTTGAGCTCCACATCGCGCATGAAAGCGAGCAGGCGGTCTTGGACAGCGCCAAAGTAATGGTCTTGCAGCTCCTGCCCTTTGGAGGGAGGGGCGCCAAAGACGGTGCGGCCGGCCAGCAAAAGGTCGGGGCGCAAGTTTGCTAGCGAGCGGTCGACGACAAAATACTCTTGCTCAATGCCGAGTGTTGTATGCACAGGCTGCTCTTTTTCGCCTAAGAAGGCAAAGAGGCGCTGGCAAGCGCTACTTAGATGCGCTTCGGAGCGCAAGTAAGGAATTTTATAGTCGAGAACTTCGCCGTTCCAAGAGAGAAAGACGGAAGGAATATAGAGCGTCAGCCCATCGGCCCGCTCCCATAGGAAGACGGGAGAGGTGGGATCCCAGCCGGTGTAGCCGCGCGCCTCATAAGTGGAGCGCAGGCCGCCCGAAGGAAAGGAGGAGGCGTCAGGCTCCCCTTGAAGCAGCTGCTGCCCATCGAAGCGCTCGATCACCCCCCCTTGGCTTGTCCAGTCGATGAAAGCATCATGCTTTTCAGCGCTCATGCCGGTCAAGGGCTGAAACCAGTGAGTGTAGTGGGTGGCGCCTAAAGAGAGGGCCCACTCTTTCATCGCTCCGGCAATGGCGTCGGCATGCTCAGGGCAAAGGCTCCCCTCGCCACTCATGGCTAAAGAGACATTTTTCCAGATATTCTTAGGCAGGGCCTTTTCCATTAAAGAGGCATGGAAGACATGCTCTAAAAAGCAAGAGGAGATCTTCTGACACCCCTCTAAGGGAGATTGAGGAGGCTTCTCAGCATCTTTCGCAGTCATTTCTCGAGCGTTCATTGTCACATCTCCGCGTTTGTGGCCTCGCGCCTGGCTTTAATCCAAGAGAGCAGCTTTTCCTCAGTCTTTGGAGCGAGCACAGTCAATCCAGGTTTAATTCCTTGTTCTGAGAGCTCAAATGCTTTCATTGTATTGCAGATTCGGCCGCCGAGGCGCACACCGACGCCCTGCACCCCCACCATATTGCCATAATCGCCAAACATCTCCAAAGTCATTTCGCAAGCCGTGATCAGAAAAATCACCTGCTTGTCCGGATGGGCATGCACCGCTTTAAAGATCTCTTCGCCAATGTAGTGGACAGTGGGGATGAGCAGATGGTGGGTGCGCTCTTCCGGTAGAGCGTGGATGGTCTTGCCGATCACACATTGGCGGCATACAGGGTTTGCTAAATCATGGATGCAGTCGGGGGTGAATCTTTTGGAAGGGCACTCGTGAGGTTTTTCGCAGTAGGAGAAGCCGACGTAGAAAAGGGTATCGTCTCTCTTTAGCAGCTGTTCAAACGCCTCCTCCCCTTCGATGCCATAAAAGAAAAAATCGCCTGAGCGGCGGTAGGACTTCTTTTTAAACACGCTCTTTAAAAAAGCCAGTCCGTAGCGAATGGGGTGCTTGAGGAATTGGCGGCGGATGGCGCCGGAGTCTTTGCGCACCATCCAAAGGAAGCTCTTCCACTTCAAATGACGAGCCGTTTCTTCTGTCATCGCCGGCATCTGAGGGTCATTTTTGAGCAGCTTCAAAGGATGTTCCTTGGCTGCTTTCTCTTTTTCAGCTTCCCAAGTCGAGTGCGCACTCTCCCAGTTAGGATGCTGATTCCACAGTTTCAATTTATTCATTAGATCAGTTACTCTTAAGTATTTTTTAGGTTCAACCATGCCGGAATTAATCTATCAGATTACCCCCCTCACCTGCAATGCTGACAGTCAAAATTTTGGTGCGCTGCAATTAGAGCTGGCTCTCAAAGAGGGCGGCTCGTTTGAGAAACTAGCCCAGCCGGTCGACCCAAGGCACCTCCCCTCTTTTTTAAAGGCGGCCGATGTGGAGTGCCTTTCCCTGCTAGAGCGCATCCGCAAAGTGCAAGAGATCGAAGCCAAAAAAAGAGGACAGCCGCCCCCACCCTATGACCTCCGCCGCCTGCTGATTCCCGGCAATCGAGTCGAACCCCTCTTAAAAGCACTTGCCGGCAGCTCTAAGCTCTATTATCAGGAAAGGCAGCTCTTGGCCGATTTCTTTAGCCAAACCCAAGCACGCCTTTTGCTGAAAAAGTCAGAAGAGGCGCTAGATGCCTCTTTGCAAATCATCTACGGCAGGCAAACCGCCGACCTCTCCCAAGTGCAAGTGCTGCTCGGGCCGCCCCATTTCTTTTTAAAAGATGGCTTTTTGCGCCTGTTGCCAGAGCTCCTCTCCTCTAAAGAGATCGCTCAGCTAGCCCGGTTTTCGTCTTTAAAAGAGCATGAGAAGAGAACGCTGATCGACGAATTGGAAATTGAAGTGGAGGGAGAAGAACTCGGGCTTTTAGCTCCCAAAGACCCCTCCCCCCTCTTTAAAATTAAAGATGCGCTCGGGCTGCAAGGGGAGCTCTACTTCAACTACGGAGAAGAGGGTGTCGTCTCCGCGCTCGATCCCAAGCGCCCTTTTCGCCATCTGACCAGCGAGAAAAGCTTGGAATGCGATTTAGTTGAAAGCGGCTACCGCAAGACAGGCCCTCACACCTTTGAGTGCGGAGGCGAAAGCGCCGAAGCCGCTATGGAGCTGCTCTTAGGAGTAGGGTGGCATCTGATCGATCAAAGGGGGCGCACCATTCACCTCCTCTCCTGGCAGATGGCCCTTGAAGAGGAAGGAGAGGACATCATAGTGAAAGGAGACCTCGTCTCGCAAAATTCTTTAGAGCGCTTTGAGATCAAAAAGGTCGCCCTCAACTGGCAAAGCGGGCAGCGGCTTTTGCCTTTGAGCGAGAAAGCAGTGGGCATCGCACCCAGAAATGAGGCGGCAGAAGAGGTGCTGCAAAAGCTCCAGCTCTTTCAAGCAAAGAATGGCCACTTAAAAAAGGGACAGCTCGCCGTTTTCAGCGCCGAAACGTTGCAAACGCTCTACCCCGCCTATCAAATCCCAAGTCTAGATCCCGCGCCCATCGCCCCAAGCACCGCCTTCCAAGGGACTTTGCGCCCCTACCAAGAGGAAGGGCTGGCTTGGCTCTATCAAATCTATCGCGCACGCCTTGGAGGGATATTGGCCGATGAGATGGGCCTTGGCAAAACGGTGCAGGTAATTGCCCTTTTGTCGTTGATCGACAGCAAAGAGCCCCACCTCATTGTGGCCCCCACCTCCTTGCTGCATAACTGGCAAAGAGAGGTTGAGCGCTTTTTGCCAAGCCTGTCCACAGGCCTTTACTGGGGCGCGCAAAAGGAGTCTTTAGAGGCGCTTGCAAAAAAGCACGCCCTGATCATTACCTCCTATTCGACCTTGCGCCTCAACCAGACAGAATTTGCCCGCATCCCCTTCCACGCCATCTTCTTAGACGAGGCACAGGCCATCAAAAATGAAGAGACGCTGACGGCAAAAGCACTCTACAGCCTAAAAGGGGGGTTTCGCCTCTCCATCACCGGCACGCCCGTTGAAAACCACATCCGCGAGCTCTTTGCCCAGCTGCGCTTTCTTCTGCCTGACTTATCCCCCCTCTTCAAGGCCAAGGCCGGCGCGCTCGAACAGGTCAAAAAAATGATCCGCCCCTTCTTCTTGCGCCGCAAAAAGAGCGCCGTCGCCCGCGACCTCCCCCCTAAAATTGAGCAAATTGCCTGGATTGACTTTGCAGAGGAAGAAAACCTCTTCTACCACAACTATTTAAATCAGGCGCGCCAGCAGCTTTTACAAAAGCAGTCGCTTGGGCAAGAATTAAATCGTATTGAGATCTTGGAAGTCATCTTGCGCCTCAGGCAAATCTGCTGCCACCCTTCCCTCATTAAAGGATTTTCAGGGCAAAAGCCAGAGGAGCCTTCCAAATTCAACCAACTGCTCGCCGACATCGAAGAGATCACCGCTTCCGGGCAAAAGGTCATCGTCTTCAGCCAATTTAGATCGATGCTCGATCTGATGGAAGAGAAGCTCAACCGCCCCCTCTTGCGCCTAGACGGCCAAACCCGCGATCGAGAAGGGGTGGTCAAAGCCTTTCAAGAGGACGCCGCTCAAAACTTGCTGCTGATGAGCTTGCGCGCCGGTGGCGTCGGCCTCAACCTCACTCAAGCCGATGCCGTCTTGATCTACGACCCTTGGTGGAATGATGCCGTGGAAAGCCAGGCCATCGATCGCGCCCATCGCATCGGCCGGCAAGGGACAGTGGTCGCTAAACGCTACATTACAGTTGATACAATAGAAGCTAAGATGCTTCAGATGAAGCAAGAAAAGAAAGGCCTCGCCGAGGCGCTCTTTGAAGATAATGACGCTCCCCTATCTACAGAAGAGCTGATGAGCCTGCTGCTCCATGATTGAAGTTTTTAGAGGGGAGAAGATGTGAATAAAAGGGAAGAGACCAAAGGACTTCGCCCTTTGGAATCCGTATTTTTTTAAAGGCCAGAGAAAAATCCATTGCCTGCGGCAAAGGCTTTTTCCCTGCCCGAACCAAAAAATAGAGCTTTAGCGCACTTTTGCTACACTAAAATTTAAGCTTCAGCGAGCCCTTGAGATTGCCCGAAAAGAGCGCGTACGCCAACTTCAGGTAAATAGATAGCTCTCGACATGGTGGCCGCGAAAATTCCTGTCACAACGCCGGCAACTCCAAGGGGTACGCTAATCACAGCCCAGACAGGAGATGCGAGAATGAATGCGAGCCCTACAACCTGGCCTAAAGTCATATCAGAGTTGCCCTTTGATTTGCATGCGGTAAATATTTTGATTCCCGAAACGAATAAGGCAATGGAAGACATACCCAAAAGAGCTGAGTCACGCAGCAACTGGTCAGATTTTGTGACCATTCTTCCTGACAAAGAACCCTGCTTACTTTTCTCTGCAGAAATGGGTGCACTTGCACTTAAAGCATCGGCTTTACTTCCAAAAATATTTAGATTTAAACCCATGAATTACGACCTCGATTAAAAAGTTTTTTTGTTGTTTTAATACAATAATTATTTCATATTATAAAATATAAAACAATAAAAAAATTCATTTAATTCTTCCGGGCTCATTTGATTGAAGATATTATTTGGACAGTAGAGATTATTTGCACATGGAGATTTACTCATAAAAAATAATTAATATTTAATATTGCACATCTTGCTTAAAGTTATAAATTTCTTGTTTAGTTTAATTGAGTGATAGATCTATCATGTCTATTTTCTTAAAATATTTGAGATTGGATCAACTCTTCACAAAAAATAGGCCTGGTGATGAACTTTATTTCCGATGGAATTTCTAAACGCTTAAATACACTCTTTGATACATTATACGCAGCTGAAGCGGGGCAATTTTTTAACAGCAAACTTCAATCCATTGCCAATCCACATCAAGCCATTTCTGTGCAACAAGTTGCCTTTAAAGTTCTCGCTGAAATGATTCCGCTCTTAGCATCCGCTAAAGACCATAACTTTGAGTTTATTTGGTTGCACCAGACGAGAAGACAAGTTAAATCGACGGCCAGCTCTTTTAACTTCCAGGCCCAATTAGCCCAAAATGAGTCGTATCGCCTGTTAAAAAACAGGTTAAAAGAAATAACGCTGACAGATGAATACTTGGATGAAATAAGACCCGACCCCATATCGGGGGCATTTAAATTGAAGCCCTGCGCCGACTATCTCAGAAAAAAACTCGGCGAGTTTGATTTTTTGCAGCGGGAATTTTTTATGACCCCCGTGAAAATTCAAAAGCTCAAGTTAATACGAAAACTTCTAAAAGGCGGAATTGAAGTCAAGATTATCAGCGACCTATTTAGAATCTATGATACAGATGCTTTTAGCATCTCTAAAAGCTCGGATTCGGTCCCATTGAAAACGATCCATCTCTCCTATAAGCTCCTTCAACTTGTGGAATATTCCGCTAGCGGCAAAAAAAGCCCTTTAGAAAATTCCCTGAAATTGACCCCCACAGAAGTTTCCATCCTTGACAAGCAGCTAAAAAAGAAAAACCCCTATCTTAAATCGACGGTAAACCTTCTTAAAATCTATGAGATCACAAATATCGGCCTGCAATTCATTCGCAAGGCTGGATTTGCGCCGTTTAGCAGCCCCCTCCTAGTTGCGCTGCAGCAAGAAAACCTCAATGGATTGCCCCTCTATTATTTTATGGACATGGCTTACCATGAGCATTACAAGACATGCTATCGAAAAGAGCACATTGATCCTAGCCTCTACTCTGAGTTAGAGACTGCCCAGCAAGAAGGTTCCTTTCCCACGACAATGACCCTGCAAATTGTTTCAGAGCGGCTGGCGGCTTTAGAAAGCTGGCAAAAAACGGTCAATTATTTTGTGAAAGTTTTCAATCAGCAACAACTAAACTTTGCTGAGAAGCTATTACCGGTGGCAGCCCTTTTTTCCGGCCCACCAACAAATTTAGAAATAGACCCTAAAAATCCTGAGGAGACGCAGCATTGGTTCCACCAAGTCGATCTAGCAGGAGACCCAAAAAAATACCAGCAGATCACCGAGACATTCGATGCGGCAAGATGGAAGGCTGAGTTCAAACTCCCCTATACAGATAAAGATTCTTTGCAAACTCTCGATTTCATCGCCGATATCATTAAAAGGCACGCGCCAGCAAAAGCACACACCACCCCCCCTTCCCGAAAAAAAAGAACAAAGCACCGCAGCAATTTAGCGCCGCTCACAGCCGAACCTGCTCCTTCGGAGCAAAAAGAGATCGCTTTGCTCGATCAAGGCGTGAAATCGTTGGCGACTATGAAAACACAGCAAAAAAGGATGATCAACCGCAACCTCATCAAAGACTATCGCTATCACGACCGCGTCTACCGCTGGTTTGACCCCGCTCGAGACCCCTTTAGTGAGGACGTAAAGTATCGTCATTTTAGTTTTCCAGCCTTGCAAAATCGCATCCGCCTCTTTCATACCGTTGCCGCAGGCTCGGCCGACCCTTACCTGTTACAGTTTGGGCTAAAGATGGCGCTTGAAAAAGATCAAGGATCCCATTCTTATTCTCTGCCGGCTGAAATCGAGGATCTAGAGAGCGCCGATAGACGGCGAGACCGCGGCGTTTTTACCATCTGCACAGATTCTAATGGCTATATTTGGCACCGCTGCTTCACCAAAACACCGACCGAAGAGATCTTAGAAGGCCTTAAAAATCGCCGTTTCCAAGTCAAAATCGATTCCAGAGAGCCGTCTAGAAAAAAACCGGAAAAAAGCTTGGTGCGCAAGACCTTCCACGACGATAGCTATCTCGACCGCGAAAAGAGCTCGGAGTTGAGGCTTGTCTTTCAAGATTCAACAAGAAAAGCCCGATTGCACTTAGGCTTAATTGGCCAAGTGAATGAATAAAAGCAGCCTCGCCCACTAAATAAAAAAAGGCTTTAAGCCACATCAGATCTGTGGCTTAAAGCCTTTTATTTTCTTTATTTGAGAGAGGGAAAAAAAGTTAAATCTCGCTAGAGAGCAAAATTCAGCTCTCTAGTTCATCCCTTTGCTCTCGATATTCCTTTTCCATCAATTCCTTCGCAGCCACTTTTACCGTCTCAAGCCCTTCTGGAAATCCGATATTGCGCAGCAAATGATCGACATATCCAATTTCCGTCGCCAACTGATCATTGGCAAATTCTAAATAGGCAATGCGACTTAAAAGCTCTTTATAATTCTTATTCCCTTTATAGATCATACATCTGCCCCTCCTTTTGGGCGACAACGCCCCCTAAAAAGTCTTAGCCCTCGAGTCGGCAAGAAATTCCGCCCTTCCTTATCCGTAAGGAGATATTCGGATAAAAGAAAGCTCTCTTTTTTAAGCGCTTAAAAAAGATCTGGAAATCACCCTCTTTAGAAGTGCGTGTGCTGTCATCCTTTGCAAGAAGCATGCCAGACTTGAGATGAGATTAAGGAGATTGCCGCCAAAGGATCGGTGTCCCTGGCGGCAAGAGAATTTGACTAGAAACGGCTGGAATGGTAGGTGAAGGAATCGACAAGCTTTTGATCGGTGAATTTGATCACTACAGTCAACGTCTTTTGACCTTGCTGGGAAGATCCTTGCTGCTTTTGGGCGCCAATGATCAACAAGCTGACGTAGCCAGAGCTTTGAGAGTAGGAGACCTCTTTGGCAATTTTATCATAGATCCAGGTCTCTTTGCCCGAGTTGTCGCGCGTCACAATGTTTGGAGAGCCTAATCTCTCAGCCACTTCGCCTTGGCTCATGCCCACGCGAACCTCTTGCTGCACCTTTCCGAGGGTAAACTCATCGGCAAGCCGTGTCGGCTCTTTAGCCGCCTGGTTACAGCTCGTCGTGCATAGAAGGAGGGCAGAAATTCCTGCCATTTTTATCAAAGATTGAAACATAAGCTTTGAGCCTTTGTTAAAAAGTTGAAAAGAGGGCTATGTAAACGGCAATCAAAGTTCCTATGGGCACCAAACGGCGCTAAGGCCCGTTTGATACCCCTTAAAACTTTTAATTTGCAGAATTAAAGGCCCTCTCCTTCGATGAATAGACCTTTGCTCACTTTATTAAAGAAGTCAAGATACATTTCAGGGTCCAGCACCTGGTCGACGCTCACTGGAGCCCCTATATTATCGATCACTTTCTTTTGAAAGTTGACACGCACTTTGACATCAGAACCAAAAGAATTGACCGTTGCTGAAACTTCAATTTGCGCATTTTTCTTCCAGCGGGCTTGTTCGCCATTGACCATCAAAGAGAGTGTCTTTTCTTTGCGACTTTCCACGCTCATCTCTTTCGTGGCTGATATCAGTCCCAAGTCGAGGTTAGCATTTTTGACGATATAGCCGTCATCTTGAAGGACGCTGAGCATCACTTTCATGACGTTTTTCATATCGACAGAGTTAAAGCTTTTCGTCTGGATTTGGCGCAGTTCCATCTGAGACAAGACAGGCTCTGAATCGTCATGAGGTGCACAACCGACGACAGTTAAGAGGGTCAGTCCGGCCAGCCCTAAGCTTTTAAATTTCATATAAACCCCGAAATGATCTAGTTATCACTAAACAAGAATGTTTTTTCATATAAGTTTTATTGTATCATCAAATTAAATTATGTACAGCAAATAATTAATACAACAAAGGAAACGCTTTTCGCCCGCCTCACACCCCCTTCAGCTCCCCTTCCACTAAAAAATCCACTCCATTTAGCAAAACATCCTTTAGACTAAATCTCATTTTTGCTAACCAAGGGTGAAATCTAGTTGCAAACTTCTAAGCCAAATTCATGGCTGATCTTGACAGAACTTAAGGACATCTTATGGATGGAATCACATGCTATTCGCTTTGGGCCCTCGGCATCTTTGCCACCGGCTACCTAGCCATTGTGTGCGAACAATGGACAAAGGTCAACAAAGGCATGGCTGCTCTCATGAGCTCTATTCTCTGCTGGGTGGCAATTTTTCAAGAGCCGCTCCTCTCAAGCGCAGATCTAACGCGCATTTTAGGAGAGGGCATCTTCTCCGTGATTCGCGTCCTCTTTTATCTGCTAGGCGCTTTGGTCATCGTCGAAGTCATCAATGCCCATAAAGGGTTTCATGCCCTCTCTACCCTCTTCCTCGTCCGCTCCCAAAAGCTTTTCTTCTGGCTGGTCGGATTCACGGCTTTTTTCATCTCAAGCCTGCTATGCAATATGTCGACGAGCATTGTCATGATCACCATCTTTAGCAAGCTGATCAAAGACAAAGAGCAGCGGCTGTTGCTCGGCAGCGCCGTCGTCGTCGCCGTCAACGCCGGAGGGACTTGGACGCCCCTTGGCGATCTGTCGACATCTATCCTCTGGCTCAACGACTGCACCTCCGCTTGGGGCATGATCTCCAATATCTTCTGGCCGAGCATGACGTGCCTGATCGTCTATCTTCTACTTAACCACCGCCATGTCAAAGGCTCTTTAGATATCTCCGACCACTCAGTCGCCCTCTATCAGAAAGAGCCGGGCAGCTGCATGGTCTTATTATGTGGCATCATCGGCTTGCTCTTTGTTCCCTTCTTTCCACCTGTGACCGGCCTGCCTCCCTTCATGGGCGTGCTATTTGGCGTTTCTTTAATCTGGCTGTTGACAGATCTGATCCACCGCCAAAGAGAAGATCTCAAGGTCCCTGCCATCTTGGCCAAAATCGATATGAGTGTCATCTTCTTCTATCTAGGGCTGCTGCTCTCCATTAACGCTCTAGAAAGCGCAGGACTGCTCAGCCGCTTGGCTGAAAAGATCTATTTCTATATCCCCGACTACAACCTGCGCGCTTTAGCTCTCGGAATGATTTCTTCCTTGCTCGACAATATCGCCCTGATTGCAACGTGCGTAGCCATGTTCGACCCCGCACTCTATCCTATGGACCACCCTTTCTGGCTCCTTCTTTCCTACACAGTCGGCAGCGGCGGCAGCTTAGTCCTCATCGGGTCGGCGGCCGGCATTGCCTTCATGGGGCTGGAAAAGGTGAATTTCATGTGGTACCTGCGCCATGTCACACCGAAAGTGCTCATTGCCTACCTCTCGGGGGTTGGAGTGCACTATTTTCTACATATGCTATAAAGGGTTCATCGACTTTTCAACCCTTTTCAACCCTTTTAAAGCTCCACTCCAAAAAATGCTTCAGAGGACTTAGCTCTGAAGCATTTTTTTTATTAGAGAAGGAGCTTCTCTGATTGAACCCAGCCCTTCCCAAAAATGGCAAGCTCCAGGCCTTCACCTCCGACCCCAAAACAGGGGTTTGCGCCCAATGCGGCAAAGCGACCCTAGCCCAAAATCGTTCAGACTGTCACCAAGCAGCTTTTATAGAGAGGGGGATGAAAAGAACTTTCCAAGAAGGCGGCGATTTGGCTAAACTTTTAGATTACGCCTTCTTAAAGAGTTCCAGAGTTCTTATGAGCCATCATGCCAACCGCCCTTTAGATGGGGTCGCTCTTTTCTTAGCGGCTTTTTTCTCCGTCGATATTGTCCTATCCAATATTTTATCGGTGAAGCTCTTTCAGTTTCCCCTGTTGCCCAGCATGGCACTTCCCTGCGGCATCATCACCTACCCCTTTTCATTTTTAATCTCCGATCTGATCAATGAAATTTATGGCGCGCAGCGAGCTAGGCAGATGGTCTATAGTGGATTCATCATCGGCCTGATGGCCTGCCTGCTGATTCGGCTGGCTTTAGAGCTGCCGGCCCACCCGGCATGGGTCTTCATCGATGCCGCGGGGTCTAAATTGCCGGCAAAAGACTACCAGCAGATGTTCGAGGCCATCTTTGGCACCAATTTTCTGCTCTTTGCCGGCTCTTTGACCGCTTATATGGCCTCGCAGACGGCCGATATTTGGCTTTATCGCAAGATCAAAGAATTGACAGAGGGGCGCTTTCTCTGGGCTCAGAGTGCCATTTCGACGTTGCTAGCCCAAATCTTAGATACGGCAATCGTCAATACCTGCATCCTCTATTTTGGGTTAAAGCTCACCTGGTCCATTGTCTGCCAAACCATTCTCTTAGCCCTCTTCTATAAACTCTTTTTCATCTTAGCAGGCATCCCCCTCTTCTATTATGTCATCTCCTTCTATCGGCAGCCCAAGCGGCTCCGTTTTTGCTAGAAAAGAGCCTTTTATGGACTCCTTTTACAAAAGTTCAAGCCTCTCCTGGCATTTGGCATGGGCCTTGCCAGTCCTTTTATTCTTAGCCTTTTTGCCGTTCAGCAAAGAAGCGGATTTGGCTTTAAGCTCCCTATTCTACAAAGAGGGGGCGTTTAGCAAAGATCCCTTCTATCAAACCATCTATATTTGGGGTTTGCTGCCCGGTCAAATGGTGATCTCAGGGGCCTCTATTTACTGTCTTCTTTCTCTCATCTCTCCTTTGTTTAAAAAGCATAGGCAGGCCGCTCTAAGCCTGGTCCTTTCCTTGGCCATTGGCTCAGGCCTCTTTGCCCATCTGCTCTGCAAAGATTATTGGGGGCGCCCGCGTCCAGTGCAGACCGCTCATTTTGGCGGGCCATACCCCTTTAAAGCGTGCTATGAGCCGGAGTTTCAGCGCGCAAGCGAGCCAAAGCGTTCTTTCCCTTGCGGCCATTGTACTATGGGCTACTATTTCTTCAGCGTTGCTCTCTTAGCAAAACGGGCTAAGAGGCAAAAGCTTTTTCTCGCCTCTCTTTTTTTCGCCTTTTTTTTGGGAGGACTCCTCTCGCTAGCCCGCGTGGCCCAAGGGGGGCATTACCTTTCCGATATCTTGGCGTCCATGCTGATCATGTGGCTAAGCGCCCTTTTCATCGATGCTTTTGTCTTTCGCAACTCCCAGGAATTTTCATGAAAGGAATGACTAAACGGCAAAGGGAGATCCTCTTCTTTATCGAGACTTATATTGAAGAGCATCAGTCCTCGCCAAGCTATCGCGAAATCGCCGAACACTTCTCTATTCAAAGCGTTTCATCGGTTCATAAGCATATCAAAGCGCTGAAACGTAAAGGGATGTTGACGCTCGAAGAGCACTGCGCGCGCTCTCTCTACCCCATTGAGCAAAAAGAAGATTCCCCTCCGCCTCGGGCAGAATCTGTGCCAGAGGGGCTGATGGAGATCCCATTTGTGGGCACGCTCAGCAAAGGGCAGCTCATCGAGACGTTCTTTGAGCCCAAAGCTGCGAAGCTTCCCTCGTTTTGCGTGCAAGACGCCTCTTTAAGCTATCTGCTACAGCTTAAAGACGACTCCTTTGCCTCAGAGAGCCTCTTTCAAAATGACTTCATCGTCGTCGAGGCGAGAGAAGAGGCGGAGCCTGGGGAATTGGTGATAGCACTTATAAACAAACAAGAGGCCATTGTGCGCAAATACTATCCGGAAGGGACTTATGTCCGATTGGAAAAAGCTAAGAGCGAAGAAGCTCTTTTGGCGCACTATGAAGATGTGACCATCAAAGGCGTGGTTATCTCCCTATTTCGCCTCTTTGACACCTAACCAGAGTCCAAAATGCACTGTTCTATCAATACTCCTTGGCAAAAGCAAACTGAACTCGGCTCCTTAGAAGATTTTCTCTTTGCAAAGGAAGATCATTTTAAAAAGCCGCAAAATGGGGAGGACCCCGCATTTGTAGAGTTGCTACAGTCTTTTAAGGAATGCGCTCAGCCGTCAGATCCATGGAGAAAAGCAACGGAGTCCCATGCCCTCTTTCTCTCCCTCTTTCAAAGTGAATGGGTCCGAGAAGAAATCTTGCAAAGCATTGCCATCGAGGAGCAAAAGAGCAGGAACCGCCACCTCTCTCATACGATCAATTTAATTCTGAGCTTCTATCCGGCGTGCCCCATTGCCGAAATTCAAGACCAATTGCAAAAGAGTCTTCCAAAAAAGTGGGCAAAATACCCCATTTTAACTTTGCTGAGAGCTGGCAAACTGCACACAGGATTAAGCTACGCCTGGGGCAAAATTGAGCGGCTTCCCCCCTTACGCCTAAAGCCTAGAATAACAAAGTGGATCAAGAGAAGGCGGCTCCTTCCCTACAAACACCAGCTGTTAGAGGGCGTTAAAAGAGAAGAGGCCATTTGGCCAGCCAAAATGCGCAGCCTTTCCAAGCTCTTTTTGCAAATTCCCCTCAAGAGCGAGGCTCCTCAAGAGCTGCCATTTTCTAATGGAGCAGTGAAAATGCCCCTTTCCAAAGACTTAAAGGTGCTCATCAAACCCTACACCTCCATCGACCTCGACAAATCCTTGAGAAAGGGTAGGCTTTTCAAAATCTTAGAGATCGCTTTCTCTGATTTAGAAGAGAGGAGACCCCCCGCCTGCTGGCGCAGGCGCTAAGCTTTTTAGAAGGGTCGAAAGGGAAGCTGGCTTCAACCTCTTCCCTTTCGATCCTTAAATATTGCAGGGTAAAATGGAGGCAAAAACGAGCGCTTAGGCAACTTTAAAGGCCCAGGTCTTCTCTTGCCGGCGATAGGTAGCGGTATAAAGAGAGAAAGAGGGCGTTGAAGACATAAAGCCAAGAGAGGGTGAAGAAGACAAAGCTAAAATGCGTCAACAGCCCATAGAGGATGAAGGCGGCAAATAAAACCGTCAGCAGAAGCAAGCGATAAGAGGAAATTCTCGCATTGAGCGCTTTAAAGCTTGGGAATTTCAGGCGCGACACCATCAGATAGCCGAGTAAAAACATCAGCCCCGTCAAATACAAAGAGCGCTCTAAATGGCTGATAGGAAACCACTCCATAAACTCTTGAGAGACGAGCATCAAATCTGTGGAGACGAGGAGCGCGGCGGCAGCAGGAATGGGCAGCCCCATAAAAAAGCGGCGGTGGTCAAAATGGCTCTCTTCTTTGGGAGCATCCAGCCGGGACATGTTAAAGCGAACAAGGCGCAGCACTCCACTGACAGTGTAGATCATCGCTCCGGCGGTAGCAAAGAAAGAGAGGGGCGTTCCCGGTTCAACCGATAAGGTCTTAAGCACAACGACAGCCGGCGCCACCCCAAAGCTGATGGCATCGGCCAGCGAATCAAACAGCCCGCCAAAATCGGTCTCTACCTTCATTGCTCGGGCGACAGCGCCATCGAGCAGGTCGGCAAAAGCGGCCAACAGCAGCACCGCTGCCATCTGATAGATCACCTGATCATTGCCTTTTCCAGGATCGACCATATTCATTTTAAAAATCACAAAGAGGCCGCAAGTCAGGCCAAAGGCTGTGATGGCGTTTGGCAGAAGATGGGCTTTTTTATTTACCAAGGATGACTCAACCATATTTTGTACCCGAAGAGATTGTTAGGTGCCTATAATTTTGGGGCACTCAGGTTTTTTTAGAGAAATTTTTGCTCTGAAGGGCTTTTCATTGCAAGGTGATAGCGCCTTTTAAAGGAGCACTAAGGCCGCCCTTGAGTTTTAGACGCCGTTAAGAGTATCATCGTAGCAACATTATATCATTTATCGATAGGGATCTCTCATGCTACAACAACTGAAGCTAAACCGACCAGGCGCCACTTACAAACAATTCACCCTCACTCAAGCGGTTGAAATTGCCGAGATCAATTGCGTGCTGCGCGAGTTCACTCACACGCCGAGCCAAGCGAGAGTGATCCATATCGCCAACGATGACCCGGAAAATGTCTTCTGCCTCTCTTTTAAGACCTGGCCTGAAACCTCTAATGGCATCGCCCATATTCTAGAGCATACCGTGCTCTGCGGGTCGAAAAAATTCCCCATTCGCGATCCCTTTTTTAGCATGATCCGCCGCAGCTTAAACACCTATATGAATGCATTGACCGGCGCAGACTTCACCTGCTACCCCGCGGCAAGCTTAGTGCGCGCTGACTTTTACAACCTATTAGAGGTGTATTTAGATGCCGTATTCCACCCTCTATTGACCAAAGAGAGCTTTTTGCAAGAAGGGCACCGCCTCGAAATCTCTGAAGAAGAGGGCTCAGAGCTAAAGCTTGAGTTTAAAGGAATTGTCTTCAATGAGATGAAAGGCGCGATGGCCGCGACAAGCCGCCGCCTGATCGAATCGCTCAGCCAAAGCCTCTTTCCCGATCTGACCTATGGCATCAACTCCGGCGGGGATCCCAAAGAGATCCCTGATCTGACGCACGAGGAGCTAAAAAAGTTCCACGAAAACTACTACCACCCCAGCCGCTGCCTCTTTTACTTTTATGGTGATATGCCTGTCGAAGAACACCTCGACTTTTTAGAGGCGCATGCGCTGCAAGGCGTAGCCCCTAAAGGGCCCCTCCCTCCCTTGCCTTTGCAAAAGCGCTTTCAAGAGCCCCGCTTTCAAAAAATCCCCTTTCCTATCAGCGCTGAAGAGGAGGCGACCAATAAACACCTCGTCGGCATCAGCTGGCTCCTCTGCCCAATCCTCGAGCAGGAGACCGCCCTGGCCCTCAGCATCATCGACACTATCTTAATGGAGACCGATGCCTCCCTCTTAAAACGGGAGCTGCTCAAAAGTGGCCTTGCCACTCAAATCAGCGCCTACTTTGACAGTGAAATCAGCGAAATCCCCTACATGCTCATCTTTAAAGGATGCAAAGAGTCCTTGGGCAAAACACTCTTCCAAACTGTACAAGAAGCGCTCAAAGAGATCGTGCGCAATGGCATTGAGCCGCGCCTCGTGGAGAGCGCCATTCACCAACACGAACTGGCGCGCCTGGAGATCACCGGAGACAGCTACCCCTATGGACTATCCCTTTTCATGCGCTGCGCCCTCCTCGCCCAGCATGGCGGCTCTCCTGAAGAAGGATTGAAGATCTTCTCCCTCTTTGAGGCGCTCAAAAAACGCATTGAAAAAGAGCCTCGCTACCTAGAGCAGCTGATCGAGACCTATCTCATCAAAAATACCCACGTCTCCATCATCGAGATGGAGCCGAGCATCGACATTGCTGAAAGAGAGCTCTTAGAAGAGCAAGAGAAGCTAAAAGCCATTCAATCAACGCTCAAACCAAGCGACTTCGAGCGCATTGCTTTAGAGGCTAAAGAGCTACAAAGGCTGCAAGAGGAAGAAGAAGACTTAGATATCTTGCCCAAAATCGCCATTGCCGACGTTCCCAAAGAAATTAAAAAATACCCCCTCGACAATAAAAGCAAAGCGCCTTTAGAGCTATTTCACCACAACTGCTTCACCAATAACATCACCTACCTCGACCTCATCTTCGACTTGCCAGCCTTGGATGAAGAATCGCTCTATTTACTGCGCTTAATCTCCGTGCTCTTTTCCCAGCTGGGCACTAAGACGCGCACCTATCAAGAAAATTTAGAGTACATGCAAGCGCATACAGGAGGGGTTGGAGCCAGCCTGGGCCTTTTTGTCGATCCCCTGCGAGAGGGAACTCTCTTCCCTACCTTCCAATTGCATGGCAAAGCCTTAAAGAACAAAAACCCGGAGCTGCTCTCGCTCATGGAGGAGATGTTCTTTTCCCTGAACTTAAAAGACATGCCTCGCATCAAAGAAGTGCTGCAAAAGCACCTCACCTCTTTAGAAAGCTCTCTCAACCAAAGTGCTATGAAATACGCCTCTTGCTTATCGGCAAGCAGCATCCGCCCGGCCTCTTTCCTCTCGGAAAAATGGTATGGCATCCACTACCTCAAAGAGCTGCGCCGCACCGTCAAAGAATTCGACCAGGAAAAGTCGCTGCCAGAAAAGCTAGAGCAGCTTCTTAAAAAGATGCAAAGCCCAAGCCGAGCTGACCTCATCCTCGCCTGCGACGAGGCGAGCGCTTTGGACATTGAGCAACGCTCTTTCTTTGGAGCGCTGCAGCGCACAGAAAAGCCTCAGCCCTTTTCCTACCGCACCAACCCTGTCGAAGCGCAAGGGCGAATCATCACCTCTCCTGTGGCCTTTACAAGTAAATCGATCCCCTGCATCTCCTACTTCCACCCCGATGCCGCAGCCATCAGCGTGGCCGCTCAGCTCTTTGAAAATAACACGCTCCACCCTAAAGTGCGCGAGCAAGGGGGCGCTTACGGCGCCGGAGCCAAGAGCCAGCTCTCTTGGGGACTGTTCTCTTTCCACTCCTACCGCGACCCAAATATCAAAAGCACTCTGGAAGCCTTTTCTGAATCGGTGCAAGAAGTGGCCGCCCTCAACTTCGATGAGGAAGAGCTCGAGCAGGGCAAATTAGAGGTGCTGCAAAGCCTGGACTCGCCGATGTCCCCTGGCAGCCGCGCTCTCACAGCCTACAGCTGGCAGCGCCTAGGCAAAGACAATGCTGCCCGCCAAAAATACCGCGATACCCTCCTCTCCCTCACCAAAGAAGATGTGCAAAGGAGCGTCATCGAACACATCGCCCCACACATGCAAGAGGGGCCTGTCGTCTCTTTTGCTAGCAAAGAGCTACTTGAGAAAGAAAACAGCCAGCTGCAGACAAAGCTTGTATTGCTCTCCATCGACGACCTCTAATTGCAAAAGGTCGAGGGAAGCTTTAAAAAAGGCGATGGCCCTTCGAGTCATTCAAAGGGCATAGCCTTCTTCATTTGCCTTTTTAATTTATTTTAGTTTGATTTTTTTGTTAAAAATAGTTAAAATTTAGTTCCAAAAAAAACTAAAAGAACAAAAAAAAGGATAAACCATGAGCAAAATCTATCAAGCATTAAAAAATGACGTGAATGCCATCAATACAACAGAACGCTCCGTTATCGCCTCTGCATTATGGGCAACTGCTGCGGCAGTCTGCGTGGCAGCTGGCGCTTTCTTTACTTTTCTCTCCTCAATCTTACTTTATAAAGGCACGTTGAGCTATGAAGCCTGCACCTCTACGTTCTTGGGAGTCCCTACAACCTATGGCCTTATAGGGCTATATGCAGTCGGCCTTTTTACTGCTTTGCCCTTTGGTATCAGCTTTGGCGCTCGCTGCCTGAGCCACTCTTGGCAGCGCCTCACGGCCCCCGATACGCTCTCTCTCAGGAATGAAGAAGCTTCTTTTCTGCACAGCCTATAAGCCACGGGCAATAATTGGAAGGACATGCTCGCTTCTTAAACATCAAATGGCGCTAAAGCCCTCTAAATTTCGCTGGCAGTAAGAAGCGGTGATCTGCTAATATACCTTTCTTTGAAATGCAAAGAGCTGTCCCCAAAGAAAGGCGAGGTCATCAATGTCTAATGGAAAAGAAGAAATAGCTTTTTTTACGGCATGGTTTGAAGAACATCGTGAAGAGATCTTTAAAGATTTCTTCACCTTTTTGCGCTTTAAAACAATCAGCTCAGAGCCGGCCTACCAAGACCAGATGCTCGCCTGCGCCAGTTGGCTAACTGAAGAGTTTAAAAAGCTCCAATTCTTTGTCGAACTGTGGCAAATAGAGGGCGGCCATCCCATCCTCTTTGCCGCTTCACCAAAAGATCCCAAAAAACCCACTGTTTTAATCTACAACCACTATGACGTGCAGCCGGTCGACCCGCTCGAGGGTTGGCTGTCCCCTCCTTTTGAGCCAACCATTCGCGATGAAAAGGTCTTTGCCCGAGGCGCTCAAGATAACAAAGGGCAATGCTTTTATGGGTTGCAAGCTGTCAAAGCGCTACTGGCTCGAGGCGAATTACCCGTCAACATCAAATGGATCATCGAAGGGGAAGAAGAGGTCGGCAGCGATAGCCTCAATGCGCTGTTGGCTGAGAAAAGCGAGCAATGCCTAGCCGACCACCTGCTGATTGTCGATTTAGGCATTCCAGGGGCCGATACGCCAGCCATTACCTTGGGCACGCGAGGCATCATCACCATGACCGTCGAAGTAGAGACCGCCAACTCCGACCTGCACTCTGGCTCTAACGGCGGAATCGCGCCAAACCCCATCCATCACTTAGTTTCCATCTTAAGCTCGCTGCACGACTCTTCTGGGCGCGTGACGGTCGACGAATTCTACCGCGACTGCCTTCCCCTTTCCGAAGAGGAAAAAAAACGCCTCTCTCTCGATTTCGATGAAGTTGAGTATGAAAAGATGTTTCAAGTGAAACCTTGTGGCGGAGAAAAAGGCTTTAGCCCTTTAGAAAGGGCGTGGGTCCGCCCCACCTTAGAGATCAATGGCATTCAAGGCGGTTATGCCGGTGAAGGATTTAAGACAGTGCTGCCTCACCGGGCTTCAGCGAAAATTTCTTGCCGCTTAGTTGCTGAGCAACAAAAAGAGCACATTGCCGCCAAAGTCAAGGACTGGATTGAATCCCAAAGCTCGGATGCGGGAAAGGTTACAGTCACGCTCCATGGCCAAGGAGGCGATCCGATGAAGACAGAAGCTGGCCACCCTCTCATCGACCGCCTAAAATCTGCCTATGAAGAGGTCTTTCAAAAGCCTTGCCGTTTTATCTTAGAGGGTGGGTCCATTCCTATCGCCGCCAAACTCACTCAAAGCTGCCGAGGCAAAGCGGCTTTAATTGGACTTGGATTGACAGAAGATAATATTCACGCCCCAAATGAACATTTTAGCATGCAACGGATTGAGCAGGGCTTTTTAATCATCGCCAGAGCTCTGCAACTCCTAAGCAATTGACGGTTATCGGATCTAGAGAAGAGCTTTTTTGCTCGCCTTAGGCTCAAAAACCTGAAGTGCCATTAACCTATTAAAAAAAAACCAAGACTTAGGAATTTAAAGAGATGAAATACTACTCCCCTTTTAGCTTACAAGCGCTGACCCTTCTGGCAGCTACTTTCTCGCCCCTTTATGGCGTCAGCCAGGCCAGCCCTGCCGTTCAAGAGCAGGTGCTGCCAAGCTTTAAAGAAATCGCCAAAAAAGCGACCCCCGCTGTGGTGCTGATCCGCGTCCAAGCCAAAGTCAACACAAGACCTGGCAGCCCCGACTCTTTTGACTACCAAGATCCCTTTGACGCCTTCAGCGACGACTTCTGGCGCTTTTTCTTCGGTGCCCCACCCAAACACCACTCGCAAGGCCCGAAAAAACGATCGATCACCGGCCAAGGGTCTGGCTTTATTGTCAGCGCCGATGGATATATCTTAACGAATAACCATGTGGTCAGAGACGCCGAATCGATCCAAGTGGTGATGAATAACGGAAAAGAATATGAAGCGCGCATGATTGGGCAAGATGCCAACACGGACTTGGCAGTCATCAAAATCGAAGGGCAAAACTACCCTTACCTACCCCTCGGCGACTCCGATGCCCTCGATGTGGGCGATTGGGTGGCCGCCATCGGCACGCCGCTAAATTTACAGGCCACAGTGACAGCCGGCATTGTCAGTGCCAAAGGGCGCAATAACTTGCGGCTCGCTGAGCTGGAAGACTTCATCCAAACCGATGCGGCCATCAACCAAGGCAACTCCGGCGGGCCGCTGCTCAATATGGGCGGCGAAGTGATCGGCATCAACACCGCCATCGCCACCAATACCGGCGGCTATATGGGAATTGGCTTTGCCATTCCCAGCAATATGGCCAACCACGTCATGGATCAGCTGATTCAAGGGGGAACGGTCAGCCGCGGCTACTTAGGGGTCTCGATGCAGCAAATCGATGCGGAATTGGCTAAATCATTTGGCCTGTTATCGACAGAGGGCGCCCTCGTCTGCGATGTGGTCAAAGGAAGCCCTGCTGAAGCGGCCGGAATCCAGCGAGGAGACATCATCCTCAAGCTCAACGGCCAACAGATGCCCCACATCTTTGCCCTTAAAAACGCCATTGCCTTGCTCAAACCAGGCTCTAAAGTCAAATTAGAGCTCATCCGCGCCAATAAGCCGGTGCAGGTGACTGTTGAAATCGGCTCTCAGCCAAACGCGGACCATAACCTCCCGGCTTTAACGCTCACCCTTGGCTTTGAAGTGGAGGCCTATACGCCAGAGCTAGCCCAACAGCTCAATTACAAAGAAGAAAAAGGCGTGATCATCAAAAACGTCTTGCCCGGCACCCCTGCTTACAACGCCCAGTTGGATAGAGGGACTTTAATCTTAGCTGTCAACCACCAAAAAGTGGACAGCGTCGAATCCTTCAACCAAGCGGTGCAAAAGGCTCTCCAAGCGGGAGAAAAGGACCAAAAAGGGCAGCAGAATATCCTTCTTTTGGTGCGCCAAGGCACCAATACTCGCTTTGTCTCCTTAAAGGTCCAACCTTAAAGCCAGCTCAAAAGACTTAGGGGGCTTTAACGCCCCCTAAATATAATTTGCAAGTTTCCTTGAAGATGAGGCTTTGCTCCAGCTCCAAACCTTTATATGGTCAAGTGTTCAATATCTTGACTTAAGTCGTAGATGAACAAATCCAGGGTTGCGGAAATAATTTTATCCTTTGTCAAAGCAATGTCGACAATTCCTTCCCCTTCATTTGGCAGTGTAGCCAATTGCTCCATCGTATGGAGATTCCAAATTTTAATCGAGCCATCATCGCTTCCAGAAAAGAGCCTACCGCTGCTTGTCACTAATGTGCTGACGTATTTTTGGTGAGCCTGAACAGTGTATAAACGCTGTAGCGTATCCAAATCCCAAATCTTAATCGTCCCGCTTTCATCGCCGGAAATGAGCAAGCGGCCCTCTACAGTTAAGCTAGATATCGCGGCTTGATGCTCTTCGAATGTCTTTACCAGTGTCTTTACAAGCTGCTGATTTGAACGCTGCCAAATTTTTAAGGTGCGATCATCGGAACCGGAAATGATATAATGATCAGTTAACGCTAGCGCCGTAATGTACTGTCGATGCGCTTGAAAACAAAAAACTTCCTCTCTTTCAGTTAGGTCCCAGCAGGCGAGCTGGCCGCGCTGAAGTCCTATAAAAAGCTGACCTGGGCAATCTTGGCTTGCAGCAAAGCACTTAGCTTCATCTGCTATTTTAAAAGAATAGAGATACTCTCGCGTCTCTACATCGGCCACTTCAATACGATTCCAACTCTTCGCTGTAATCATCTGTTTCTGCACACAAATTCTAGAAAAAAAATGGGCATCCTCTCCATCTTTAAAATCAGCCTTTAGCTGCCCATCTTCTAAATTCCAAATTTTTTCGGACCAGTTGATTGAAAGTGCAGTGTCATCGATCAATCCGACATTTGCAATTAAGGTATTTGGCCATTCAATCTTATATGCTGGAATCGACTTGGGGCATTTTAGCGCCTTATAGACCTTTTTAGAGTGGACTCGGGCCGCTAAACCTCTATAGCCCCCATCAAAGGTTAAGTCACGCTTGGACCAAAGGCTATCATCTTGCGCTAGCGCCTTACACCCTCTAGAGACTTGGCGCAGAGGAAGTAAATCCGGCTCTTTAAAAAATGAAAAGAGATGTAAAATCAATTCACAAGGCAAAGGTTTAAAGGGAAGTTCGACACCCTCTTCTTGGAGTGCCTGAGCGCTCCAATACGGGCTTACTCTTGGCTGCGTTTGAAAGGAGCAGGGTAGGGCTGGGGCTTCTTTTAAACCAAAGGCGGCGTTCATTTTATAGTCCTCTTAATCAATTGGATGTAGGCAAAATACAGAAACAATAATGCGGGAATCATTTAAAAAAAATAAAGAGGCTCTATAGGGATTAGGCCGTAAATAAATCCTCCGAGCACTTTATCCCCATTCCAAAAAATCGATCCGGTTCAGATTTTCTTGGCGCAGGCTCTCAATGGGAATGGCGCTAGCCACTTCCCTTGCCAAGAAGCGCAGCGCTGGGACCTCGGAAATTTTGCAGGCAATGTAAGACAGCGATTCAGACCTTAGCTTATCATCTTGTATGAGGTTTGCTAAACGGATTGCTTGGCTATACTTTTCGCTCTCCTCACCTGGCAATGTGGAGGCCATCGAGACAAGCTCCAAGAAAAAGTTGGAGCAATACTCGCGGCCGCCGCGCTGCCGATAAAAAAGCTCTGCTTGCAAAAGAAACTCTTCGTATTCCTTGGCTTTTTTTAGCGCGCTCATTTTAGCCTGCCATTTGACCTCGATATCAAAAAAGGCATATCCTCTTCGGTATTCATTGGAAATATGGTCGGTGGCCTTGAGGGCGGCGTAAAAAAATTCTCCTTTCATCAGGTCTTTTGCCACCTTTTCATAGTCTATCGGCGCATCTAAGGAAACGATTTGATTGAGCGTTTCCAAAGCCTCAATCGAACTTAAGAGAGGAGATGGGTTACTTTTTTTAAAGGCCACGAGTGTATCTAGAGGAAGGGGGCGCAGATACTGAAGAAAAAGGTGAGTCACCTGCCGCAGGTGTTGGTTAATGGCTTGCTCACTCTGGATTTGAGAGAGCGGAGTGGGGCGGATTAATGGGCGGCGCGAAAGAGCATTTGCAGAGGCCCCCATGTTTTGTAGCAGGTCAAAAGACTCTTGCACCCTCTGATTGGTCTTCCATTGCAATGCTAACAGGGCTGCCCCTCTCCAAGTTCTGCTGACAACAGCGCAAGAGCGCGCATCCAATGGATTGACATGACCCAAAATTGCTAAGAGAAGTTCTGCCGGCAGCTCTTCTGCCGGGTCGAGTCTGATGCTTGCATCCATATTGATCCCGCGGAAAGAGGTTAAAACCTAAAGGTGCTCAATCGCAGCATGGGGCATGGGGAGTCGCCTCAAAAGAAAAATCAGCGAGAAGGGCCAAATTCGGGGCGGCTGACAGCGATTAAATACACTTGAGGGTGTTCTTTTTGCAAGTAGCCGAGCCAACCGCGCGCTTCCCTCTCTTGAGAAAGGCGATTTGCGGCAATGGCATTGATGAAGGCAACAGAGCTTGAGCTTTGCTCTTGAAAGAGGCGGCGGCCAAGCTTCAGCGCCTCTGACCAATGGCCTAAGTGGTAGTGAATCTGTTGCAGTAGAGAGATGCCAAAGGAAGACAGCTCTTTTTCCAGAGGCAAAATCAGTTGGAACCCTTCATTGAGCTCGCCCCGTTTGCAATGGAGATGCGCCAGTAGCTCCCGAGTCCGAATGGCAATCTGTCCTGCGGACACCTTCTCTTTTAAGGCGATGAGGCGGGCGAAGGACTCGTCCTCCAACCCTTGCTTTAAGAGCGATTCAGCCTCTTCAAGCCGCTTTTGGAAGGGCTGCCGCCGATCAGCATCTTCCATCTTCCATGCTCCGCGCAAGGCCTGCAGACGATCGACCGCCAGGGTGAGGACCCCAATGCTGAGCAAGAAGGCGAATTCGGACTGACAAGAGAAAAGGAATAAGCTAGCTGCTACGGCCGATAGAATTTGCAGGGCCAAAGAAAAGCGGTAGCCGCGAATGCCAAAGGCTTTAGAAAAAATTTGAGACAGTAAACAACCGGCATCACAGGGCTCTATGGGCACTAGGTTAATTCCTAGAAAGGCCAGGTTGGCGATGTAGAAGATGTCAATGGTTGGATGGGGATAGAAGAGGAGGAGGAGGCGCGCTATCGCCGCTGAGAGCAGCGTCAAAGAAAAGCCTGCGCAAGAAGCCATGGCCTCCTGCCAAAACGAGCCTAGGCGCCCTTTAAAAGTGGTCCTGCCGACAATGCCAAAGAGCTCAACTTGCACCTCTTGCCCAAGCCTATGCCGAAAAAGAGCGTGCCCCATCTCGTGAATGACCAATGAACTGGATAGAGCGCCCACCCACATCAGTCCTTGGGGCATGTTTACATAGATAAAAAGCCAGAATAGCCAAGCGAGCGGATGAACTCGAACTGACACTTGCATCCTCTGCATCCCTTGTATCCATAGCGCGCGCATCGACCTGTTCCTTAAATAAAACTCAATTGCATGTTTTCATATTATTCCATATAATTTTTTATCAGCTCCAGCGAAATCTAGCTAAAACTAGCTAAAAATTGCTTTTTTTTTCTAACGCCCGACAGCTGTCACAGCACCAGCACAGCACCAGAAACCGAGGTAGGGATGGTCTTTGATTATTTAAAAGGTAAACTACAAAAAGCGCTGCAAAAAACACGCTCATTCTTCAGCGCCAAGTTCCGCTCCCTTCTCTCTGAAAATATAGATGCAAGCGTTTTAGAAGAGCTCGAACAGCTCTTTTTTGAAGCGGACCTCGGGGTGAAGACGGCCACCGAACTCACAGAAAAGGTGCGCTGCCTGTATGCTGAGGGGGTGCGAGGCGCCGACCTCGAAGAGAAGGTGCAAGAGGAGATCTGCTCGTATTTCGTCTCCGATCGCTCTTTAAACTTCAGCCGCCGGCCAAGCGTGCTATTGATGTGTGGAGTCAACGGCAGCGGCAAGACGACGACGACAGCTAAATTAGCTAAAGCATTTTCTGAAGAGGGAAAAAAGGTGCTGCTTGGCGCTGCCGACACCTTCCGCGCCGCGGCCATTGAGCAGCTCGATACCTTTGCCGAGCGCTTAAAAGTGCCGATTGTCAAAGGAGCGCCGAGAAGCGATCCGGCAGCTGTCGCCTTTGATACGGCAACGGCCGCTAAAGCGCGCCAAGCTGACATCGCCATCATCGATACGGCAGGAAGGCTTCAATCGAAGACCGCTTTGATGCAAGAGCTCGATAAGATCAAGCGCTCTTGCGATAAAGCTATTCCCGGATCTCCCCATGAGATCTGGCTGGTCCTCGATGCGACGACCGGCCAAAACGGCATCGACCAGGCCCGCACCTTCAATCGCTTTATCCCCTTGACAGGCCTGGTTTTGACCAAGTTAGATGGAACAGCCAAAGGGGGCATTGCCATTGCCATTGAGCGGGAGCTGCAAATTCCCATTCGCTGGCTCTGCACAGGAGAGACTCCGGACGATATCGCGCCCTTTGAGCCGCGCGCCTTTGTTAAAAGCTTATTTGATGAGAGTAGCTTTTAAACTGCCTTTTTTTAAGGAGAAAGCAGCGCTGGGCAGGTGCTTAAATGGCGCTTGGGCAGCCCTCTTCTCTAAAGGATTGCTTTAAGAAGCGCTTGCCTTCAACTTAAATTTCTGATATTATAGCCCTTCGCTTCTAAGGTTAAACCTGAAAAGAGACAATTTTCAGCGTCAACTCAAGTTTGAAACCCAAAACGGCAAAGGGGTATGAAAGCGATCACCCATTCTATCTTCATTGGGAGCAGCCTCTTCAATGCCCCTCTTTGGTCGATGTATTACCTATTGGTATTCATCTTCTACCGCGACTTGCAAGCCTCTCCTTGGGAAGTCACCCTCCTCTTATCCTCAAAGCCTGTCGCTGCCCTTATCTCTTTTTATATTTCCTCTCTCATCTCTAAAAAGCAAAGCCGGCTCAAACCTTATTTGATGTGGGGAACGGTGCTCGGCGCTTTACCAGCCTTTAGCATCCCCTGGCTTGAAAACAGAACCTTATTCATCCTCTCTTCCTTCATCTACATGGTCTTCAATCGGGCTGTCATCCCCGCCTGGATGGAAGTGATCAAGTTAAATTTACCAGCAGAGAAAAGGAGCGATACTGTATCTAAGGGATCGACTATGACTTATGTGGTCGGCACCTTTTTACCGCTGCTCCTGGCCAAATGGATGGACCAGACGCCCTATGTCTGGCGCTTCTTTTTCCCCCTGTTTGCCTTCTTTAGCCTCTGCAGCGTGCTGCTGATCTGGAAGCTGCCCCTCGAAGAGGGCAAGCACGAACAGCCCCTCGACAATCCTTTAGAGCTCCTAGTCTCCCCTTGGAGAAACTGCTGGCAGCTGTTGAAAAGGCGGCCCGATTTTGCCCAGTTCCAAGCTATCTACATGCTCGGAGGGCTCGGCCTGATGATTATTCTGCCGGCTTTACCCATTGTTTCGATGACTGTGCTCAATTTATCATACACTGAAAATGCTCTGGCCATCACGGTCTTCAAAGGCATTGGCTTTGCCATGACGACGAAAATGTGGTCAAAGCTCATCAACCGCTTGAACCTATACTCCTTTTCCTGCTTGGTGACGACTTTGGCTGCGCTCTTTCCCCTCATCGTCTCCGCATCGATCAGCTATCCCCCCCTCTTTTATATTGCTTATTTGGTCTATGGCGTGATGCAAGGAGGCAGCGAGCTGGGCTGGAACTTATCGGGCCCCATCTTTGCCAAAGAAGAGGATAGCTCGGCCTTCACCGGCGTCAATGTCGTCTTAGTGGGCGTGCGCGGCCTAGTCGGCCCCTTTCTTGGAGGGGGTCTCTCTCTAATCAGTCCCCTGGCCCCTCTCTTTGTCGGGTCGCTGACTTGCCTGGCCGGCTCTTTTTTAGCCTACTACCTAAGCCAACGAGAACAACCGTTAACACCAACCAAAACCTCCTTCTACTAAGGCGCGATGCTCAAGAAGAGGACCCTTAACATTTCAAAGGAATCGATTGATGAAACGTCTATTTTTTAGCGTCTTGGCGCTCTTACTTTTTTCGACAGATGTAGCTCGCGCTGACCTGCACGGTAAAGCTGATATTGGTTATGTCCACGCCAACTTCGCCGATTATCTAAATGGAGACAAGATTCAATCTCGTTATGCAGATGGCGTACAAATTAACTCCACCATTGTCCACCCATCAGGGATTGCTATCAAGCCAACTCTTGTATTAGGCACCGGCAGCTGCAAAATTGCTCAGGCGGGACTTTCTGTTGGATTTTACATCCCATCCGATGAATGGAGCTTTCAGCCCTATATTGGCACATCCTACAGCTACTATTCAGACTTTGTATCGATCCTGAATGATTCTCGCAAGACAACAGCGCTGGCGGCATTAGCTGGATTAGATGTCTCTTATCAACCACATCGCAAATGGCTCATTTCGGCCTCTTTTCAGTACGCCTATAGCCACTCCGATTCTTTTTTTAAAGCCATGCCTACCTACAAAGCCCATGTCAATGGAGCTAACTATGGCATCAGCGTCGATTACTATGTTAAATCAAATGTATCGGTGAACTTGGCCTATGGCTACAACTATTCCTTGAACAAAGAGCGCTATGGCCTCAGAGCTCGAGGCGTCAAAGCTGGCGTCGGTTACACGTTCTAAGGAACGATTCACTGGCTTTAGAGAGGTGTCTTTCCTCTCTAAAGCTAGCATCGGCGATACTGCCCTAATTGATTGATTAATCGGCTTTTAAAGAGGTTTCCTCTCTAAAGCCTTATATCCCATTAAATGTATGCAAGCACTGATTTTAGTTGATTTACAAAATGACTTTTTTGAAACAGGGGAGCTTCCCGTACCCGATGCCGAATCCCTTCTGCCTGTTATCAACCAGCTTTTGACGCTCCCCTTTTACCGCCGGATTGCTTTAAAGGACTACCATCCTCAAAAGCATTGTAGCTTTGCCTCCACCCATCATAAAGCTGCTGGCTCATACATCGAGCTTCCCGACGGCTTAGAGCAAAAGCTCTGGCCCGATCACTGCCTACAAGGCTCGAAGGGGTCAGACCTGGCTTTTGATTTGGACATTTGCCAAATCGATACCATCATCACCAAAGGCGCCTACCCCGATGTCGACAGCTATAGCGGCTTTTTTGATAATGGAAAAAAGCATAAGACTGCGCTCGACAGCTATTTGAAAGAGCATCAAATTAAAGAGCTCTTCTTAGCCGGGCTCTGCACGGATTAT
>JARBTN010000093.1 GCA_029240195.1 Chlamydiales bacterium
CGGCCTTTGGCTCCACTGAGTGAAGAAGTAGCGGGTCATAAAGAGCGCTGTGAACATCGAAGAGACAATGCCGATGATCAACGTGATGGCAAAGCCGCGAATGGGGCCGCTGTCAAATTGGATCAAGATCAAAGCCGCTAAGATGGTGGTGATGTTAGAGTCGACAATCGCTGAAAATGCCTTGTTGTAGCCAATTTGGATCGCTGTAGCTAAGCGGCCTGAGGCTTTGAACTCCTCGCGAATTCTTTCAAAGACGAGGACGTTGGCGTCGACAGCCATCCCGATAGTCAACACGATACCGGCAATACCAGGCAGCGTCAGAGCGGCACCGATATTTTGCAACACGCCCCACATGATGAGGAGGTTGAAGAGGACGGCGACCGAGGCGACAATGCCAGCTAGGCGGTAATAGACAGACATCAAAGCGATGACAGAGACCAGGCCGATTAAAGCCGCTTCAATGCCGCGCCATCTCTCTTGCTGGCCAAGCTCGGGGCTGATGTTGAGCTCCGATAAGATTTCTGGCGTGAAGCTCAAAGACCCCGCCCTTAAGTCGGCAGCGAGCTGAGCGGCTTCTCGTTGTGAGAAGTTGCCGCTAATCATGCCGCTTTCTCTTAAAGCGTCGTTGAGCGATGGAGAGCTGATCACTTGTCCGTTCAAGATGACAGCCATGCGCCATCCCCGGCCATTGGAATAGGCCTCGCGGGGGGTGCCGGCAATTTTATTTTCGGAGTACTGCGATGTCCAGGTGTAGAAGTCATCGCGGGGGCTGCCGCTGCCTTTGGCATAGGAGTTGTTGACGTTGAAGATGAGGATATTTCCCTTGCTAGGGTCGTATCCGGCTTGGACGCCATCTAAGCTTGAGCCTTCTAAAGCATAGTTGCGGAAGACGAAGAGGAGCGGATGATTTTGACCATACCAATCGCTGCTGTCTTCCCCTCTCATGCGGGCCACCATGGAGATGGTGTCATTGAAGGCGGCGCTTTGCACATCTGTTTCGGCATCGAAGAGGCGCAGGCCCTGCTCAAAGAGGACTCTAGCCGATTCATCGAGCGGGTTTTCGCCATTGGCTCCGCCTAAGTGGCGCAGGGCAATCTCGTTTAAGCTCAGTGCATCTTTGCGATTGGAGACGACAGCCTCATTCCAGACGCCTTGCAAGAAGCGGTCGACGGGCTGGCTGATTTCTTTATTAAAGGTGCTGAACTTCTCGTTGACGATGTGGAAATACATGGCGGAAGCTTCGATCAGCTCTTTGGCTGTGAGGCCTTGCGAGCCTGGAAACTCCAAGACAATCTGGTTGTTTTCAATGCGGATTGTTCTCTCAGCTACGCCCATTTTGTTGATGCGCAGGTAGAGCTCATTGACAGCTTGCTTGAGGTCTTCGGGATCGGTGACCAGCTTATGGCTGGCGTCGCGAAGGGCGATGCGCACAGTCTTTCCGCCGGAGAGGTCGAGCCCCCACTTTAAGGTGCGGCGGTCGTCGCCGCGGAAGTATTTTTTCAAGCTCAGCTTGCAGTTCTCAACGTAGCTATTTTTTAGCGGCGGAGGAACGAGCTTGGAGCGCATGGGGTTGATGTCCACTAAAGCGGCCTGATGGAGCTCTTTGGAGCGGAGGACATCCTCTTGGATCTGATCTTCGATCCGGTTGCGGGTCAAGAGGCGCTGCTCATAGTCGGAAAGTTCGAGCGTGGCGTATCTTTTGCTGCCCATCACCAAAAATGACTCGCGGGTGGCGAGCAAGAGATCGGTGTAGTAGTCGGCAAGCTCAAAGATAAAGTCTTTGCTAAAGGGAGAATCTTTGCCCAGGGTGCTGCCGGAATAGCCAATAAAGCCCCTTCTTTGCAGCGTGTCAAACAGGCTCTCAAAGTCTTGCATGACAGCTTTTGACTCTGGAGACTGACTTGTGCGCCAGCGGCTGATTAAAGGATCTAGCCCTTTGGCGATGACAAAAAGCGAATTTTTGCGCAGCGGCAGGCTTGGCTCATTGACAGGGGCGATGGCGACGAGGCCAAACTTTTGCGAGATCCCCTCCTCTTTTTGGTAGGAGGCATAGCTGCGCACGGGGAAATTCTTGGGCAGGAAATCTTGCGAGGCTGGGTGCCATTCGTGGTGGATTTGCTCGACAATCTGCGCTGCTAATCGAGAGGCGACATAGGCTAAGTCGAGCGCTAGAACAGACTGGCTGTTTGGCATCGATTCGAGATAGACTTTATAGCCCTCAGGGCTTTCTACGAGGTGCTCTCCAGTTTGGCGGGCTACATAGGCGCACTCATTGACAAGCCAGGCATTGAGCCGATCTTTAAAGAAATTATCGGCATCGGAGGCATTGTCGCGCAGGACAATCTGCTCGACGTCATTGTAGAGGGAAAGGGTGATTTCAGCAGCGGACCAATCGAGAATCACTTCATCGACAAAGGGGTGGCGGCCGGAAAGAGGGAAGCGCGTCAAGGTGCGCTCGGCGGATTGGTCTAGGGCAAATTGGACATCGCTGGCCTGAAGCGGCTCTGGCAGATTGGAGGACTTGGGCAGGCGGTTTAAGAGCACCGAAGCTTCTTCAAAGAGCTGGTATTGCTTTTCTGCCGTCTCTAACCGTTGCAGCAAGTCAGGCTCGACTAATGCGCCTTCTTTTTGCTTCTTATCTAGAGTTTGCTTTGCGGTCTCAGCCAGTGTATGCAGCCGATTTTTTTCAATGTCAAGTCTTGCAGCCAGACGGCTAAAGAGGCGCTGCTGGTTGGGCTCTTTGACATAGGCTAAGTGGTTATAGAGGCGCTGGGCCATTTTTTGATCGACAAAAGAGCGGTCGATGTCGATGATCTTTTGGGCAAAGACGGCCAGGCGGGCGGCTTCATCGGCATCGCTTGGGCTATCTAGCAAGGCTTTCAGCTCGCGAGCTTGGGCACTTTCGCCACCAAGGGCTAAGACGACCTGGCTTAAGCGATCTTCTAAGAGGGTCTTGTAAAAAGATTCAGGCTGGCCATGCTCGTTAAATTTTTTCGTAAAATGAAACAGCTGAGAAAGGTCTTTTGGATCGAGGTGGACGCCGACGCGCCGTTCGATAAATAAAGTGGCCTCTTTTCCTAAATCCTGTCCTTGAGCCAAGCTCAGCTGAGCGGGAGCAAATGGAATCAGCTCTCCAGCGCTCGGCAGGTATTTAGCAAAGAGAAGGGCATCGGCTTCTTTTTCAAATTGCATTTCAACAAGAGCGGGATCATCCGGCACGAGAAAGATGTCTTTAACTGGACAGCCCAAATGCTTTGCATAGCGCTTAAGCCAATTGATCGTCTCTTGCTCCAATTGATTGACGCGCGCTACCATCTCTAAAGCGGAATCGTAGGCGAGTTTGGAGTCGACCGGGGCTTTGAGCGGCTTGCTATAGAAAAAAACCGTGGGCAAAATATTGTAGACGGTGAGAAGAATGACAGCGATAATTAAAGCAAGCTGCCAGCGTTTTTGCCTTTCCATGAGAGAAAAAATCCTTTACATGTTAAAGATTCGAGCTAGAAGTCGAAGAGGTGATATCCCCTAAGAGAGATTCCCTAAGAGGAAAAATTCCCTTCAATAGACCTTCTGAGGCTCATCTTTTCAATTTTAGCCGCGGCTGATAACAGACGCTGCTTACCTTATAATATGGCCGCTGATCAAACCCAAGCGAGTTTAAAAGCGCCTTAGAAGGCAAAAAAAAGAAAAAACTGCTTAAGGTTAATAGGAAGACGAAGGAAACACACTAAAACAAGACAGCTTATCAGATTAACTTTCATTCTGTCTATAGAAATCAAGAGGGGGCTTTAGGCGGGAAAACGAGCATGGCAAGAAGGGCAATTTTGACGGCAGAGAGACCCTGGAGCAAAATTTCAAGCGGGCAAAAAAAAGAGACTTTAAAGCTTGCTTTAAAGTCTCTTTGAATATGGAATGTAGCTTACAAAGTAGCCACAACGCTAAAACCTGGAGACCCAGGCGGCACCCGCTTTGAGAGAGGGGGCCGCACCTTCATGGGTCTTAAGCGGGTGTATTACCTGCAGACTCTGCTTGCTTTTCTGCTGTCAGAGCTTTGAAGCGTGTGCTTAAGCCAAAGACAGACAAGATCCACAAGAAGACGACGCCGAGAGCGATAGGAGCAATGATCGGCACCAGCTGATAGAGCGCGCTGCCGGAGAACATGGTCAGCAAGCCCATTTGGATGTAAGAGCCGAGCGATTTGCCGCCGCGGCCGCCGATGACGTCCACTGCAGCTTTACCTTTCACTTTTAGCTCTTGGTCTAAAGGAATGTAGGCCATTTCTTTGGTGGGGTCGAAGAGGGAATACTTGACAGCTTTACCAAAGGCGTTGACAAATAATCCAAGGCCAACAGCAAACACGATCAGCTCATGCTTAATGACGCCTTGAGTAATGGCATCGACAATTTTCATGCCTTCAGGCAATTGGCTGTTGTTGTAGTAGATCACACCGAAGAAGCCTAAGATGCCAGTGATCAGCACTAAAGGCGTGATCAAAGCACATGTGCGCCAGCTGAATGTGCGGAGCAAGTTGCTTCCGACGAGCATCAAAATCACAGCAATACCACCTGTGACAGTTGACAATCCACCCATAACTTGGTTGTATTCTACTTCCGTTGGGTAGGCAATTTTAATCTGCCCTTTCCAAACGCCTTCAAACAAGTTGATGGATACGCCGTACGCAAGGACGAGCATCGCGATCAAGCCGAGGTAAGGGGACTGCAAGATGTATTTGAAGCTCTCTGCCATCGACAGTTTTGCTTTTTTCTTCTTCTCGCCCATGGCTTCTGGATTGTAGTAGCGGATGTCTGTCAAGACGTAGCGGTTCATCCAGTAGAATGTCGCTAAAAGAATGACGCCAGCTACGATGACAAAAGCCATCAGGTATTGGAGCATCAAACCTGTCGCTGCATTTCGGCTCAAGCCCATTTTGTGGATGGAGCCGGCAATGTACATGATGGCCGGGCCGGATAACAGCAAGCCGAAGTTGCCGAGGAAGCCGAACATCCCGTAGAAGCGACGTGCCTCTTGGACAGGAGTGATGGCGTTGGCAAATTGCCAGAACAGCAAGGAGAGGACAGCGCTGCCCCAGAGTTCAGATAAGATGTAAAAGAGGGTGTATGTCCAGTTTCCAATCAAGGGAATGATCCAAGTGAGGCTTGGATAAGCGGCTTGGTAGCTATGAATTGTATCCAGGCTCATGTGGATCGAGTCTACATACGGATAGATGAAATAAGGGTACAATCCGAAGAAGAGTAGAAACGGCAGGGCTGTGACATAAAATAACCCTTCGCGGTTAAATATGTTGGCGGCCTTTGTGTAAAGAACCATGAATAAAACTGCAGCGGCAGTCACACCGATTCCCTTAGCAAAAGCTAAACTTTCTGCGCCAGCGCCGGGGGCGTTGACCAAGATCGCATCTTTTGTGTCGCGCAAAACTGTATAAATAAACAGAATGCAGAACATCATGATGCCCATCGGCAGAAATTTTTTAACTTCGTGAGAGTGTATCGGCCATATTAACTTTCGCCAACCCGTAAACTCTTGATCTTGCGACATAAAATTTCCTCTGTTAAACACGGAATACGTGAGGCTTTTCTTAAAAAAAGCCCGCACATGTAATTATAAACTTTCATTCAGGTGCTCGAGCGGCAGCGGCTCTTTGAAAGAGTTAAGGCCCTAACCCCTTTAGCGAACACTCATAATACTTTCCAAAACTGACGCGATCTCTTGCTAAGGCGCTCGCACTTTTTCAAAAATCTTTCAGTTAGCGGCCCACCGTTTCAATCGGACATCAGATGCGAGGCAATCTAGCAAAAAAGAGCTATTGGACTCATGCGACTTCTTGGAAAATCATGCAATTCATGGCTTTTGATCTCCAGAAAAGAGAAAACCTGTTCAGATTTTAGAAGATTGAAAGCTAATTTGCAAGCTTTTTCAAGTGGAAGTGATCATCTCCACATCCTATCGCCAATAGCGACGTCCCCTCCCCTCTTTGGCAAAAAAGGGAGACTTTGGTTTTTAAGTTGTTTTTAACTAATCCTCTGGATAGCATGGAAGAGGGGATTTATATGCTATCAAGAATCCCCTATGCCCTATCTTTTCAGCTAAAATCACGCAAGAGAGTTCCCCCATGGAATTACTTAAGGTCACAGGCGGACGCCCTTTGCAAGGGCACGTTCGCGCAGCAGGCGCCAAAAATGCCATGACCAAGCTGCTCGTCGCATCCCTTCTCTCCAATAAAAAGTGCGTCTTTTATAACGTACCAAATATTGGCGATGTCGAAGTGACAGTCGACCTCTGCCAGGAAATTGGCATGGAAGTGAATTGGGATCGGGAAAACCAGACCATGGAGGTGATCACGCGCGAGCTCAAGACCTCTTATATCCCCCAGCGCTTCTCTGGCTCCAACCGCATCCCCATCTTAATGATCGGCGCTCTCCTCAGCCGCACCGATGAAGACATCATCGTGCCCACGGTCGGCGGCTGCCAGATCGGACCGCGCCCTGTCAACTACCACATTGAAGCGCTGCAAAGGCTGGGCGCTCATATCGAATACCGTGACATGAAAAAAGAGGGCGCCTACCTCGCCCATGCCCACTTTGGCTTGAGAGGAACCCACATCACCCTTCCCTACCCATCCGTCGGAGCCACCGAAAATACCATCTTAGCAGCGGTCACCGCAAAAGGCTCTACCGTCATCAAAAATGCTGCCATCGAGCCGGAAGTGGTCGAATTGATCCTGTTTTTGCAAAAATTGGGCGCCATCATCGCCATCGACGTCGACCGCACCATCCGCATCCAGGGCACGCGCAAATTCTACGAAGTGGAGCACCGCGTCATCAGCGACCGCACAGAAGCAGCTTCGCTCGGCATGGCCGCCATCTGCACCAAAGGCAGAGTCTTTGTCGAAGGGGCCGAGCACAGCCACATGATCACCTTCTTAAATAAGCTGCGCGAAGTGGGCGGCGCCTTTCAAGTGAAAAATAATGGCATTGAATTCTTCTACGACGGGCCCCTCCAAGGTGGGCTGCATCTGGAGACCGACGTCCACCCAGGCTTCCTCACCGACTGGCAACAGCCCTTTGTTGTCCTTCTCACCCAAGCGCAAGGCTCCTCTGTCGTGCACGAGACGGTCTACGAAAATCGCTTTGGCTACACAGAGACGCTCTCTGAAATGGGCGCAGACATCACCCTCTTCCAACAATGCCTAGGGGGCAAAAGCTGCCGCTTTTCCGGCCACAGCCATAAACATAACGCCATCATCAAAGGGCCCACTCCCCTAGAGAGCAAAGAGATCGCCATCCCCGATCTGCGCGCCGGCTTTGCCTACGTCATGGCATCCCTCATCGCCAAAGGCACTAGCACCATCTCTGGCGTCAAATTCCTCGACCGCGGCTATGAAGACATCGTCGGCAAGCTGACTGAGCTCGATGCCGATATTGTCAGAATCCCTGCCCACGCTTTAACTTCAAGCCCTCTTCTCTGCTCATAAGCGCTTTTGGGAGGGGCATTGCCCCTCCCAAACCCTCCCCACCAAAGGGCAAAGCCCTTTGGCATCCCTTTCTTTTTAAAACAAAAGGCTTTAGGCCATGGGCTAATGCCCAAGGCCTAAAACCTTTTGCCCTTTTAGAAAAGCCCCTCAAGCCGGCAGCCGCAGCTGCCGAAAAAGGCTGGGATTTTATCGGCAAACAAGGTAAGCTCGTTGCCTCTTACCTCTTGAATATCAACAGCAAAAAAATGCAGGCGGTCAACCCTTATGACGCAAAGCAACTTTAGCAGATTAAAAATGGCAGATCACTCCCCTCCCCCTCTCT
>JARBTN010000016.1 GCA_029240195.1 Chlamydiales bacterium
ACTAGGCTACCAAAGCCCGAACCAATTTGAAGAGCATTTTAAACAACAAACTGCGGCTTGATTCCTAATTTTCCCCTTGCCTTAACGGGGAGCATTACATTATTTCTGCTAAGGTATGTGAAACTCCTATGAAAAGCGAAGAGCTTTATGATGAACCGATTGCAGAGGTCCTGGAAATTGTTAAAGAGGAAAAACCAGATCTCTTAGAGCCTTTAAAGGAGGGCGACCGCTTTCAATGGTAATTTTGGGCTCTTAAAGAGTCATCAAGCCCTCTTACACATACCCTAGAGCTTATTCTGGTTAATTTATTGCAAAAAAAAATATAAAGGCAAATTATAGATTGCTTACTACCTAAGATTGCTTGCCGCCTCAAAAGAGCTGGTTTTTTAAATAATTATTTTTTTAATATTAGGAGAGGAAAACCAAATGAATTATCAAATAAATGATTCAGATTCTTCAATCTATACAGGATGGGAAAGCCTACAAAGTGATTTATCCCTTAACGAGACAGCTAGCCTTTCAGATGTAGATAAAAAAATAAATAGCTTGATGAACATGATAAACGTTTTAAAGCAAGGCTTGGAGCAAACTCAGCTCCTTAACGACCGAAAAATAGAAGTTATGAAAAATGAAACTTCTGAGCAATTGAATGCTGATAAAGAAAAATTTTCCAAATTTGAATTTAAAATTGGAGGATTAGAAAGCAAGAACGCAGCTCTCGAAACACAAATAGTAGAAGTAATGGCTAAGAATGCAAGCTTTAAGAAAGAACTTGAAGACATGCAAAAAAAACTGGATCACCTGACTGCAGAAAATGCCCAATACAAAGCAGAAAAAATTGAATTAGAAAAAGAAATTGCTCTTTTGAATCAATTAAACGCTGTAAAGGACGAAGATTTAAAATATAAAGATGAACAACTGGAAAAGGCGTCTCAGAAAAAAATTGAGCTTAAAAAAGAGATTTGCCTACGCAATAAAAAAATAGAAGAAAAAACACAAGAGATCGAGAGTTTAAAATCCCAGCTTCAGCTATCCAAAAAAGAAAAATTAGAAGCCTTAATGCAACTAGATGAGAAAACAGCTGAGCTAGAAAGCGAAAAAGACGGCCGTGAGGCAGAAAGGGAGCAAGCAAGTAAGCAGCTGGTAGAGGAAATGGAGCGTACCCGTATAGCGGAGTCGAAACTCTCAAATCTCCAGAGAGAAGCGGATCTTGGGGAAACGAGGTATCTCCAAATGCGAGATGCACTTGATACGGCAGTAGAGGCTCAAAACGAATTAAAAACAACCTTATCTCAAATAGAGAACGTCAATTTTCTGGATCAGCAATCTGTAAATAACTGGTTTAGAAATATTGCAAATAAGTTGCAGCTTTCAGACGATCTTAGGAATGCAGTAGAGGAAAGAATTACAAGGGAATACTCAACTTTAGTTGCAAGATCAAATCGGATGCCTATTAATCCTCAGCATTGGGTCCAAGAACCTCTCATCCTTAATCTAATAGAAGATGTTTTAGCATCAATTCCTGGTGTAAGGTCACTCCTTTTAAAAAATAATTAAAGTTATTCAATTCGGCTGTCCTTAATATAGCCGAATTGAGGTTAATTATCATTATTTAACATATTGTGAGATTTTATGCATCCTATTCAACCTTCTTCAAGCCCGATCTTCTTAGAGGTCTGTCCTGCCCGTAAAAGCCTCTCTGCGCTATTAATAGAAAAAGAAATAAAAAACTTTTTTTCAGGAAAAGAAATAGAAGAAATTTATAAAGAAAGTATTCATCCTTTAGAGCGAATGGAATTATCATTAAATCACATTGAAACAAAACAAAAAATTATGGAGTTCAATTTAAATAGAATCCAAAAGTCGAATGCGAAGTTGATGGAGTCTATAAAAAAAAGAGCTAAAACAGAACAGCCAGCAGATGAAAAGTCTGAAGGTATCGATTTAATTATACAAAAAAATTCACAGGGTCAAGAAGAGTTCAGTCCATCGATGCGAGAAGACCCTTCTGAAACCAAACAATTAGAGACTGAAGATTTAAGATTAAAGTCTGCTGCCGAAGAAAGAGAGAAAAATATGTCAGCATTCAATACAAAAATGTCAGCACTTTTAACTTCTTACGATCAGTTGGATAAAGAGGTTGAACAATTAGGCTCCAAAGCAGAGAAGATGGGAAACGAGATAGATGACCTTAATCAGCAAGCTGCTATGCTTAATCAGGGATGGGTAGACCGAAAAAGAGCATGGGCCCAACGATGTGAAAAAATAAAGAAAAGGACCGAAGAAGGCAAAAAATCTTATGAGGAACACATGAAACTAAGAGAGGCTTTGATCGAGTCTCGAATCGAATTTGTAAAAAAAATAGACGCAGCTACGAAAAAGGCTGTCGAATCTAGGGAAAGGATGGAGGAAGGGTATCGACTAGTCATGGAGAAATTTAATGAAGTCAACGGAAGTAGCGAACAAAGTCAATCATCAGAAGTTTCCCAACAAAGTTCTCAGGCGCCACTAGCTTTAAATTCATCTACAACAAATCCTCTGCCACCCGTTTCAAAGGATAGCTCTAATATAGCCTTGAACATTGTATCATCAAATAAAAGCAGAGCAACATTGACAGGCACGGCATTAGAGAAGGTCTACACCCTTTTTGAGGTGATAAAGGTCTGCCAAGTGTCAGCTGGGAAGGTTTGGAATCAGCAAAAAATCATCATTAAATTGAGCTGCACGTTTATTATTGTCGGTATTTTTTATGCAGCACTTAATTTCAAAAAAAGTGCCAGTTTGAGTTGATTTAAATTAAATATAGGCAAGAAATTTGATTGAGGAATAGTTGTTCTGTAGAATTTGAGATGTTCTTCTCCAAAATCACAGTTTCATTTTTTTTGCCGCCGTTTTGGCTCGTCTTAGCCTAAGCTGCGACGAGCCAAAGCCAACTTGAAGCTTCTTTGATTAATCTTCAAATATCACATATCTTTTTCCGCTAAGCCAATCTTCATGAACGCCCATGCAAACCGCTATCTATCCAGTGTAGCAGAACGCTTCGGCCCCATCCATTTTCAATCGCTTTTTGAATGTACCATAATCGTTCTTCTACGGGCTTAGCTTTTTGCAGGAGAATACATGCTAGGCCCCCAGGGAATTTGCAAAACAGTCTGTTTCACTATTTCCAACCTGATATTCTTTAGGAGGACCTGTTCCTTTTTTTGGATAGAGGAGGGGAGTGTACCGGGAAGTTTTAAGCGACGAGGCCGCTTAGGCTTAAGCTGTGTTCTTCTTTTTTGTCGCCGAGCTCTCTTGGGATGCGATTGAGGTGGTCGCTCTCTTGACCGGCTTTGCGCTCGCAGGTATTGAGAATTTCCCAGGCCAGTTTATCGGAGTAGATCATGACCGACTTGCGGGCGATGAGAAGCCCCTGTTCTTTGGAGATCAGCGATGTCTTATCTTGGCTGAAGAGCCAGGAGATGCCTCGGTAGCCGGCGGACTGCTCGGGGAATTTGCGGATGAGGTAGAGGTAAGCTTCTTCCCCTTCCAGCCATTTTTTCTGCGAGATCAAGCTTCTAGCAAAGTAGGAGATCTCTTTTAAAGAGCCCTCTTTTTTCTGGAGCGCTTTTCTTAGGCACTTTTCTCCAAAAGGGTGGTTGCCGGCAGAAATGGCAGCAATGCCCGCTTGGCTGAGCAGCTGGCTGTCTTCGAGGTCCCAGGCGTCGCCGCTTTGATAGATGAGTAGCGCCCTTTCATAGAGCCCTTTTTGCATGAAGCACTGGCCAAGAGCGATGGTGGCAAAGACGTCGGCGGAGTCCTTTTCTAATAGGGAGCGGAAGATCAGCTCAGCTTGGCGCAGCTTTTTTAAGGAGTAGAAAGAGAGGCCAAAGCGCAACATGAGGTTGCGGTTGGACCAGCCGAGGTGGATGGCTCGCTCGTAAAAGAAGCTGGCCCTTTCATATTGGCCGATGAAGTAGAAGTAGTCGGCAGCGAGAGAGAGCAACTGCCCGCTTTGGCTCGTCTCTAAAAAGCAGTCGATCACTTTGAATGCTTCATATTGCGCACCAGATGCAAAGAGGGCAATCGCATATTCTAGCGAGTCCTCTTCGCTGCGCAAGATCACCGCAGACTGCCGCAGCCAAAAGGTGGCTTCTCGAATCTGGTTTTGTGCCAAATAGAGTTTGCCCAGTTCTCTTTTTAATGTCAGTAAGTGGGGAAATCGGCCGAGCGCCTCGATGGCAATGGCGGTGGCTTGAGGAATTTGCTGCAATTTGCGCAGGAGTTGAATCTGTAATAATAGTGTCTCTACTCCATCGTCGCCCTCTTCGATCAACACCTTCAATTCTCGGTAGGCTCTCTCCCACGCTTCTTCACAGATCAATTCGTGCACCGTTCTATGGATACGGTCGATAGCGGCCTGAGTGAGCGGGCTTTTTTTGATCTTAAGCCTTAGAGCAAGCGCGCCGAGCGAGAATAGTGAGAGGAGGAGTAGGTAGTACAGCAAAGCAAAGACAACCGAACTTTTAGCGTTGATACTGTTGATAACGGGTAAAGATCTATTTTTGATCTTGAAGGTATTTATATGCTAGAGGTTTCTGTTTAAAATCGGAGGTCGCAAGAGGCGCATACTTAGGTATAACCGATATCACTTTCCCCCATTTTAGATCTATCACATTCTTAAAGAAAAGAATTGAAGGGCCAACTATCCCATTTTATTTGCCCTATCTAAAGGGAAAATAAAGGTGTTTTTCCTCTTATAATTCCATGAATTGATGGATTTAAAGGTCTGGATTTCAGAAGCTTAGTGGACTATGCGCTCAAAAAGCGACTTTGGCTAAGGGTGCTCAAAAAAAAAGAGCGGGGAGTCAGCAAAGGTCATCTTTTTTACTCTCAAGAGCGCTTTTCCCTCAGACTTTCCTCTCAGAAAAAAAAAGAGGCTAAATTCTACAATTAGACATGGCTAATCGTCAAGATAGAATGTCCTTTATCTAATAAAAAAACCTTTATTCCTCCTGTTAAATAGTTTTATTGGAGCTCCCAAGGCTTTTTCCTCTGAGCTTTAGAAGGGAGAGCGGTTGACATTTCTTTTGTAAATCGCTTATGATATAAAGTCTTATTTGATCGTTCAGGAAGCTTGAATTTAATCAAAGGCTTGGGATATGGTGTTAGGTTTTTTAAAAAGACTTTTTGGAACTGCTCAGGAGCGGGTTTTACGGAAATACCGCAAGATTGTCGAGGAAGTCAATCGCTTCGAGCTCGCCTTTCAATCCCTCAGTGATGAAGAATTAAAAGATAAGACGCGCATCTTTAAAGAGCGCCTGCAACAAGGGGAATCTGTCGATGACCTCTTGCCTGAAGCTTATGCTGTCGTTAAAAATACCTGCCGCCGCTTGATGGGGCAGGAAGTACACGTTTTTGGCTACGACCAGCGCTGGGACATGATCCCCTACGATGTGCAGATCATCGGCGCCATCGCCATGCATTACGGCTCAATTGCCGAAATGCAGACTGGAGAGGGCAAGACGCTGACCGCGGCCATGCCTCTTTACCTCAATGCACTGACCGGCAAGCCTGTTCACTTAGTGACTGTCAACGACTACCTGGCTGGTCGAGACTGCCAATGGATCGGCGCCATCTTCCGCTGGCTCGGCTTAAGCGCCAGCGCCCTTACCGGCGATGTCCCTTTAGAGAGAAGGCGCACCGTCTATCAATCAGATATCGTTTATGGCACAGCCTCTGAGTTTGGCTTCGACTACCTGCGCGATAACTCGATGGCCACCCATCAAGAAGAACAAGTGCAGCGTGGCCACTACTTTGCCATCGTCGATGAAGTTGACTCCATCTTAATCGATGAAGCGCGTACCCCCCTCATCATCACCGGGCCTGTCGCCGTCAGCCGCCATCTTTATGATGAGCTTAAAGAGCCTGTGGCCGAAATGGTGCGCCTGCAAAAAGAGCTCTGCCAAAAATTGGCCAGCGAGGCGAAAAAGACCCTCGATGCCCTAAGTCCCGAGAAGAAGAAAAGCCGCGATGAAGAAAAAATGGCTGAAGAGGCCTATCGCAAGCTATGGCTCGTCAGCAAAGGCATGCCGCGCAATAAAGTGCTGAAGAGAATTAAAGAAGACCCTGCCATGCGCTCGGCCATCGACAGCTGGGATCTTTACTACTACGCTGAACATAATAAAGATGAAAAAATTAGCGCCATCGGCGAGCTTTATATCACTGTCGATGAGCGGGCCAGCGAATATGAGCTGACCGATAAAGGCATCGATGCCTGGCTTAAAATGACGCACACCGATGCGGGCGATTTCATCATGCTCGATATCAGCGATGAATATCTCAAGATCGACGAAGATCCTAATTTAAGCGTTGAGGAGAAGTTGCAAGCTAAATTAGCTGTGCAAACTGAGGACATGCGCCGCAAAGAGCGCGCCCATAACTTGCGCCAGTTGCTGCGCGCCCATCTGTTGATGGAAGCGGATGTCGACTACATGGTGCAAGAGCAAAAAGTGGTCATCATCGATGAACACACGGGTCGCCCTCAGCCCGGCCGCCGCTTTTCCGACGGCTTGCATCAGGCGATCGAGGCCAAGGAAAATGTCTCCATTCAAGGAGAGACGCAGACCTACGCCACAGTCACCTTGCAAAACTACTTCCGCCTTTATGAAAAGCTTGCGGGCATGACTGGAACCGGGGTCACAGAGGCCTCTGAGTTTAAAGAAATCTATAAGCTCGATGTGTTGGAAATCCCCACCAACGTCCCTTGCCAAAGGGTGGATCACAACGATGAGATGTATATGACCGAAAGGGAAAAATATGCTGCCCTTTTAGCTGATATTCGCCGCATCCATGAGACCGGAGCTCCCATCTTAGTGGGCACAGAATCGGTCGACGTGTCGGAGAAATTGTCGCGCATCTTAAAGCAAAACAAGCTCGAACACACCGTGCTCAACGCCAAATATCACGACCAAGAGGCCCAGATCATCTCCCGCGCCGGATTGAGAGGGGCGATCACCATCAGCACCAATATGGCCGGCCGCGGCACCGACATCAAGCTAGGCGAGGGAATGCGCGATATCGGCGGTCTGCATGTGCTCGGCACAACGCGCCACCAATCGCGCCGCATCGACCGCCAGCTGCGCGGCAGATCTGGCCGCCAAGGCGATGCCGGTTTTTCGAAATTTTACATCTCATTTGAAGACCCCTTGATGCGTCTCTTTAGCTCGCCGTCGTTGAATTCGATGTTGCAGCGCTTCCGCCCGCCGGAAGGGGAGCCCATCACCGCCAAGATCCTCAATAAATCCATTGAGACCGCTCAAAAAAGGATCGAGCAGCGCAACTACAGCATCCGCAAGAACACCTTGCAATATGATGATGTGATGAATAAGCAACGGCAAGAGATCTATAGCTTTCGCAATGAAGTGCTCCGCGCCCAAGACCTCTACCCCTTGGTCGACGAACTCCTCCATGACCTGTTGTCTCAAGAGGCCGCAGACTTTTTAAAGAGCAATATAGACCAGGGCGATTGGGATTTAGAAGGCTTCCGGCAAATGCTCATCGCCAACTTCCCCGTCTCTTTTGAAGAGGGGTGCTTCGATCAGGAGAGCCTTTCTCGAGAAGAGATTGCTGAAGAGGCCTTCCTGCGCGTCAAAGAAGCTTTTGCTGAAAAGTTGCAAGAGGAGAAAAGGCGCGAAGGGCTGCTGCCGAGAAGAGAGGGCGACACCCGCTCACTTTGCATGGAAGCGCTGCGCATGATGATCATCCGCAAGCTCGATGCCCTCTGGCAAGAGCACCTCTTGCATATGGATCACCTGCGCTCGGATGTCCACTTGCGAACTGTGGGCCAAAAAGACCCGTTGGTCGAATTCCAGCAAGAGGCCTTCCATCTCTTCCATACGCTCTCTAAGACATTGAAAAGGGAAATTGCTCAAGGGCTATTCCGCTTTCAGGTCATCCCGTTGAATGATGCGCAGATCAAAGACCTCGTTGCCCGCCTCCAGCTGGAGACTAAGCGCTCTTTGGCTGGCGAACTGCAAAAGGGCGTTCAAGAAAATCCTTCGGCGCGCTAAAGGTTAGGAGGAGGCTTTAAGCCTTCTCTTAAGATCCTCCTCCGCTAAAGAGCTGTAATTCTTTGAAATCTAGAGCTGTAATTCTTTGAAATCTTTGGCTCTTTGTTATCTATCTTTTATAAAAAAATGCCGGAAAAGCTTTGGCCAAAGGCCATTGTTTTTTCGGCATTTTTTTTGTCGATGAACCATTTTCAGTCCCATATCCTCTCCTGCTAAAGGAGCTTAAGCTCCCTTCCGCCATCAGCGCTTAAAAATATTTTATATAATGAGTTTCCGCTTAAAATCAAAACATGTAATATTAAATTAATTATATTAATTAAATTTAATCTCTGTTTTATTGAAAATAGTGGTAGAACTTAATCTTAGCCGAGGCTGATTGATCATGAATTCAGATCGTATTTCTTCAAATCGAGCCGCCACCCACAATTTAAAGATGGTCGCCAATCATGCCAGCGGCAAGATTTCCCATCTAAAGATTGTTAAAGCAAAAGACGGCTCTCTTCTATTGCAAAAGAGGGGAGTCATCAACCACCTTTTCTCTCAAGCCATGTCCACTATCTTTCGCGATGCCTCCAAGAAAAGAGAAGCATTGCAAAAAGTCATTACCGGTCACGTCACTCAATTGAATGCAAAAGGCGCCGATGAGTTCATCGGGGAGAATAAAGGCTACAATGATCTGGCGAATGCCGTGCAAAAATACAACAACGCCGTGGCCAGAAAAAAAGGAAAGCAGGATTCTAAATCCATCTCCTCCCTGCTAAAAGAGGAGATTAAAGTTGATGGCTTAGACGGACTCAAGCCTTTAGCCTTTAATCCCGATGAACCGATCGGGGTAGAAACCATTCCCGTAAAATCAAAGGGGCCTCATATCATCAAAAAAAAGGGCAAAAATCATTATTTCTATCGAGAGCCCAAAGAAACGGATCCGACCCATGGCCAAGAAGCCTCCAGGATTTTTAAAAGGACGCAGATTGAGCGGGCTAAGAGCGGCTTTGGCCAGCTGGTGGAAAAGATTGCCCATATCTTTCATAAAGAGGTGACCTCTTTTCATCGATTTCACTACTTTCGAAAGGGCGAGGATCAAAACCCGGGCGAAATCTATAATACCGAAGATGCTGTCATGTCACAAGAAGAGCAGGCCACCTCTTACTGGATTGGACACGCCACTTGCTTCATGAGCTTTCCGGTCGCTTCAGAGTCGGGCCAAAAGGCGCGCATCAATGTTGTCACGGACCCCATCGATGGGCACATGAATCCGATTTTCTATCGCAGGCAGACCGATCCCGCTAAGACGGTGGAAGAGAGCCCAGCGGCCAATATCTGCCTCATCTCCCATAACCACCGCGACCACTTTGACGAAAAGACATTAAAAAAACTTCTCGAGTCCGATCCGGTGATGCTCGTGCCCACAGGGGATGAAAAAAAATTAAAGAAAATGGGTTTTTCCCATGTGATCACCTACAATTGGTGGGAGAGAAAGACCATCCCCTTTCAGCATGAGGGGGAAAAGTACTCCATCAATATTGCCGCAACACCCTCTCACCACTGGTCGGGGCGAACGCTCTCGGATCATCACCAATCGCTCACGGTGGGGTTTGTCATTGAAGACAAGGACGGAAGAGGCACTTACTATGCAGGCGATACTGCACGGCTAAGTGAGGAGCACATTGAGGACTTGCGCAATCACTTTGATATCCAGACCATTTTCCAGCCTGGCGGCCCTGATGAGCATCGCCCTCTCATGAAAAGCACCCATCAGTCGTCTGCCGATGGCCTGTGGATGCACTTCAACCTGCTCCTTAAAAAATGCCATAAAGACTGCGAAGGCGATCGGGACCGATTCCTAGAAGAGGCCAAAAAGCTCAAGACCATCTACATGCATACCAAGACATTTAAGCTCGGCGAATTGCACTTCGATGACACGGATGAAAGCGTCGGACGTGTTTTAACTGCTTTAGAGCAGGGCGCCCCTGATAAATGGGAGAAGGGGTATGAAAAAGAGGTCTACGAAGAGCTCGTTGCCATGGGCCAGGAGATGGAATTTGAAGATGGAACTTACCTAGAGCCAGAAGAGATCGCCTCGCTCTTAAAGCTTGGCACTAACGTCATCATCCCTAAGATTGGCGCTCGGACTTCCCTTGGAGCGCCGCCCATTCCAGAAATTTAAGTGGATGAGGGGTGAGAATAAAAAAAAGGCTTCATCGTAAATGATAAAGCCTTTTTTTTAATGAGGGCACTTATCGCATTTGAATTTCTGTGAGAGTCCTACAGGTTCTCGGCTCTGCGGCTCCCAGTTGATGCATCAATATAAAGGAGCTATTTCTAAGAGCCATAGCTTCTAAGGACAACCCCTGCCTTTCTTTGATTTGAGACTCTAGGTTCTCAACTAACATAGTCAACCGTCTCGTCCATGTTTCAGCCTTCACTTCTTGCAATAGCTCAGAGGAGCGCTCTAGGTCATTCATCTTAAAATAAGCTTCAGCTAGCCGCTCTTTAGTTCTGGCCATCTCATAGCCTTGATCGGCATTTTTATAGTACTCTAGGGCTAAGTGATACTTTTCAATCGCCAGCTTTAAATTGCCTTTTGGATTATCGGCTAGAGCGGCTCCCCAGTTAAAAAAGACCTTTCCTTTGACTTCATCGAGATTTGTTTCCCTGTCGACCAGGCTGTAGGCATCTTCGACAAGGTGAATGGCGGTTTGAAAGCCGATCTGCTGGAATTCCTCGTCTTTTTCATTGATGGCCATTGCGCGCTCTGAAGCGGATTGTAAATAAAGGCCGAGAGCTTGTAAGCCTCTGTCGATCAAACGCTCGCCGAGCCATTTAATCTTTTCCGCAATCTCTCGGCTTTCTTCGTATAAACCTTTATAGTGACAGCAGGAGGCTACATGCCGGTAGATTTTGCAAGCAACTCTTGGGTCGCTGCCCTCCATGATGGCACCATCTTTTTTGCCCTCAGCAATGATCTCAGACCAATTTTCCTTGACAGCAAGCTCTTGATACTTTTGCTTGTAATGCTCTTCTAAGCTGTTAAGTTGGCTGCTCTGCGTAAAGATGGTGTTCGTATCGACTGGTCCCATGTCCGTACCCTCTCTCTTGTAAGTGGTGATATTCAGGATAAAAGAGTGGGGCTTTAAGCGCAATTTAGATTCATGGCCGGCTCTTGGAATGCTCAAGAGCCGGTAGGGGGCAGGAAATTATGGGTTTTGCAGCAGACGCTTCATCTCTTGGTTGATGCGATTCGCATAGGGGCGGCACTTCTGCTTGAAGTCATTTGGAGTGAGCGCGAGGGGAATGGTTGGAGAGATGCCCTCATTCTCGATGAAGGAGTTATCTTTTCTCAAGGCCACTGTGTAGGTATAGGTAAAATGAGAGATCCCTAAGCTATTTGGGTAGCTTGTGTAATTGACGCAGCCGCCCGCGCCCGCTGTGCGTCCGCCGATGAGCACGGCCCGCTTGGCATCTTGCAAGATGGCGGGGCAAATATCCGCTGCCGAGTAGTCTTTTTCATTTGTCACTAATAAAATGGGCTTGGTGTAGCGCGTGGTGGGGTGCGGCTGGATCTGGTCGACGCCGAGCAGGTAATAGGGGTCGCTCAATTTTTTGCCCTGCTCGCATTGATTGATGACAAAACGGCAATATTCTTTGACGAGCAGCACATTTTGGTAGTTGGTGGGGTAGGGAGAGGTAAAGAGGCCAATGAGTCCCGCTGCTTGCTCTGGCGTGCCCATCTCATCGAGTAAAGAGAGCAAGAGGCGCGCTAAAAAGAGGTCATCTGTCGAGAGCATGATGCGGTGGTGAGGCGTCTCCAGGGGTTGGTCGGTCAGCATCGATAAAAGGGTGTAGAGGTGGAAGAGGTGCCCGCCGGGGTTGTTGACTTGGTCGATGATCAATCCATCGGTGACCTCTTGGAATTTGGCGATGATCTCTTGAAAGAGACGGGCAAAGCCGATGCTCCCCTGATAGTGGGGGATGCGGAGGTAGCCGATCAGCTTTTTGTCCTCATTTTGGTAGATGTAGGCAAAGTAGGGGAAGTGCTCAGGCGATTGCCAGATCATCGGCCCGAGGGGCGGGATAAAGCTTTTGCGGGCTCCCATATCCCAGGGAGAGGCCGCTTCTGGGTTGATCGCTGAAAAGGAGGAGTGGATGAGCGATTGATGGAAGAATTTCTTCAGCTGGGGGATCACCTCTGGCCCTCTTTGCACTTTGGCGAGAAGATCGACGAGCATCTCATCGGAGAAAAAATCCCCTTTAGAGCGGAGCCTATTTTCGATGGGCGGATCATAGGAGAGGATTTGCTCTTCAAAGTATTCCCAGACGAGGTAGAAGTCGCGCTCTTTTTGATCAGATTGTTTGACGCGGATGGATAACAGCCCTTGGGGCACTTCCTCGCCAAGGCAGGCTCTGCGGTGGGTGACCAAGCTTGCGAGCATCGCTTCTGTGGATTCTGCTGAGGGGAAATTTTGCGCCCATCCTTTGGCCGTGCGCATCGCTTCGATCTCCTCTTCGATAGGGCGCTCGTTGAAGGCTAAGATCTGATCGCCCTCTTGAATAGGGTAGGAGGCTTGGGGCAGGCGAGAGCGATCGATGGATGTGATGTAGTAGGCGCCTTCAGCTTGGATGATTTTAAAGGGCAGGCGGGCTTCTTCTGTCGAATAGAACTGGACGTTGACATGGTAGTCGCCTGTAGTATTAAGAAAGCGGCTGACAATGCGTTGTTTTTCTTTTAAGGAAAGGTCTCTTTGCAAAGAAAGCTCTGCCTTGGCCTTTTGCAGCTCTTTTGCCAGGTCCCAAGCAAAAAGTTCTTTCTTGCGTTGGTAGGGGGCATAGCGCTCTACCAAGATAGCTGCAATGTGGTCGAGCTCCATTGCAGCTCTTTCTTGGAAAGAGATGCCTTTCGCTTGCGGCTCTAATGGCTCGCTAGAAAGGCTTCCGCAGAGGAGGCAGGCGCTAAAAACCGCTTGAAGAGCGTTTTTTATCGGTCGCATAAGGACAATTCCTTTTTTTGGGGTTGAAAATCTCCCTATACCCCTCATTCTTAACCGCTAATCTGATTTAGGGATTCGAAGCAAAAAAAGGTGGAGGGCGGGCATTTCCCGCATTTGAGGAGGGGGGGATTTTTTCGTCATTCTATGAAGCGCCCAAAATAAGTCAAAAATTATTTGCAACTTGCGGCCCCCTTTTTTGAAAAAACAATCCTTCAGCAGCCTGCGCGCCGTAGAAATTTTTTTTTGAGAGGGGGAAGCCCTGTTTCGAGCTCTCTTCCCTAAGGGCTCAATGACTTGCGAAGTAAAAAAGGAAAGGTTTTGCCATTGCTCCCTTTTCAGATTTGTGACATAATGGTATCTCTAACCGCCTCTTTTATGGGGCATGTGGCTGAGTTTTTGCTGCTGATTGGGATACCCTAAGCAATAGATGCTGATCAACTACAAGCTTTTCTTAAGGGACCACGACGCTGCCGCTTTAAACGCTTTGTCTATTTTAGATGAAGCGTTTCGCGGCAGGAAGCGGACCCACCTGTAAAAACCAGGTTGATTTTAAGCGCTGCTATAGAACCCATTCGGCAGTTTTTTTTACCCTTCCAATCGGCTTTCTTCGATGGCCTTTTGCCAATTCCTTCTCTCATCGGCGCTCCATTCTCCCTTTTTTGTGGTGTAGGCGACGCGCAAGAACCCCTTTTCAGTGCGAAAGAGCTTAAAGATCTCATGCTGCTCGCCAGGGCCCGGATGCACCCACCATTCCAAAACGAGCTCTTTGTCATCGCTGTAGATCTTCTTCCATTTCATCCTAGCCCCATAGCTGGCCACCAATCCCAAAGTGAATCTCTCGACGAAGACGGAAAAATCAGGGTCTTGATAAGGCGCTGGTGGCTCCCATTGGAAGGTGAGCAAGTGCGACCAGTGGTCGATATGTTCCCCCTCGGGGATGAATTCGGCAATCAAAGGCCTCTGTTCCCACCCTTTGACCCAATGAATGGGCTCTTCTGGGATGTCTAAAGAGATGGTCTTTTCTAATGGGTAGGAAAAAGGGCGTGTGAATGGCACCGCCTCTGCTTGAAAAGGTGCGAGGAATAATAGGGCTGCAAGTGCGTATTTCATTAAATTCCCTCCTGTTTTTGTTTTTTTACTGGGCGTGAGGAATATTTTATAAGATGGCGCATTGATAAAACATAGGAAAGTGGGAGTTTAACCTATGAGCGCTGTCGCTTTGCGGTGGGGGATGTGTAAAGCGCTTTCAACTTCTCTTAGAGGACGGAAAGAGCAGGCAAATTGCTCATGCAAAGCCTCTAGAAAAGCGTCTTGCAAGGTATCTTTGGAGGAAAAGCGCTCATTTAAGGTGTAGAGGAAAGCGGCGTGATCGCGACTCTTTCGGTAGACGGGGCGCTGCTTGGGCAGCTTTAAATAGCGCATCCACTTGCTTTGATAATTGAAGAGCAGCGATGTATGGTGCAGCCAGCGCCCTCTTGTGATGGATTGGGCATTGCCGCCAAATTTCCTCTCGCCAATGACATAGTCATTTTCTCGCAAGCAAAATCCCTCCATGCGAAAGACGCGCGCATAGATGCGTTCCATCTGGGCATGGACCTGCTCTGGCGTCTGACGCAGCGCCTGATCTTGAAAGATAAAGGTGGCAAAGAACGTGTCCTCATCGACGACCACGGTTCCGCCGCCGCTAAAGCGGCGGATGAGGGGGATCTTCTCTTCTTGCCAAAGCGTTAAATCGACCATTTCTTCTAATCGATTGGACAGCCCTAAGACAATGGCTGGCGTGGATCCATGGTTGAGCAGGCAGCAGTTTTTAGAGCCTGCTCTTAAAAGCGCCTCTTCCAGCTGCAGCTGAGAGAGGATGAAGTGATTTTGCAGCGTGATGATTTCCAGGGGCTCTTTGTTCATTAAAATTGTCGAACCATGGTGAGTTGAGAGTTGATCCGGCGCTCTTCTTCAAATCCCATATCCCTAAAAAAAGCGCTCAGATCCATTTGGCAGGAGGGGAAGGATGTAGGGATTGTCCAAATGGGAGAGCCTTCTCGGAAGACATTTTTGATGACCGATGCAATTTTAGGCATCCAAAGCTCGATGTCGACAAGGGGGCTTTCGACTAGCTGCTTGAAATCGAGCTGCAGGTCTCCCGCCAGATTTTCCAGATTTTTTTGAATGCTCTCAGCCAAGCTTTGAATGAATAGGCAGTTGAGGCCCCGCCTGGGAAATGTCACCAGCTCTTCTTCAGAAAATGCCCCGCGCGCAAACCGGGCCACTTCGTCTGGCGTGACGAAAGACTTTTCGAGGATGCCGAAGAGGTGTTTTAGATCGCGTTGTAACTGGCAAAGAACCGCCGCTTCCCTTTTAGAGCTTTCAATGCGCCCCAAAAGATCTTTTGGATCTTTGTCTCTGCTGAGTTTGCTTAAGAAGTGCTTTTTGAGCGATTTTTTTAAGAGCTGATTGGCCGGCTCTAATCTCCTAGGCCGCCTTACTGGGTGCCTCATGGTCTGAAGCGGCGCTTTGGCTCTCTCAATGCTTACTATTTTTTCAGCCCTTTGGGTCAGTGAGTGCACGGCGCTTTCCTCAATGAAATATTTGGGTCATCAGCCAGCCATTGACAGCCGGCCGAGCCTTAAAGCCCATATCGAGTAAGACGGCCGCGGCTTTGGGCTTTTGCACTGGAACTTGCAATTGAATGAGCATGTTGGCGGGCGCTTTCTTCATCAGTTGTCTGAGGGGCCGCGCAATTTTTTCTGGCGGTTCATAATCGATATAGCATTGCATGAGTTTTTCCAGATGAGATGGCATTTTAGCTGCCCTCTTGAGAGAGACTTCCCGGGTTTTCTTTCCTTTGCCTAAAACGCCCCCTTCTTTTTTGCTGCCCATCCCTTTTTCAGCAAGGGCTCTTTTAAAGCAATTATTCACCGCCTTTTTTAAATAGTAAGCTGTCGATAGAACCCGAAATCTCTTTTGGGGCCGAATATTTAAAGGTTCAGTGCTTTGCAAGGGCTTGGCTACATATTCTCTTTGAGAATTGAGTTTAAGCATATTGGGGGTTTTGGGTTGCTATTTAGGGGTGTTAAAAAAATGGCAAAGTAGATCAGGCTTAGATAATTGTCAATAACCGCCCAGTGATTTTTTTGAAGGTCGGTTTCAACCTGCTTAAAATTTTGATCTCCATCTCTATAGCTTAGGGCTTGATCAATACAGGTCAGGGTCTGCTGGCAAAAAACCGGTGAACCCTCGGCAGCGAAAGATGAGCGCCGTCTTCGCCTCCTGGCCATTGGCAATATAGAGGGGTTGCTCAAGGACACAGGAGACTTCAGTAAAAGAGCGGCTGAGGAGGGATTGATAGTCGGCGCGCCTCTTTTCCCGCTCCATTTGATAGAGCGGGGCATTTTCAGCATAGACAAAGTAAGTGTCGCTGCCCGGCGATTTTGCCGCTTGCGACTCAGCAAAAGAGGGCCAGTAGGAAAACTGATTGCGCCTCGCCCCTTGCAAGTTGAGAAAGTAAGCGCTCTGCCCCTTTGGCATTTCAGCGCTTTTTGGCGCATAAAAGCTCAGCAAGCTCGTCATCTGGTAAGAATCGGCCAAGAGGGCATCGCACTCTGACCGGTAGCCGGCATTGAGAAGAGCCTCTTTTAAATTGGGCCAGCCGACCAGATGCTTGAGGGGGCTGTTTTTCTGCGGGAGAGGGAAGCGTTCGCTGAGGGCGCTTGCCTGGTACGAGGGGATGGCTAAAAAGGCCATACTTAAAAGTCCTGATAAATAGATGCCCCTCTTTAGCCAAGAGAGGTCTTTTAACGATGCAGCCAGGTAAACCATGGCCGCCGGATAGATGTAGGCGCACCAATTGCCCTGCATCTTGGTGAAGATGGAGAGCGCGCTCGATGCCGTTAGAAAGGCCAGGGCAAACTCGCCGCAAAGGTCTGCTGCATCGGCTCTCTCCTCTTTTTTTGTAAAGAGAAGATAAAACGCTCGGCAAAGGAGAATAAAGATGATCGGCGAGAGCAGCGCCAGCTGCGCCCCTAAAAATTCTAAAGGATTGCCCGATAGTCCGGCTGAAGCAGAGGCTTGTTTTTGCCCGGCGATATTATAAAAGACGTGGCGGAAAGTGACAAAATCATGCTGGCTATTCCAATAGAGGCTGGGCAAAAGCCCAAAGAGCGATAACAAAAGCCCAAGGAGCCTATGTTTTACAGCATGCCCTAACCTTTTGGCATCGGCAAGGAAAAAGAGCCAAAGGAGAAATGATGTCCATTTGAAAAGGGAAGCGAGCAAAATCCAAAGGGCCGTCTTTAAAAAGGAGCCCTCTTCTCTCTCCCGATAGTAGGCGGAAAGCGCCATCGTCTGCAATAAGATGGAGGCGCCATCGGTTGTGGCCACTAAAGAGCCGAGCATGCCTAGGGGAGAGAGCGCCATGGCAACGGCGGCAAAGAAGGCGCGCCGTTCGCTTAGATTGGCGATGCGCGCGAGGCGATAGATGCTAAGGGATAAAAGAAGAGAGAGGATCACTGCCGAGAGGCGAATTCCTAGCTCCGACTGTCCAAAAAGGGCAGTGCTCAGCCAAATTTGCCATGCGATGCCCGGCGGCTTGCTATAATAGCCAAAGCTTAAGTTTTGGCTCCATGTCCAATACTGGGCCTCATCAGGCCCAAGTGCAATCCCTGCATAGAGAATGGCCAAAAAGAAAAAAAGGGCCTTGGCGCTGAGGACTATCCAAAGTGCGGCATAGGGCTTTTTAAGCAAAGGGGAGGATTGGAGCATGGGCAATTTTTTAATGGTCGCCTGGATAGTAAGGTTCGATATGCACGATGACATCTTGCACATCGGGCCACTCTTTTTGAATTTCTACTCGCACATTTTGGCTGATGAGATGCGCCTCTTCCACCGAAAGAGAGCTCTCTACCTCGATGTCGATGGCGATATGGGCATTTGGGCCATACGATTGGATGCGGATCTTTTCGGTGTCTTTGACCCCTTCTGTCTTCAGCGCTGCTTCTCGAACCAATTTAAAGAGGTCCTCCTCCGGTTTGCGGTCTAGCAGCTGATCTAAGTTCTTTTTGCAGCCGCTGATGCCAATATAGGTCATGCAGGCGGCAATCAACAATGCGCCGCATTCATCGAGGCGCGCGCTCCAAGTGGGCATGGAGGCTGCCAAAAGCAGAGTGATAGCGGCGATGACAGTGTTGAGAGAGTCTAAGCGCAGGTGGCGCGCCTCAGCTAAAAGAGCGGGGCTCCTCAGCTGCTGGGCCAGCTTCTTCATCTTTAAACCGGTTAGCTCTAAGAGGAGGAAGGCTCCCAAGGGAATTAGCGCCGCCAGGGGGCTGATGGCAGCGACTTCTTTGAGCCCAAAATCAGCCCAAATCTCTTTAAAAAAGAGAAAGCCGCCAATGGCGGTCAGAATTAAGCCGAGCTGCAAGCCTGCCAACGGCTCTAGGCGCCCATGGCCGAAGGGGTGGTTGCGATCTGGCGGTCGGCTGGCGTATTTAATACAAAATAGGAGAAAGAAACTGGTTGTCACATCAAAGGCGCCGTCGATGGCGTCGATCAATAGCGTGTGGCTGTCAAACCAGAAGAAGCCGGCCATTTCGCAGACAATAATGAGAGAGCGGATGAGGATGCTCAGCTTGGTGACCCGCAAGACTGCGTCAGATCGCTCTTCACGCGCTTTGAGGATGTGGCTGGGCAGCTCGATCGATTTGGGAAACATACAGGCATCAGGGAAGAGAGTTTAAAACGCCAATTATATCCTGTCTTTTTTCACAAGTCAAGTCATTTGAAAGCGTTAAGACTTAGAGGGGAGAGGGAAAAACCCGTCTCCCTTATAGGCGTAAAAACTTCAATTAGCCGCGAATGCCGATGGTCGCCGTGTCACTTTCGATCAATAAATTTTCGGGGGTGAGAGCGTCCATTTCGCCAGCTAAAAAATCGAGCGCGTCCTCCAACAATTCGATGAGCGTCTTGGGAGGCGCATCTTTTTTGAGGAAAAAGTCTTTCAGCTTAAGGCGCGCTTTTCCCGATAGGGTCAGCTTGGTGTTGTCGCGCAGCACCAGGTGCAGCACGCTATCTGGCGCTGTCTCAATCTCATCGCTGAGGTGAAGGGAACTGCCAATTTCGAGCTTTCGCTTATGCCCTGTTTCATCGATGACCGCCGCCTCCCCCTTTTTAATGAGGATGAGGCCGATCTCTTCTGTCGAGAAAAGGGGGGCGCCCGATTGCAGTAGGACGATGAGGCAGATTAACGCTTGTCTAAACATACGCGGGGGAATGCCTTTAAGGTGTTATTAAAGATTTGAGGCGCAATGGCCTCTATGGGCCTTTCTTTTTCTTGAGCGAGCATGTGCAGCATCTCAATGAGGTAGGCCGGGCGGTTCATTTTGCCGCGGTATTTTTGCGGCGCTAAAAATGGGGCGTCTGTCTCGATCAAAAGTTGATCGAGGGGAGCCATTTTCGCAACTTGCCTTAGCTCTTGGCTCTTTTTAAATGTGGCAATGCCGCTCAGCGAGAGGAACCAGCCGCGCTCCAATACCCCTTCAGCTTCTTGAAGGGAGCCGGTGAAGCAATGCAAAATGCCGGGCAGAGCGGGTTTGACCTCGTCGATGATGGCAAAAAAGTCGGCGAAGGCATCGCGGCAGTGGATCACGACAGGTAGCTTTTCCTCTTCTGCCAGCGCCAAGTAGCGATAAAAAGAGCGCTGCTGCACCTCTTTTGCCACGTATGTGTAGTGATAGTCAAGGCCTGTCTCGCCGATGGCGACGAGTTTTTTGGCGTGGGCTTTGACCTCTTTAAAGAAGGCGTCTTCTTCTTCGACGCTATTTGGGGTGCTCGCGGCGGCATTGAAGAGGAAGGGAAAGCGCTCTTGCAGCTCAAATCCTCTTTCTAAACTGTCTTGTTCGGTGCAGATATTGATCATGGCACTGACGCCCATCGCTTGCCCTTCGCGAATTAGAGAGTCGATGGGGTTTGCCTCTTCAGGAAAGAGCGTTTGGCACTCTTTGAACATGTCTTCTGAGCTGATATGGGTGTGGGAATCAAATAACATATGGATGTCCTAACTGTTTTGCCACACGATCATTCAAGATTTGTCCCTATTTCTCAAGGAGAATCGGCCTGATTGAAAGCAGATTCAAGGCTTGCAAAAGTGAGCACTTCCGGCAAGACGATGGCTTCTTTCCCTTGATCCTTTGGATAGAGGAGGTGAAAGGGAACCCCCTGCCGGCCAAAGTGTTGCAGCGAGGCGGTTATGAGGGGATCGGCCAAAGTCCAGTCGGCATTGAGTCGGGCTACTTGGTGCTTTTCCAGCAGCGCTCTCACTTTTTTTTGCGAGAGGAGCACCTCATTAGCTTGGCAGAGCAGGCACCATTTGGCGGTATAGACGACCAAAACAGGCCTTCCCTCTGCTCTCAAGGCCGAGAGCGCTCTTTCAGAGTAGGGCTCGAAGGGGCTTTTTTCTGCTTTTAGCACTTGGTAGCCGCTAAAGGCGGCAAAAAGAAGGAGCAGAAGGCCTAGAGCTTGGCCGCCGTAGCGCACGTTGCCAGAGATGGAAGGGCGCTCAAACAGGCCAAAAAGCCAAGCCCCAATGGACATTGCTGTCAAAGAGGCTAACAAGGCGAAGATGTTGGCCTGTGGCTGCAGCGCTTGCAACACAAAAAGGAGCCAGACGATGGTGGCTAAAAGTGAAAATCCCATCAGCTGCTTGAAGACAATCATCCAATAGCCGGGCTTTGGCAGCCGATGGATGAGCGAGGGAAAGAGGGTCAAAAATAGGTAGGGCGAGCTCATGCCGAAGCCGACGCTTGTAAAAAAGAGGAGCTGCTCTTGCAAGTCTAAAGTGAGGGCGTAGCCGATGCTGCTGCCAAGAAAAGGGCCGGTGCAGGGAGTTGCCAGCCAGGTGGCCAAAGCCCCGCTTAAGAAGGTGCCGAACAATCCCTTTTTTAAAGAGGGCTCATTGAGAAAAACGCTGAATTCAAAGACGCCAAAAAAGTTGAGGGCCATTAAAAGGAGCAGTAGGATCAGAAAATAGACAAAGTGGCTGTTTTGCATCTGAAAGCCCCAGCCTAAAGATCCGCCTGCCATTTTAGCGCTATAGAGGAGGAGGGCTAGAATCCAAAAAGAGCTTAAGATGCCAAGAGAGTAGGCAATTCCGTAAAGAGCGCTTTGCAGCCGGCTTTTGCCGCTGAGATGGCAAAAGGAAAATATTTTAAGGGATAGGAGGGGTAAGACGCAGGGCATGAAATTGAGGAGGAGGCCGCCCAGCAGGCCAAAGAGGTAAGGGATGGGGGAGCGGTCGGTGGCCGCTCCCAATGTTTTTCCAGAAATTTGTTCTAGCTGCACTTCATAGGCGACCGGCCCTGAAAGGGTCTCTAGGACAACCACGCCATTGACAGCTTTGAAAGGGAGAAAAGTGATTTCTACCTCCAACGGCGTCTCTTTGACGTGGGCAATGCATTGGATGCCAGGGATGGCATTTGCTTTAAAGGGCATGAAAAATGCGCTCTTCACCTCTTCTGAAAGGGCCTTTTTAGGAATGGCTAAGGTAAAGGCATCATTTTGCCAGATCTTGCGGCTATTGGCCGGTAGAGGCTGGATAGCCGGCTGCGCCTCAACAAAGGGTGCCTCTCCTTTTTCGATATGGATGGCGGCCACATTCTTGCCCGGCTGGCAGCTTTCTTTGCAAGCAAGCCATTGGAAGGAGACGATAGCCAACCCCTCTCCAAACGACTCATCGGCAAAGAGTTCTTGCTGCAAGGTCACTTCTCCCTCGTAGGCATAGGAGATGAGCGGCTCTTTGAGTTCGCTTTTAAACAGTTTAGGAATTGGCCAGTGCAAAGGTCCTAGATGAATCCCTGGAGGCAGCTGCCAATTTAAAACAGCGCCTTTGCCGATATCCCCCGGGTTTTGCGCGTAGATGTGCCATTCGGGCGCAATTTTTAGCGTGATGGGCACGGTAAAAAAAGTTTTCTCGGGCGCTTTAATCTCTTGGCTATGCTCCATCTGCACAATGTCTTGCGCTTGCAGCAAGAACGGAAGCAAGAAGAGAAATAGCATCTTCTTTAAAGCTTGCATGAAAGAGTTTCCCCTGTTGGGCGTGAAAACAACAAAGAGGCTCTGAAGCGGGCAATGCCTCTCCAAAGCCTTTTTTAAAGTATATATAGGGGAGAGATGCACTATTTATCCATGTTTTTCTGACGATTCATAGAACCTGCTCTAGCGCGCTCGGCCGCTATTTTTACTCCTCAAGATTGACCGCATGCGCTATGATGGAATCTCTTTATTTTTTGGAAAGGTCTTTTTGTGAACGCTGTCATCGATGCTTTTTTTGCCTCCGATTTTTTGGGCAAGCTGATCTTTATCGGTCTTTTTGCTCTTTCTTGTATTAGCTGGACTCTCTTAATCTATAAAATTTGGGAGGGGAGGCTGGCTGAAAAGGGCTCTTTGGCTTTTGCCAAACGATTTGAGCTCTCTAGACAAAACCCCTTGGCGCTCGATTTAAAAGGGGAAGAGGCCCACCCCTTCTTCTCTTTATACAGCACCTTGAAAAAGCATGCTTTGGAGATTTTAAATAAAAATCGTCACTACGGGGTGCAAAAAGAGGGCGCAGTCGCTTATCTCTCGGTCAATGACATGGCCCTTTTGGACACCTATCTTGCTCAAGCCATTGCCAAAGAGACGAAATTCTTGGAAAAGAATCTCTATGTCCTCTCTATTATTGTCAGCTTAGCTCCCTTCTTAGGCCTTTTAGGGACGGTATGGGGAATTTTGCTCACCTTTTCAGAGCTGCAGGTGAAGAGCGGGTCGAGCGCTGTGATGCTCGGCGGGCTCTCTTTGGCGCTGGCTACAACTGTCGTTGGCCTCTTAGATGCCATCCCAGCCCTCATCGGCTACCATTACTTAAAAAATAAGGTGCGGGAATTTCAAAGCGACATGGAGAATTTTTCCTTAGAAATTTTAGCCGCTGTCGAATTCCAGTATCGCAAAGTGGATGAATAGGGGAGATAGGCCTAATGCGGCGATTTCGTTTCAAGCCAGATGCCATTGAAGAGCCTCAAATCAATTTGACACCCATGATCGATGTCTCTTTTGTTGTATTGATTATGTTCATTGTGATTGCCCCGATCTTAGAGTTTGAGAAAGTCGATCTCGCTCAAAGAGGGGGTGTGGAGAAGGTCTCCTCCTTCAAAGATAGCGGCATTTCGATTGTCATTACAGCTGATAACCGTATCTTGTATCATCAAAAAAACGTCTCATTGAATGAGTTATTTCTCTTATTGAAAGAGGCGCATCAGAAAAATCCTAACGGCGTGCCCTGCCTGTTTCCCGATCGCAAAGCTCCCTTTGGCACCTATCAGGCCATTAAAAATAGTGTGGAAATGGCAGGATTTGCCGAAATGCAGGTGGTTTTAGAGCCGTGAAAGAGCAAATGGCCAAGAGCTGGGCGCGCTTGATCGCCTGTTCAGCGCATGTTAAAGCGCTTTCTCTAGGAGGGAAAATTTCCCTTTCGGTTCTGGCTGCTCACATCTTATTTTTAGCGCTCTTTTTTAGAGAATCGACTCTGTTGCCTCTGCCATCGGCTAAGCGCGTTCAGGTGCATACAGTGGCTTTGGAAAAGAGAGCGCCGGCCTTAGCTGAAAAGGCTGTCGCTGTAGCTAAAGAGGCTGTTAAACAAGAGGCTGTCAAACCAGTCCCTGAGGAGCCCCTCGCTCCTCAGATAGAGAAGATAGAAAAATCTGCCCCAGCGCCTCAGCCGGAGCCCCCCCCTCCCGTCAAGCCGGCCAAGCCGGCGCCCCCGCCTCCCGCGCCGAAAAAAATGCCACCGGTGCCTCCTCCGGTTAAAGCCCCAGCTAAAGCCCCAGTTAAGCCGATTGAGAAAAGCCCTTTGAAGCCGCAGCCAAATGCTGATAAGCCGCAGTCGAAGACTGATAAGCCGCAGCTAAATGCTGTGAAGCCGCCATCAAATGTGCCCCAGCCGACAAAGAGTGCCGAGGGGCAAAAAGCCGCTGATCGCCGCTCAGAGCTAATTCAAAGGGCGCGCCTCAATTTGGGAAATTTAGATAAGAGTGCGGACAAAGGGATTCTGCCAGCCAAGGCTTCCCGGTCGCTGAGCATCGGCGCGCTCAGCATCGAAAGCTCGGATGCTGCCACTGCAAACGGCGAGGAGGGGGACTATTTTGCCGCCATTGCCTCTTTGTTAAAAAGGCATTTGGCATTACCGGAGATGGGGCGCGTCAAAGTGGAGTTGACCGTATGCAAAGATGGCCATGTCGAGTCCATCCGAATTGTGGCCGCGGAAAGCGAGCGCAATAAAAATTATGTGTTGCAAAAAATACCCCATTTGATGCTCCCTCCTCTTCCAAATGGCCGCACAGCTGGCAATCGGGAGCGGCAAAAGATAGCAATCACTTTTGATAATGAACGATGAGGAGATTTTTTTATGCAAGTCAATCACTACCCAAATGTCGCCTTAGAACTCTTAGAGATGAAACAGGAACTCGTGAGGCCTGAGTCTTATCCTAAAGTATTCTCTTCTCCGCCAATCGCCTACCATTACTACATGGAAGATTACCCGCGCTTTGAAGAGGACCACCGTTTGCTCAGGCATATCATCCGAGGAATTGCCCAGATACTTGACAAGAGCCGAGATACCGCAATCTCTCAAGAAGAGCTCAATCAGTGGGCCTTTGCTTTTGAAAAGGAAACGAATGTGTACTTAGAGATGACGCGCCAGTTTACAACCCACCTTTTTAAAGAGTGCTTTCGCGACTTTCGCGATCTCTACCATAAAAAATTGCAAGCATCTTTAAATCAAGCAAAGCAAATAGCTATTGCTTATAAGTGCAATCGTCAGCTGACTCAGCACCGCTGCAGCGCTCATTTGCCCTGCCAGCCTCTTGAAAAGAAGGCAAATGATCCGTTTTTGGAAAACACCGCTTCTGGTAAGATGAAAGCGTCTCTTTAATTTTTAGATTGGGCATATTCAATGATTACGCAGATTCGACCCCTTTTGGCCACGATCTTCCTCCTATTTTCTTGGCCTTTAGCCTCTTCTGAGCTGGTGGTGCGCCTTTCGACAGAAAAAGCCCTCTTGCCAGTGAGTTTGAAGCTGGAGTGTTCGGATGGCAGCATCTCTAAAGGCTATGCCGACTCTTTGTTCAAAATTTTGCAGTTTGACTTGGCCCATAATGGGATGACGGAAGTGGTCGAGCTCCCAGCTTCAGCTGCGGGCCAAAAAATGGGTGTAGATGCCTATCGCGAGATGCGCATCACCTATGCCATCGAAGCGCGCGTAGAGCACAAGAAATTGCAGTGCCGTCTCATTTCCACAGCCCAAGAGACAGCCGACGTTATTGAAAATATGCCCTTGACCGGCCACATTGCCGAAGACCGGCAGCTAATCCATCAGCTGCATGACTCATTGCATCAAAAGATGTTTGACCATCCGGGAATTGCTTCCACGCGCATCCTCTACACTGTCCGCGAGCGCAAAGTGCCCCATGATGCCAGAACGTGGACTGCTGAGGTCTATGAGTGCGACTCAGACGGAGCCAACATCCGAAAGCTAACCTCTGAGGGCAGCTATGCCGTCACACCTACCTATATCCCACCCAAAAAGGGGGGACGGCCCGGCAGCTTTTTTTATGTCTCCTATCGCCTGGGGCAGCCCAAGATCTTTGTCGCCTCTTTGAAAGATGGCATTGGCCGTCGCTTGAGCTACTTGAGAGGCAACCAGCTAATGCCGGCCATCAACGCCAGCGGCTCGCAAGTGGCTTTGGTCTCTGACGTCACCGGCTCCACAGATCTATTCCTCCTATCCTTTAGCAAAGAGGCGGGCGTAATCGGCAAGCCGCGCCAAATCTTCTCTAAGCTCAATAGTTCGCAGGCCTCCCCTTGTTTTAGCCCCGATGGAAGCCAACTGGCCTTTGTCTCGGATAAGGATGGCTCGCCTAAAATTTATCTGCTCCCTTTGGTTCCTGGAGGCAAGCCTGTCCTTTTGACTAAGCGCAATCGAGAGAGTACAGCGCCCAGTTGGTCGCCCGACGGTTCGAAGATTGCCTTCACAGCTTTGACTCAGGGTGTTCGGCAAATTTGGGTGGTCGACTTGGCCACAGGAACCGAGACGCAGCTCACCCAGGGGGCGGGCGATAAAGAAAATCCAAGCTTTGCTCCCAATGGGCTGCACCTTGTCTACAATCAGGCGGAAGGGACCCATCGAGCAGAGCTCTATATCATCGACTTAAAGCGCTTAAAGCCTTTTAAAATCAGCGATGGAAAAGGGGAGAAACGGTTTCCTTGTTGGGAAATGCGATGAAAAGATTGCTTTTACTGAGAAGCATCCATTAAAATAGATGAGCGTATATTTAGCATTTAGAATTGTTCGGGGAGAAAATCGCGACCATGAAGTTATCCGCATCTTTAATCCAGTTAAATCTGGCTTTTTTACTTTTGTTTTCTGCCTCCTGCCGCCGCTCCTCTGAAGAAGTGTGGGATGACACGAAGACAGCTAGCCATTATATGGGAAAAGGTTTTCGTTCCCTCGGCGGCAAACATGGCGACTCCAAGCAAATTCAATCGCGCGAAGAATTTGAACAAAGCGATGAGGCGGGGGCGATTGCCAGAGAGAGCGACTTCATCCCTCTACAAGACCTGGAGGGGCAGCCACTGCCTGCTACAGAATCGGCCCTATTTCGCCAATCCCGCCTCTCTCCGGGAGACCCGACTTCCCCCATTCCGGGAATCGAGAGCTTTAGCGACCCGCTGTCAGATGTCGATCTATCCCGCGTCTTTAGACGGATCCACTTCGCCTATAACCGCAGCCTGATCGAGGGCGGCGAGGCCATGGAAATTTGCAAAGGCATTGCCCGTTATCTAAAGACCCACACCGATCTTTATCTATTCATCGAAGGGCATTGCGATGAGAGAGGGCCGCAAGCTTATAACTTAGCGCTCGGTTTAAAACGAGCCAATGCCATCCGCCATTTCTTAATTGAGCAAGGGATTAACCCCGACCGGTTGTTTGTCATTTCATATGGCAAAGAGCGTCCTTTGCGCCTCGAAAAGACTGAGGATGCCTATGCTCTAAACCGCAGAGCGCAATTCCGCATCTTTAAACGGCGATAAGGCCATAGGATTTTTAGCATGCTCTATTGGCTGTTAGTCTGTTTTTTAGCGTTCGTCAATTTAGGAGAGGGAGCGGTCCATGAAGAACGCTTGCCGAAAGCCGCCATTTGCCATTATAAGCAAAAGGCGCGCGAGGCCGAATTTGCCTCTGAGCGTCTCTCTCATGCTTTAAGCAATCAGCAAGTCGAGCTGGAGATGCTGCAAGAGCGCTTGAATAATCAAGAGCTGGCTTTTGAAGCGCTGCGCGCCGATTTAGAAAAGACATTGTCCAAGCAAAATGCCTCTCTCGCCCGCGAGTTGATGGGGAAAATTGAAAAAGTCGAACAGAATTTAGCGCTGGCTATCAAAGATTTGACTCGCATGCGCTCTGAAATTAATGACAAATTTAGCCAGATCGACCAAGAGCTAAAACAGGCCGAAGGCGCTTTGGCCAAGCAAGTGAAGAATACAGCCCACCTCGAGATGGCCACTCAATCTGTATTGGCCCTCTTAGAAGGCGATCGTAAAAAGGAAGACGGCTCTCAAGAAGAGAGTTATGTCGTCAAATCGGGGGATACTTTAGAAAAGATTGCCCGCCGCTTTAAGACGAGCGTGGAAGCTTTAAAGGCTAAAAACCAGATTGGCGCAAGTAACATCATTCACCCCGGCCAAACCCTTCACATCCCTTGAGTGTTCGATCATGGATTCCAGGCCCATTGGCATCTTCGACTCAGGCGTCGGCGGCCTGACTGTCTTTAAAGCTATCCAGGCCCTCTTGCCACATGAGTCTTTAGTGTATTTTGGCGATACTGCAAGAGCGCCTTACGGTCCCAAGGCCGAGCCCACCGTCGTCCGCTATAGCTTAGAAAATGCCCGCTTCCTCAGCCAATTTGATATCAAGCTGTTAGTCATCGCCTGCAATACAGCTTCCGCCTTTGCTTCAAAGGCCGTGCGCTCCCAAGTTGCTATGCCTGTCGTCGAAGTGATCTCGGCCGGCGTCAGTGCTGTGCTCGAAAAAGCCAGCTGCCGTGCAGGGCTGGTCGGCACCAAAGGAACGATTGCCTCTGGCCTCTATCAAAAAAAATTGCTGGCAGCCGCTCCCAAGCTTCACCTGTTTGCTAAGGCCTGCCCCATGCTGGTTCCGCTCATCGAAGAGCGCCTATTCTCCCACGCGGCAACAGAGCTCTTCTTGAAAGAGTATGTGGCGCCTTTAAAGGAACTGGGCATCGACACCCTGCTGCTCGCCTGCACTCACTACCCTCTTTTGCTTCCACTCTTTCAAAGGGAGCTTGGCCCCTCCGTATCGATTATCGATTCAGCAGAAGCGACAGCATCCCTTGTGCAAAAGACGCTGCGGCAGCTCTCTTTGCAAGCGCCCCCCTCTTCCCCTTCCTCCCCTTTTTACAGGTTCTATGCCTCAGATGACCCCGGCCACTTCTCTGATTTGGCCAGCCTCTTTTTGCAGCAAACGGTCACCTGCTATGCGGCAGATGACTTAAGTCCTTAAGTCGATAGCTTATTTTTTAAAAAAAACGGTATTCCTATCGCCCGTCATAATCCTCTTCCTCTTCATCCAAATCTGAGGCATCTGGGGCTATGGCAGCCCTTCTTTTCGCTATCTCGCCTTGCATTTCTTTAATGCCCTGTACCTGCTCTTTAAAATCTAGTGGCGAGTCCATAGGTGTTTCCCTAAGAGTTAAATATTGAGGGAAAGGCCCTGCCAATGGAATCAATTGAGTCGGAATAGAAGCCCTTATGCCGTCCCAAGCGGGATCGCTTTCATCGTAATTCCAAGCGGGGTGGTCGCTGTCGCTGTAATCCCAATCGGGCCCTTCCTCCTCCTCCTCCTCATTCGAAAGGGAAGAGAACTTCTCGCTGCTAAATGCCGTTGATAATGCATGGTTAATATCCAGCGGCTGTTCCTCTTGCCGCGGTGCATGGCGCGGTGTCGTTGAAGATCGCGATATAGGAGTGCTTGCCTTTTTTGTGCTGGGTGCAGCCGCTAGAGGGGGAGGAGGGGGAGGGAGGATTCCCATTTGCGCGCTAGCTTCTATTTCAGGTTTACGTTCATCCTGGCTAGCGTCTTTCTTTTTCTCTTTTTTTAGCGCTTTAGGTCGTGCTTCAGATTGCTCTTTTGATTTCCCTATTGCTGCTTGAGCCGATGCCTCTCTTCGCTGCTGAAGTGGGCAAACGAATGGCTGCCTCATGGACCGCTTTTGAAGGAACTCTTTTAATTCATTGATGAGAGAGGCTTGGCCCACTTTAGCCGTTTGGGACTGCGTTTGACGCCATGGCGGATTGAAAGCTGGAGTTCCAGTTGCAGCCGAAGGGGGCGGAGGAGGAGGGGCAAATGGAATAGTAGAAAATTTAATGATCCTCTCTCGCTTGAGATAGATCACTTGGCCCTGCAACTGAATGCGTCCTGCCAAATTTATCAAAGACAGCAGCATGCCAATGATTGTGCCATAAGCTTTGCAGCTATCGCCAACCTCTTTATTGCTATTCCAGTAAAAGATGACATGATCATTCAATAATCCTTTTCGAACCTCATATCTATAAAGATGGGTGTCAAATTTCTTTTGAACAGATGCCGTTAAAGATTTCATGACTAATCCTATTTTAAAACAACAATATACTAATTCATGCTCATTTATAAATAAAGTTAATTTTTAATAAAGAACTGTTTTTCAATTTATTAGTTTAAATTTTATATAAAATATTATTTTTAATCAATAATTTAGAAGCTTTAGCGCCGTTTGATACTCATAAAAACTTGGATCCCCATGCCGTAGGGCTCTCATCAGTCTCTTTTGAGCGTAGGTGACCTGGCCAAATTGCGCTGGAAAAAGCGGTTGCCAGCCCAGGCCCCTTTTTCTCTCCCTTTTTTTGAAAAAATGACAAAAAAAGAGACTTTTAATGAGAGAGTGAATATAGGCAGGTAAAAAGATAAGCGATAGAGAGGGGGAGATGGAGCAAACAATTGTACAGGAAAAAAGGTACATCGTCGATAGTGTCGATGCAACGTCTTGGAGTGTGAGCGGTTGGAAGCTCAGCGTGGTCTTCATCGTTTTAACTCTCCTAGTCCTGCCGTGGCTGCAAATGCGCGATTTGCTCACTGTCCCAGCAGAAGTGCACGCAGCTCAAAACATTTATCAAGCAGCGATGGCTGAATTGACAGGAGGAAGCTCGCAATCCCTGTTGGAAAGCCGCACCGGCATCCTCAAACGGATCGATGCGCTAAATCGCCTCCCCGATATCACAGCAAAGCCTGTCATAGAGACGATGTCTTTGCCACTCTTTTTGTCGTTTTGCGAAGGGATAGCAGGGGAGGGATTCGGCTTTAGCCCCATCTCAGATCTGCCCAATGAGTCCACTTGGATCTGTTATAAAGAGCAAGAAGGGGTCTGGCCGTTGAAGATTTTGGTCTCTTTAGAATTGCGCGTCTTAGATTCATTTAAAATAGAACTCGTGCGGCTGCGCCGCGGAGAGCGGGAATTGCCTTTAGAATATGCCATGCATTATTTTGCTAAGGAGAGCGCCCAGATGCAGCCCCACCTGCCCTTAGCTTCTGGCATTCGCAATTTCTCCTGCAGCCAAGAGGCCGGCAAGGGCTGGATTTTAAAAGTGGGGTATCGCGCTCCCAGTCGCTCATCAGCGTGAATTTTAAGGAGTTGAAAGCGGCAATCGCCCTTTTTCTAATCGTCTTCTTTAAAGCGATAGCCAACGCCCCGCACCGTCTCAATGTAGGCGAAGTTGGGGCCGAGCTTTTTTCTCAAAGAGGCAATGTGCACATCGATGTTGCGATCGACGACATAGGCATCATCATTTTGCAAATCGTCAAGCAGCTGGTTGCGGGTCAGCACTTTGCCTCGGTTGAACACCAGCCTCTTTAAAATGCCAAATTCTGAAAGGGTGAGAGAAATCGATTTGTCTTTTTTCTTCAGCAAGTACTTGTCGGCCTCCATTTGAAAGACCCCAAATGAAACGATCTTGCTCTCTTTTTCTGTCTCTTTGCCTCGCCTAAGCACTGCTTTGATTCTCGAAAAGAGCACTTTTGTTGAGAAGGGCTTGGTGACATAATCGTCAGCGCCAAGCTCCAGCCCCAAGATGACATCTAGCTCTTCACTCTTTGCCGAGATGACAATCACCGGAATGTCTTTCAATTCGGGGTGGTTTTTAATTTTGCGGCAGACATCGAGCCCATTTTGCCCGGGCAGCATGATGTCTAAGATCACCAAGTCGGGTTTGTCCTTCTCGACGAATAAATATCCATTGAGGCCGTCTACTTCAACATGAAGCTTGTATCCTGCAATTTCCGCTTGCAATTTGATCAAAGCTGCAATGTCTTCCTCGTCTTCAATGAGTAGAAGCCTTGGTTTATACATGACTTTTCCTCTCTCTCTTCCTGAATCAGTGGTTTTAAAAAATAGAAAATTACCTATAAATTAATTTTAAAGTCAAGTTCTTTATAGGCGCTTCTCTTAAAATTGACGGTTCATTTTAAATGGTAATAGATGCATAAGTAGATAATTCCATTAATTTGTTATAT